>DASPGR010000343.1:0-5059 GCA_035620515.1 Burkholderiales bacterium | reverse complement strand
CCGAGCTTGCGCGTCACGCCCGGTCGGAAGTTCTCCACGATGATGTCGGCACGAGCCGCAAGCTTCATGAAGATGTCCTTGCCGCGTGGATCCTTCATGTTGAGCCCGAGGCTCTTCTTGTTGCGGTTGAGCACCGCGAAGCAGTAGCTCTCGCCGTTCACCTGTGGTTCGAAGCGCCGGGTGCCGTCTCCCTCCGGAACGTTCTCGACCTTGATCACCTCGGCGCCCATGTCGCCCAGCACCATCGTGCAGTAGGGACCTGCCATGATGTTGGTGAGATCGAGCACTCTCACGCCTTCGAGGGGCAGTGCCATACGGGTTTTCTCCAGAAAAATCAGGCGTCCAGAAGAACTTCCGGACGGGACTCGGATCTCAGTTGGAAGCGGCCATTATAGCGGAGGGTCGACGCTGCCGCGCTCTCCGTTTACAGTTGACGTGTCTCTCGCTGTTGATGGTCGCTGTATGGCAGAGGCTCCACGATAACAAACGAGGAGGAACATCATGATGTCCTGCATTCGAGTTGTGGTCAGTGCACTGCTCGCTTCGCTCCTGTTTCCGATTGCCACGATTGTCCAGGCCGCCTATCCCGACCGGCCGATACGCGTAATCGTCGTATTTCCGCCGGGGGGATCAAATGACGTGACTGCCCGCATCGTGTTCAACAAGATGCCGGACATCGTGGGGCAGCAGTTCGTCATCGAGAACCGGGGTGGCGCGGCCGGAAGCCTTGGTGCCGCCGTGGTGGCGGAGAGCCCTCCCGATGGCTACACGATCATGGTGCAGTCGACCACCCATATCGCCAACGCGTTCATGTACAAGGGCAAGCTGCCATACGACACGCTCGGTGATTTCACCGGATTGACGCCGATGGCGCGGCAGGTGGGCATGCTGGTCGTGCACCCCTCGATGCCGGTGAAGTCGATCCGGGACCTCATCGCGCTGGCCAAGAAACGCCCCGATGACATCAACTATGGTACTGCCGGGCTGGGCAGCTTTGTGCACCTCAACATGGCGATGTTCATGTCACTCAGCAATACCGACATGACACACGTGCCGTACCGCGGCGGCGGCCCGTTGTCGATTGCGCTGATGTCAGGAGAGGTCCAGGTCACGGTCGGCACCATCGGCTCGTTTTACCGGCACATCAAGGCGCAGAGAATGCGCCCGCTGGGAGTGACCTCCAAGGAGCGAAACCCGAAATTCCCGGACGTTCCGGCAATCGGCGAGGTCGTTCCGGGGTTTGAGTTCACCGCCTGGGTCGGGGCGTTCGTTCCCGCCCGAACCCCGAATGCGATCGTCAAGAAACTCAATCTCGATCTCAAGAAGGCGCTCTCGGATCCCCAGGTGGTGAAAGCGTTGACGAATGTGACGCTGGATCCGATGTACATGACGCCGGAGCAGTTCGCGGCCCGCCTGAAATCCGACTACACGCGCTACCAGAAGCTCATGAAACAGGTCGGCGTCATCCAGGATTGAAGGCGTCATCTGCACACGTTTCGTGCCGCACAAACGGGCCACTTGAGAGGTGGCCTGTTTTTTTTGAGTGGCAGCGCGTCGACGGCGACGAATAGGCCGGCCCGTGGCGACCGCCGGTCAAATGTAATAAGATTCGACCCGTCGGACGAACGTCGGTCTTAACTGAAACAGAGGGGGAGCAAATCATGAAGTCTTGTTTCCGAATGGTATTGCCAGCGCTGCTTGCGGCGCTGATCTTTCCGATCGCATCATCGACGGTCCAGGCAGCCTATCCGGAGCGCCCGGTGCGCGTGCTGGTGGTGTTCCCGCCCGGGGGATCCAATGACGTGACGGCGCGGATCGTGTTCCAGAAGATGCCGGAGATCATGGGCCAGCAGTTCGTCGTGGAGAACCGCGGTGGCGCGTCAGGCACGATTGGAGCCCAGGTGGTTGCCAACAGCGCGCCCGACGGCTACACCATCATGATTCAGTCGACCACTCATATCGCCAACGCCTACATGTACCGGGGCAAGATCAAGTACGACACGCTGGGCGACTTCGTCGGCGTCACCGCCCTTGCGAGACAGGTGGCGATGCTCGTCGTGCATCCCTCGATGCCCGTCAAGACGACCCAGGAGCTCGTGGCGCTGGCAAGGAAGCGGCCGGGTGAAGTCACGTACGGTTCTGCAGGGCTTGGAAGCTTCACGCATCTGACGATGGCGATGTTCACGTCGATGTCCAAGACCAACATCCTGCACGTTCCGTACAAGGGCGGTGGCCCGTCGTCGGTGGCGCTTATTTCGGGGGAGGTCCAGAGCAATATCGGCACGATCGGTTCGCTCTTTCCCCATCTGAAAGCGGGACGGATCCGCGCGCTCGGTGTGACCTCACCGGAGCGGGTCAAGGCGTTTCCAAACGTGCCCACGATCGGGGAAGCGGTGCCCGGCTATGAGTTCACCGCATGGGTAGGTTGCCTGGCGCCCAAGGGCACGCCCAAGCCGATCATCGATGCGCTCAACGCCGCTCTCAAGAAGGCGCTCGCGGATCCCGGCGTCTCGAGCAAGTTGAGCGCCCAGACGCTCGATCCGCTCTACATGACGCCCGAGCAGTTTGACGCGCGTCTGAAGTCGGATTACGACCGCTACGGCAAGCTGATGAAGCAGATCGGCATCATCAAGTAGGCGCGCTCGCCCGCGACAGATTCGAGGTCGCGGATCCCGGCAGCGGACGATCAGGCCATCTCGACGGTGGCCTGATTGTTTTTGGGCAGCCTGCCTGGCGGAGAACTGTATTGGCCGCCGATTTTCGTGGATAATCATTCCCCCTCTATCCACCGTTCCTCTACCGGGGCTCCCATGAAGATCATCCTGCGCGCTCTTGCAGCCGTGCTGGCTGTCGTTGCGTGTTCTTCCGTGTCGTCCGTTGCCATCGCACAGGCCTATCCCACCAAGCCCGTCCGGGTCATGATCCCGTGGCCGCCCGGAGGTTCCAACGACGTCGTAGGCCGCATTGTCTTTCAGAAGATGACGCAGAACCTGGGCCAGCAGTTCGTGATCGAGAACCGCGGCGGGGCGTCGGGGACGATCGGCGCCGAGCTGTTTGCGAAAAGCAAGCCGGATGGCTACAACGTAATGGTCCATTCCGCGACCCACGTCGCCAATGCGCACCTCTACAAGAAGCTGCGCTACGACACGCTGAACGACTTCATCGGCGTCACGCCGCTCGCGTTGCAGGTGGGCATGCTCGTCGTGCATCCGTCGGTCCCGGCAACATCGGTGAAAGAGCTGATTGCGTTGGCGAAGAAGCGCCCGGGTGAACTCGTTTACGCATCCTCCGGAAGCGGCAGCTTCGTGCATCTCACCATGGCCATGCTCAACACGATGACGGGTACCCGGATGGTGCACGTGCCCTACAAGGGCGGCGGCCCAGCGGGGATCGCGATCGCGTCCGGCGAGACACAAGCGATGATCGCCACGATCGGATCGCTCATACCGCACTTGAGCGCGAAGCGCGTGCGGCCGCTCGGGGTGACGTCCGAGAAGCGCGTCGCGCAGTATCCCGACGTGCCCGCGATCGCCGAGACCGTTCCGGGCTACGAGTTCACCGCCTGGGTGGGCGTCTTTGTGCCGGCGCGCACGCCCCGGCCGATCGTGGACAAGCTCAATGCGGAGCTGCAGAAAGCGCTTTCGGCTCCCGAGGTGACAAAGATTCTGACGAGCCAGACGCTGGATCCCATGCACATGACTCCGGAGCAGTTCGCGCAACGCCTGAAGTCTGATTACGACAAGTACGCAAAGGTGATCAAGGAGTCCGGCGCGAAGCTCGAGTGACGGCGACCCGCGTTCTTCCGCATTCCTTTTCACCGCAATCTCCGACGCCTGGCCGCGGTCTCTGGATGGATCTGGGAATCAAGGGAGAAATCGCGCTCGTCGTCGGGGCAAGCGAAGGCATCGGCTACGAGAGCGCGAAGGGACTGCTCGAGGAGGGCGCCCGCGTTCTCATATGCTCGAGGAGCCCGGACAAGCTCAAGCGCGCGGCCGCGCAATTGAAGAAGGCGACCGGGGTCGAGCCGCCACGGTTCACTGCCGACGTTACGCTGGCTGAGGATGTCGCGCGCCTCCAGGACTGGCTCGCCCGCGAGGCGCCCGCACTCGATATTCTGGTCTCGGCGGTCGGCGGCAGCCAGCGCGCGCTGTTCGAGGAGCTGGATGACGCGGCCTGGATCGCGAACTACGAATTCAACGTGCTCGGCGCAGTGCGCGTGATCCGCGCGGGGCTCGATGCGCTCAAGCGCTCGAAGGCGGGCGGGCGCGTGGTGATCCTGGGCGCTGCCGGCGCGCGCATGCCGTATCCCAATCAGGTGGTGTCCAATGTGCACAAGGCGGGCCTCATCGCGCTGGTGAAGACGCTGGGCGCCGAGTTCCAGCCGTACAATATCCGCGTCAATGCGGTCTCGCCCGGTCGGACGCTGACGCAGCTCTGGACCACGCGGGCGGACCGGCTCGCGCGGGAGCGCGGCGTGAAGCCGGAGGACATCATCCACGAGTTCAGGGAGGAGATTCCGATGAAACGCTTCGGCCAGCCGGAGGAAATCGCTGCGATGGTGGTGTTCCTCGCCTCGCACAAGGCGAGCTACGTAAATTGCCAGTCGATCCTGGTGGACGGCGGCATCGCCCGCGGGTTAATTTAGCCGCAGGTCAAGGCTGCCGGGCTTGAACTCTGAACCGCCGAGACGCCGAGAGAACCTGGCGCAACCCACGTTCCGCGAAAGAGGACTGCAATGGCTCTGAAGTATCCGCTCGTGCACGTCGATGACGTCCGTCCCGAGAATATGAAGGAAGGGGAGGGCTGGGCGATTTCCGAGTTCCGGCTGCCGATCTCGGGCAGGAACGGGAGCTCCACGACGCTCTTTCATTCCATTTTCCGGCCCGGGTCGACGCACGCCAAGCACCTGCACCGAAATTGCGACGAGATCGCCGTTTACCTGAAGGGCCACGGTACAGTGGGACAGCGCGGTGAGCGCACCGAAGTGCGTGCGGGTCACTGCCGCGTGATGCCGCAAGGCGCGGAGCATTTCTTCTTCAACGAGACGAAGGACGAGGAG
>DASPGR010000342.1:0-25652 GCA_035620515.1 Burkholderiales bacterium | reverse complement strand
CTCCTCGGGGGCGATTTCAACGTGAGCCGCCACGAATCGCTGCTGCGGCAGTTTGCCGACGCAGGCTACCGCACCGTGCAGTCGAAGGAGGTCACCTGGCGCCGGCGGCCGTACGTGCTCGATCACCTCTTCTACAGCGGGCACCTGCGCCCGCTGCGGTATGAAGTACGGCCGACGCCCGCGTCCGATCATCACATGGTGATTGCCGATTTCGAGTTCACGGACGGGCCGATCACGAAAGCCGGCCGAGGGCGTCCGAAGCGTTAACCAGGAACGAGGTCTCCATGGCCGCGACTGACCGTCCCCATCCACTGCTCAAGGCTTCCCGGATCGAATCGATGCCCGAGGAGGCGCGCGTGCACGCGCTCGATCCGGGCGTCGTTCGCCACAACCGCTCGCTCGGCGATGCGGTCGGGTTAAGGAGCCTTGGCGTGCACCTCGTGCGGCTCCGTCCGGGTCACGTCAGCACCGTGTACCATTTCCATCACCAGGACGAGGAATGGATCTATATCCTCTCGGGCCGCGGCATCGCGGAGATCGGGGAGGAAACGATGGAAGTCGGCCCCGGCGATTTCATGGGCTTCGTCGCGGGGTCCGCGCCGCACCTGCTGCGCAATCCGCATCAGGAGGTTCTCGCCTACCTCGTCGGAGGCAACCGCCTGCCGTTCGACGTGTGCGACTACCCGCGCCTGCGCAAGCGGCGCTACCGCATTGATGGCAAGAGCGAATTCGTAAGCTGGGACGACGTCGAAAAAACCGGGCGTTGACGCCTGTCGCCCGGGGCAACGGCAGATCGCCGCCCCGTTTTTTTTCAGAAGGGCAGCGCCATTCCGGGTTTTGCGGCGAGCAGGGCGCGCCGGAAATCCTCCTGGATGCGCTTGATGGCAGCCTCGTTGTCCGCCTCGAAGCGCAGCACGACAACAGGCGTCGTGTTGGAAGGGCGCGCGAGCCCGAAGCCGTCTGCGTACTCGACGCGGAGCCCGTCGATCGTGATGACTTCCGTCGCACGCTCGAAGCGCGCCGACTGCCTGAGCTTGTCCATCAGCGCGTAGTTCTCGCCCTCGTTCAGCTTGATGTGCAGTTCGGGCGTGCTGACGGCGTCGGGCAGGCCTTCCAGCACCGCGCTCGGGTCCGCCTCACGCGACAGGATTTCCAGCAGGCGGGCTCCCGCGTAGAGCGCATCGTCGAAGCCGTACCAGCGCTCCTTGAAAAAGGTGTGGCCGCTCATCTCGCCGGCGAGAAGGGCCCCGGTCTCCTTCAACTTCTGCTTGATGAGCGAATGCCCGGTCTTCCACAGGACGGGCGTCCCGCCGTGCTCGCGGATCCACGAAAAAAGGTGGCGCGTGGACTTCACGTCGAAGATGATCTGCGCGCCCGGGTGGCGTTTCAGCACATCGGCCGCGAAGAGCATCAGCTGCCGGTCGGGGTAGATGATCTTTCCGCTCTTCGTCACGACACCCAGGCGATCGCCGTCGCCATCGAACGCGAATCCGAGCTCCCCCTTGCCGGCTGCAAGTGTTTTCTGAACGTCGACCAGGTTCTTCGGCTGCGAGGGATCCGGGTGATGGTTGGGGAAGCTTCCATCCACTTCGCAGAAGAGCTCGGTCACCTCGCAGCCGAGGCGGCGATAGAGCTCAGGGGCGGTCGCGCCGGCGACGCCGTTGCCGCAGTCCACGATAAGGCGCATCGGACGTGCGAGCTTCACGTCGCCGGTGATGCGCTTCAAGTAGGCCTCGCGAATGTCCTCGCTGCGGTAGCCGCCGCTGCCGGTCGCGAGCTTCCCCTGCTCGATCCTCTCGCGAAGAGCCTGGATCGCCTCGCCCGAGAGCGTTTCACCGGCGACCATGACCTTCAGGCCGTTGTACTCGGGGGGATTATGCGACCCGGTGACGGCGACGCCGGAGAGGGTATCGAAGTGGTGCGCGGCGTAGTAGAGCATCGGCGTTGCGGCCTGGCCGATGTCGATCACATCGACGCCGCTTGCCTGCAGGCCGCGGGCGAGCGCCGCGGCGAGCTCGGGCCCGGAATGGCGTCCGTCGCGGCCGATTGCGACCGTCCTGCGCCCGCGTGCGATCGCCTCGGATCCGACAGCCTGACCGATGGCGGCGACGATGTCCGGCGTCAGCGTGCGCCCGACAACGCCGCGGACGTCATACGCCTTGAAAATCTCGGGAGGAACTTTCATGACCGGCGAGAGTTAGCGCCAATTATCGCACGCGGCAAAGGGCAGTCACGGGGTCAAGTTCATTCGCCATTCGCCGTCGACCATTCACCGGTCGGGGATCCCGGGCGGTGCGCCGAAGAAATCCAGGATGCGGCGCGGGAGCCAGCCAAGATTGCCGGGGAATGGGCCGCTTACGAACCCGACATGGCCGCCCGTCGCCGGCTGCTCGAGAACGACCGCAGGCGCGACCTCGGCCGGTCCGGGCATCGCCGCGGCGGGCAGAAACGGGTCGTTGCGCGCGTTGATCATGAGCGTGGGCACCGCGATATGGCGCAGCCACGGCTTGCTGCTGGCGCGCGTCCAATAATCGTTGGCGTCGGCGAAGCCGTGCAGCGGTGCGGTCACAATATCGTCGAATTCCCGCAGCGTGGATGCCGCGCGCACGCGCGCGGCATCATACAGCCCGGGATAGCCCCTCAACTTCGCGAGCGCTTTCCTTCTCATGGTGACCAGGAAATTCCGCCGGTACATGAGGTTGATGCCGTGATCCAGCGCATCGCCTGCCGCCATGAGATCAACCGGCGCCGACACTGACGCTGCCCGTCTGACCACCGCGGGTCCGGAGGCGCCGGTTTCTCCCAGCCATTTCAGCAGCACGTTGCCGCCCAGCGAGACGCCGGCCGCGTAGAGCGGCGCGCCGGCCAGGCTTGCCGCGAGGCGCCGCAGGATCCAGTCGGCTTCAGCGGTGTCGCCGGAGTGATAGGCGCGCGGCAAACGATTCTCCTCGCCGCTGCAGCCGCGAAAGTGCGCAACGACGCCGCGCCACCCGCGGCGCGCGACTTCCGCCATCAGCGCGAGCGCGTAATGGCTGCCGGAGTCGCCTTCCAGCCCGTGGAACAGGGCCACCAACGGCACTAACGGGGACAGACCACGTTTTCCCTGCCTGGCTGGCGCCTGCACTTGAGAGGGTGAAAACGTGGTCTGTCCCCGATCAAGATCAACTGCCCAGTCGAGCTCGATGAAATCCCCGTCCGGCGTCTCCCAGCGCTCGCGCCGGTAGCGCACGACAGCGCGCGGCGCAAAGCGGGCCGCATAGATCGTTTGCGCATGGCCGCCCGGCAGCCAGAAGGGGGCGCGGTAGGCCACCATATCAATAATGAACGATGAGTGAAGGGACGCGCGGCGTGCGCAGGACGCGCGTTGCCCGTCACCCATCACCCATCACTCATCACGCTTCTTCAAGATCAGTCGCGATAGGAGGGATCGACGCGATCGAGCTTGCGCAGCAGCGAAGGCCACTCGAGGAGACCCAGGCGGCGCCGCACGCCGGGCTGGAAGAGATGCCAGCACTGATCGATGACCTCCTGAGGCGGAAGCTGGAGCTCGGTGTTGCAGGAAAGCGTCATCACCTGCAGCTGGCACGCCCGCTCCAGGCGGAACATGTTGTTGAAGCATTCCGGAACGGTGGGGCCGCAGGTGAGCAGCCCGTGGTTGCGGAGAATCATCGCGTCGTTCGTCCCGAGGTCCTCGACGAGCCGCTCGCGCTCTTCGGTGCGGATCGCGATGCCCTCGAAGTCGTGATACGAGACGCCCTTCGCCCAGCGCATCGAGGTCTGCGCGATCGGCATCAGCCCGCACTTCATCGCCGAGACCGCCATCCCCGCCAGGGTGTGCGTGTGAATGACGCAATCGACGTCGTGGCGCGCACCGTGGATCGCGCTGTGGATCACGTAGCCCGCCTGGTTGACGCCGTACTCGGTTGCGTTGAAGAGCACATTGCCCTCGAGATCGATGCGGATCATGCTCGAGGCGTTCATCTCCTCGTAGAGCATGCCGTAGGGATTGATCAGGAACTCGTTCTCGGTTCCCGGCACGCGCGCGGAAATGTGATTCGCCACCATCTCGACCATGCCGTATTCGTGCATCAGCCGGTAGCACGCGGCAAGATTGACGCGGGCTTCCCATTCCTGCCCGCTGACCTGCTCGCGGACGGGCTTCGTGATCTTGATGGCTGGCGCATTCATTTGTCGTCTCCGGATGCGTGAATGGTACAGGGACGAATCCGCAGCGGTCTCGCGAATTCCCGTCTCCTCGCTGCTATTTCCGTTTTACGTAGGCGGCGGCGCTCGTGCCCGCGAGCTTGCCAAAGACGGAGCCTGACGTCAGGCCGGTGCCGCCGGGGTAGTTGTGGTAGAAGATGCCGCCGACCATCTCTCCCGCCGCAAAGAGCCCGGGGATGGGTTTCCCCGCCGTGTCCTCGACTTGGGCGTCGTTGCTCACCTTCACGCCTCCGAAGCTGAACGTGACGCCGCAGGTGACCGCATAGGCCTCGAAGGGCGCTTCGTCGACCCGGTTTGCCCAGTTGCTCTTGTTGATCTTGAGCCCCTCCGTGCAGCGGCCGTCCTTGATCGCCATGTTGAACGGGATGTCGGTTCGCACCGCCTTGTTGTATGCCCCGATCTCGCGCAGGCAGTTCGCGGCGTTGACCCCCTCGAGCTTCTTCACGAGCTCCTCGAGCGTGTCGGCGCGCACCTTCGTCACCTGCTTGATGCGGTACTCGTCGCGCAGCACCGGGATGATCTTCTTGTCGAAGATCTGCCACGCGAACATGCCCGGCTGCTCGAGGATTACGCGCCCGTACTTGGCATAGGTGTAGTTGCGGAAATCGGCGCCTTCGTCCACGAATCGCTCGCCGCGGGCGTTGACCATGATTCCCCACGGGTAGCTGTGCTTCTGGAACTGGTCGCCGACGGCGAGATCCCCGAAAGGCGGGGCGTTCATGTCCCAGCCGACGGCGTGGCAGCCCGACCAGTGGCCGTAGGGCATGGCGCCGGCGTCGAGCGCCATCTTGATTCCCTGGCCGGTGTTGTAGCGGGTCCCGCGCACCTTTGCCAGGTCCCAGCCCGGGCCGAGATAGCGGGCCCGCATCTCGGCGTTGGACTCGAAGCCGCCGCAGGCGAGCACGACGGCGTTTGACTGAATCTGCACGTTCTTGCCCCGGTGCCTCGCCCGCACGCCCAGCACGCGACCGTCGTCGTCGGTGATGAGCGAGACGGCGGGAGTCTCGTAGAAGATCCTGATGCCCTCGCGCTCGCACGCCTTGTGCTCGTTCTCGACGAGGCCGGGTCCGCCGCCCCACGTCTCCGCCGCAAGCCCGCCCCAGAACTTGTAGCGCTTGTCGTCGATCTTGTAGGACTGGCGGCCGTAGCTCGGCTGGAAGCGCACGCCCTTCTTGCGCAGCCATACCAGGGTCTCGAAGCTGCGCGAGATCAGGATCTCGCAGAGATCCGGATCGGTGCTGTACTGCGTGATGCGGCCCATGTCGTCGTAGTAGGCCTCGGCCGTGTAGCTGCCGAAGTCATGCGTCTTCTTTTCGTCCTCCGTGAGATCCGGAATGAGTTGCGCCAGGTCATCAACGCCGTTGAAGGCTACCCGCATCAACCCGGCGGTATAGCGGCTGTTCCCGCCGCAGTCCTCGATCGGCGCGGCCTCCAGCATGATGACGGACGCGCCGTTCTCGCGCGCGGCGAGCGCCGCGCAGGCGGCCGCGTTACCCGCGCCGACCACGATCACGTCGGGTTTTCCGAAATCGGTAGTGCTCATCTCTCTCCTCTGATCATAGCCACGTGCAAATCAGTGCAGTGTCTTCGGCTCCCGCCTGCGCTCGGGGTCGGCAGTCGGCGACGCGGCTGGCGCCGGCGACGCATGATGCGCCACCATTCTCCAGCCGCGCTCGGTACGCAGGTAGATGTTTGTCGCAACCATCGGCGCACGCGAGCGGGACTCCCCCGCGATCGTGATGTGCTCGTAGACGCTGTGCACGGCGAGCATCATGCCGCGGACGTACTGCTGGTCGCGCAGCTGAAAACGCAGCGTCTGCCCGCTCGCGAAGACCTGCCGCCAGGACTCGCGCACGCGCTCGACGCCCGCGACCCGGGGCCCCTGCGGGTGGATGCAATAGATGTCATCGTCGTCGGCCCACACGGCCATCATCGCGTCGAGGTCGGATTTGGTGAACGCGTCATAAAACGCGGCCTCGGCGTCCTGCGGCGTGGGATAGAGCGCCTTCTTCATCTGCGGAACCGCGGTTATCGGCTTGTTGTCGCGGCGGTCACGGCCCGTCGCCCGGGGACCTCCCCCCGTCACGAGATTCTATCAAAGTCGATCTCCTCCAGAACGCGGTCCGGCACGAGCTTGTTCATGCAGTTGAAATGCCCCAGGGGACACTCGCGCTTGAAGCACGGGCTGCACGGCAGGTCGAGCTTCAGGACCCGGGCGTTGGGCGAAAGCGGCGGCGTGAACTCGGGACTGCTCGAGCCGTAGAGGGCAACCTGCGGCCTGCCGAGCGCGGCAGCGATGTGCATGAGGCCGGAATCGTTTGTCACCACGAATGCCGTCGCGGAGAGGAGATCGATCGCCTCGCCAAGCGTGGTCTCCCCGCACAGGTTGCGGCAAACGCCGCCCGCAGCGCGGGCGATCTCGGAGGCGAGTTGCGCATCGTTCGCCGAGCCGACGAGCCAGACCGCGCAGCCGCGCGCGGCGACACCCTGCGCCAGCTCCGCAAAATGACGCGCCGGCCAGCGCTTGGCGGGCCCGTATTCCGCGCCCGGACAGAACGCCGCTGCGGGGCGCTGCGTGTCGAGTTGGAGGCGGGAGAGCAGGGCACGGCGCGCCGCCTCATCGACGCGCAGGCCGAGCGGAGGCAGCGGCGCCCGCAGCGTCTCTCCGCGGGGCAGCGCCAGCTCGCCGTAGCGTTCCGCCAGCTGCAGCAGCCGCTCCGGCGACGGGCGGCGCGCGTCCGTCAGCAGGGCGTATCGGGCCTCGCCGATGTAACCGGTGCGCACCGGGATGCCGGCGAAGAGCGGCACCAGCGCGGACTTGAAGGTGTTGGGCAGGACGATCGCCTGGTCATAGCGCTCGCTTCGCAACCGGCGGCCGAGTCCCCAGCGCGCCGCGAGCCGCAGCTCCCCGTGGCCAACCGGCATCTCGATCGCGCGCCTCACCTCGGGCATTCGCGCGACGAGCGGCAGTGTCCAGCCCGGCGCAAGGACATCGATGACGGGTTCTTCGTGCCGCGCACGCAAGAGCTTCAGCATGGGCTGCGCGAGGACCATGTCCCCGATCCACGAAGGACCCACGACCAGGATTTTCGTCATGGCGAATGGCGGATGGCGGATGGCGAATGGCCATCAATACCCGTGACAGTCAGTGGCCTGGCCCGGTGGCGCCGCCTTTGAGCGTGTAGCGTGTTCCGCAATAGGGGCAAAGCGCCTCGCCGGTCTTCTCAATCGGCAGGTAGACGCGTGGATGTGCGTTCCAGAGCAGCATCGAGTCCATCGGGCAGTGCAGCGGCAGGTCCTTTGCCGTGATCTCGACGTGGCGCGCCCTGTTGGCCGTCTGTTCGGGCATGGGTGAGGGGCGTTCGCGGAATTCGTGGTTACCCGGCCACCGGCGTCAGCCACTGGCCGTAGCGGTCGGATTTTCCGGTCACGCAGTCGAAGAACGCCTTCTGCAGCTTCGCTGTCACCGGGCCGCGCCCGCCGGCGCCGATCATGCGGTTGTCGAGCTCGCGGATCGGCGTCACTTCCGCCGCGGTGCCGGTAAAAAAGGCCTCGTCGGCCGTGTAGACCTCGTCGCGCGTGATGCGCTTGGCGATGACGGGCAATCCGAAGTCCGCGGCGATGCGGATGACGGAATCCCGGGTGATGCCTTCGAGCGAGGACGTGAGCTCGGGCTCGTAGAGCGCGCCGTTGCGCACGATGAAGATGTTCTCGCCCGCGCCCTCTGCGACGAAGCCGTCGACGTCGAGAAGCAGCGCCTCATCGTAGCCGTCCTGCGCGACCTCGTGATGCGCCAGGATCGAGTTCATGTAGGTGCCGACCGACTTCGCCTTGCACATGGTCACATTGACGTGGTGGCGCGCGTAGGAGGAGGTCTTGACGCGGATGCCGCGCTCGATCGCGTCCGCTCCGAGGTAGGCGCCCCACGACCAGGCGGCGATCGCC
This sequence comes from Burkholderiales bacterium, assembly GCA_035620515.1. Taxonomy (GTDB): domain Bacteria; phylum Pseudomonadota; class Gammaproteobacteria; order Burkholderiales; family SG8-41; genus SG8-41. The sequence continues at coordinate 17,483 of DASPGR010000342.1, read as the reverse complement.
ACGTGGATGCTGATGCTCTTGGCCGAGATGCCCATGGCCTCGGATCCGTAGAACGCGATCGGCCGGATATAGCAGGCCTCCAGGCGGTTGGCGCGCACCACTTCCTTCTGCGCCTCGAGCAGCGTCTCCTTGTCGTAGGGAATCTTCATGCCGTTGATGTGCGCCGAGCGGAAGAGCCGGTCCGTGTGCTCGCGAAGGCGAAAGATCGCGGCGCCGGCCGGCGTCTTGTAGGCGCGAACGCCTTCGAACACGCCCATGCCGTAGTGCAGCGTATGCGTGAGAACGTGCGTGGTGGCGTCGCGCCAGGGCACGAGCCGGCCGTCATACCAGATCTGACCATCGCGATCGGCCATCGAGGACATTGCGGGATCCATAGGAGGAAAGTGCCATTCTAGCGCATGTCCAACGGACGAGTTCGATGCCCCGAGCGTTGCGGTCGCGCGGCGCGACTTTGGTTCCGGTGCGCACTTTGCCACGCGCGGGCGGTGGCATCCTGCGCCGCCTCTGAGTAGAATTGGCCCATTTCCGCGGCCGCTTCTCGTGCGCGGAATTGCGGGTTGCGAGGGAGCATTCATGCCGGTCGGTGTGCGGGGATGGCTGCAGCGGCTCGGCCAGCGCGTCATCAGCGACGAGGACAGCGAGCAGGAACGGCTGAACAAGACGCTCGCGATCTTTGCGTCCGGTCTGATGGGCTTCGGCGCGATGCTGTGGCTCGTCATCTACCAGGCGATGGGCATCAAGTTCTCCACCACGGTGCCCTTCTCCTACATCCTGTTTTCTGCCGCCTCGCTCGCGCTTTTCCTCTGGAACCGGAACTTCGCTCTCTTCCGCTTCATCCAGACGAGCCTCTTTCTCTTCGTGCCGTTCGTGATGCAGTGGAGCATCGGCAGCTACGTGAGCTCCTCGGGCGTCATGCTCTGGGCCCTTCTTGCGCCGGTGGGCGTCATGATGTTCCAGGGGCCGCGCGAGTCCCTGCCATGGTTCTTCGCCTACCTTGTGATGACCGCCGTGTCGGGATTCTTCGACTACTTTCTCACCGAGGGCACCGAGGCGGGGGTCTCGGCGCAATCGATCGCCGTCTTCTTTGCCCTCAATTTCGCGGCGATGTCGACGATCGTGTATCTCCTCATCAGCTTCTTCGTGCGCCAACGCGACCGGCTTCAGGCGCGGGTGGATGAGCAGTACCGGCTGCTGCAGGATGAGCAGGAAAAGTCGGAACGGCTGCTCCTCAACATCCTTCCCGGGCCCATCGCGGAGCGGCTGAAGGCAAGCCAGACGACGATCGCGGACGGGTTCTCGGACGTGACCGTGATGTTTGCCGACATCATCAACTTCACCCGCCTCGCCGAGGAGATGCCGCCCAAGTTCATGGTCACGCTGCTGAACGAGGTGTTCTCGCATTTCGACCAGCTGGCGGAGAAGTTCGGCCTGGAGAAGATCAAGACCATCGGGGATGCCTACATGGTGGCGGGCGGCTTGGACGAGCACCACGGAGGCGCAGACAGCACGGGAAGCGGGCGCGAGTACTGCAGCGACATCTGCGGCATGGCGATCGAGATGCGCGACTACATGGAGGCACTGTCGGGCGTCAAGCAGGCGCGGCTGCAGATTCACGTCGGCATCGGCACCGGGCCCGTCGTCGCGGGCGTGATCGGCATGAAGAAGTTCATCTACGACCTGTGGGGCGACACCGTCAACATCGCAAGCCGCGTAACCGAGCAGGCCGGCCCCAGCATGATTCTCGTTGACGCTACGACGTACCGCCGGGCACGCAACCGGTTCGACTTCGAAGGCCCGCACGAAGTCCAGGTGAAGGGCAAAGGCAGCCTCACCGTCTACCGCCTGCTCGGCCAGCGCGCCGCGGGCGCGGAGGCTGCGCCTGCGCGGGTCGCCAGCAGCTGAGAATTCCGCCGGATCTGTCCCGCCCGGTCCCGCGCACGGGCGGGCCCCAATGGAGCGGAGTGCGCTAGCACGCCTCCCCGAACACGTCGGCCCATAGCGCTACCACCGCCTGCCGCTCCGCCGCGACGCTCTCGGGCTCCACACGCGCGTAACGCTCTCCCTGCAGGCGCACGCTGTGCTGCAGTTGCCTGAAGCGGCGGTAAGCGTCGTGCGCCGCCTGCGCGCGCTCCGCGCTGAGCAGGCCAAGCCGCGCCGCAAGCTTCAGGAGCGCGAGATTGCCGATGTTGCCCGTGAGCTCGGAATAGCGGTGGGCGTGGCCGAGCACGAGGAATTGCACCGTGAACTCCACGTCGATCAGCCCTCCGCGATCGTGCTTGAGGTCGAAAAGGGCCGAGCGGTTGGGATGACCGTCGAGGAGCTTCTGCCGCATGGCGAGGACTTCGCGGCGAAGCGTATCGGAATCACGGTGCTGCCTGAGGATATCCACGCGAAGCGCCTCGAAGGCGGCTCCGATCTTGCGGTCGCCGGCAACGAAGCGTGCGCGCGTGAGCGCCTGGTGCTCCCACATCCACGCGTGCTTCGCCTGGTACTCCTTGAAGCTCTCGAGGGGACTTACCAGCAGCCCGCCTGCGCCGTCGGGCCGCAGGCGAAGGTCCGTTTCGTAGAGCACGCCCGCCGCCGTCACGGTCGTGAGCCAGGCATTCACGCGCTGCGCGAAGCGCGCGTAGATTTCGGGCGCCTCGGGCGCGTCGTCATCGTAGAGAAACACGATGTCGAGATCGCCCGCATAGCCGAGCTCCTTGCCGCCCAGTTTGCCGTAGCCGATGATCGCGAAGCGCGGATCGGGGCGATGCGCGTGGCGGACTGTCGGCCAGGTGATGCGCAGCACTTCGTCGAGCAGCACGCACGCGAGATCGCTCAGGTGGTCGCTCAGGGTCTCGATCGGGAGGAGCCCTGCGAGATCCTGGGCGATGAGGCGCATGGTGTGGGCATGCTTGAAATGCCGCAGGAGTTCCATCTGCTTCTCGGTGTCGGCTGCGGCGTCCACCAGCTGCGCGTGGAGGTGCTCGAGGGCGGCCGGCCAGTCGGGCGCGGTATAGAGCGCGCGGGTGTCGAGCAGCTCGTCGAGCAGGATTGGATACTGGGTGAGGTACTGTGCGACCCAGGGGCTCGCGCTCATCATCGCCGCCAGCCTCGTCAGCGCCTGCGGAAATTCCTCGAGCAGCGCGAGGTAGGCGCTGCGCCGGCTCACGCATTCGAGCAGATCGAGCATGCGCTCGAGCGTCGCGTCCGGGTTCTTCTCCGCCGCCGCGCTCTCGACCGTCAGCGGTATCAGCCGGTCGAGCTGGGACTGGCTTGTCGCCGGCATCTCGCGGTAGCGGTTGCCCGTGCGCATGGCTTTCAGGCGCTTCCCGATGTCCTCCGGATGCCGGTAGCCAAGCTGCGCGAGAGCGTGCGCGCAGGCTTCCACGTCCGTGCTCTCCTGCCACACGTGCGCGAGCGGATGCTCCCCGCCGGCGGCCGAGGCAAAAATGCCGTCGAATACCGCGGCAACGCGCGCACGTTGCGTATCGAGCAGGCTCACGAGCCCTGCCGCGTCGGCGCAGCCCATCGCCTCGGCGACGAGGGTCTGATCGCTGTCCGCGGACGGCAGCACGTGGGTCTGCTGGTCGTCAAGGTATTGCAGGCGGTGCTCGAGCTTGCGCAGGAACGCGTAGGACTCCGCGAGCTCGCGCGTCGCCGCAGCCGGAAGGAGGTTGCGCGCGGCCAGCAGCGGCAGCACGGCAAGCGTCGGCTGTGCGCGTAACGCGGGGTCGCGGCCGCCGCGGATCAGCTGGAAGACCTGCACGACGAACTCGACCTCGCGGATGCCGCCGCGCCCGAGCTTGATGTTGCCCGCAAGGTCGCGCCGCTCGACCTCTCTCCGGATCTGCCGGTGGAGCTCGCGCAGCGAGGCGAGCGCGTGATAGTCGAGGTGACGGCGATAGACGAACGGGCGAACGAGCTCGGCGAGCTCCGCGCCGCTCGCCCCTGTCAGTACCCGCGCCTTGATCCAGGCGTAGCGCTCCCAGTCGCGGCCCTGGGTGACGAAGTAGTTCTCGAGCATCTCGAAGCTCGCGACGAGGGGGCTCCCGTCGCCGTAGGGGCGCAGCCGCATGTCCACGCGGAACACGCTGCCCTCGGCGGTGATCTCGGAGAGCGCGGCGATCAGGCGCCGCCCGAGGCGCGAGAAGAATTCATGGTTGCTCACCGGCTTCTCGCCATCGGTCTCGCCTTCCTCGGGGTAGACGAACACGAGGTCGACATCCGACGAGACGTTCAACTCGGCCCCGCCGAGCTTGCCCATCCCCACGACGTGAAGTTCCTGGGGCGTGCCGCTTGCGGCGCCCACCGGCCGGCCATGGTGCGCAGCGAGCCATCGGTGCAGCTGCCCAAGCGCGTGGTTGATCGTTACCTCGGCGAGCGCCGTGGTGGTCTCGAGCACCTCGGCGAGCGGCGCGAGACCTCCCAGATCGCGGGCGATGAGACGCAACATGACGCGTTGACGCAGGACGCGGAGAGAACGCCACAGGGAGTCCTCATCCGTCGCCGGATGCGCCTCGAGCGCGGCCAGCATCTCGTCGCGGCTGAACGCATGGTCGAGGCCCGCGTCCAATGACCATGCAGGATCGGACTCGATGAGGCGCCGGGCGTAATGGCTCAGGCGCGCGGCCTGCGCGAGCATCGGATCGGCCGCGATCCCGGCAGCGGCGCTTTGGGATTCCATCGCCAAATGAGGTTAGAATACGTAAATCCTTGAAGCAATATCGCATTTTTTTGAATCTCAGGCAAAACGTGGCCTCCGGCAAGTCGCTGAAATGGGTACGAGTCAGCTCGCTCTGGACCTACCGTGTGCTCACCTGGGGGGTGCTCGCGGCCGGATTCGCGTTTGCCGCGGCGGTACTGGGCATGCGCTACTGGATCCTGCCCAACGTCGGGGAGTATCGCGCGGACATCGAGCGTGTCATCAGCGAGGCGGCGGGCCGGAACGTCGAGATCGGTGACATTCGCGCGAACTGGGACGGATTGCGTCCGAAGCTCGTGTTCGAGCGGGTCCGCGTCCTCGATGCCGAAGGCCGCCCCGCGCTCGAGCTCCCGCGCGTCGACAACACGGTGTCGTGGCTGTCGCTGCTCACGCTGCAGCTGCGCTTCTACGCGCTCGACATTCATCGTCCCACGCTGGAGGTGCGGCGCGACCCGGCGGGGAGGATCTCCGTTGCGGGCGTCGCGCTCTCTGGGGGGCTCGGGGGCAACGAGTTTGCAGGCTGGCTCCTGCGCCAGAGGGACATCGAGATCATCGACGCCACCGTGGCCTGGACCGACGAGGAGCGCGGCGCGCCGCGTATCGAGTTCAGGCACGTCAACCTGCACATGATCAACCGCGGCTCGCACCATCGCTTCGGGCTCCAGGCGATGCCGCCGAGCGAGCTTGCGGCCCCGCTCGATCTTCGCGGCGACGTCGTGGGCGACGGCGTGGAGTCGCTTGCCAAATGGAACGGCAGGCTTTTCCTGCAGCTCGAGTACGTGGACATCGCCGCGTGGCGCCAGTGGATCTCCTTCCCGGTCAGGTTTCCCCGCGGCCAGGGCGCGCTGCGAGCGTGGCTTAGCTTCAGCGACCGGCAGCTGACCGGCGCGACGGCGGACGTGCATCTCGTCGGCGTGCGGACACAGCTCGCGCAGGACCTGCCCGAGCTCGATCTGACGGAGCTCTCCGGGCGGATCGGCTGGAAATCGTCGCGGGAGGGCATCGAGCTCACCACGTCGAAGCTCGCGATGACGACAACGGGCGGCCTGAAGCTCCACCCGAGCAACCTCCGGCTGAGGATGGTCGCCGGTGCAAGGGGCGCCGCGCTGCAAGGAGACTTCCAGGTCGACGAGTTGAACCTCGAGCCGGTCGTGGCTCTCGCGGACCACCTGCCGCTTGGCGATGAAGCGCGCAGGCAGCTCGCGCGATTCTCGCCCAGGGGCGGTCTGCGCGATGTCGCCGTGCGCTGGCGCGGTCCATGGCAGAAGCCGGTCGAGTACTCCGTCAAAGGGCGCTTCGCGGGGCTTGCGCTCGGGCACGTGGAAAAGATGCCCGGTTTCAGGGGCATCAGCGGGACCGTGGAAGCGAGCGAGAGCGGCGGCTCGCTCTACGTGAATTCCCAGAAGGTGGCGATCGATATGCCGGCGTTGTTGAGGCAACCCCTGCAGCTCGATGCGCTCACTGCGCACGTGAGATGGGAGCGGCTCGCGGGCGAGACCGAGGTGCGGTTCAACTCGGTCTCTTTTTCGAATGCTCACGCTGCCGGTGCGTTCTTCGGGAGATACCGCACGATGGAAGGCACGCGCGGGCACATCGATCTCACCGGCCGGCTGACCCGCGCCGAAGCCCGGCATCTGCCCTTATACATCCCGCTCACGATATCGAAGGGCACGCGCGAGTGGCTCGACACTGCGGTCATCGCGGGCGAGTCCACGGACGTCAGCCTTCGGGTGAAGGGCGACCTCGACGACTTTCCCTTTGAGCAGGGCAGCGGCGGCATCTTCCAGGTAGTAGCCAAGGTCACGGGAGGAACCCTCGACTATGCGACGGGCTGGCCGAGAATCGAGAACCTCTCGGGTGATGTCGTCTTTCGCGGCAAGCGCATGGACATCAACGCGCGGCGCGGGACCGTCTTCGGCGTCGCGCTCGAGCGCGTGCGCGTCGAGATTCCCGATCTCGTCATCCACGATGAGCTGTTGCGCGTCGCGGGACAGGCGCAAGGCCCAACAGGTGATTTTCTGGCCTTTATCGAAAAGAGCCCGGTGAACGAGACCATCGGGCGCTTTACGGAGGGCTGGCAGGCGACGGGGGCCGGGAGCCTTGAGTTGAAGCTCGAGATGCCGCTGCGCGCGCTGCCCAAGAGCAAGGTGGGGGGCGTTTTCCGGTTCGACCGCAACACCATCCGAGTCCATTCCGACGTGCCCCCAGTCGAGCAGGCGAGCGGGCGGGTGGAATTCACGGAATCGTCGGTGGTTGCACGCGACGTGCGCGGACATGCCCTGGGCGGCCCCGTTACGATCACGACGACTTCCAAGGAAGGCGAGACGGTCCTTATCGGCGTCAACGGCCGCATCGATACAGACAAGATGCAGGGCAGGAAGGGTCAGCCCGACTGGGTGCAGCATGTGCGCGGAAGCACCGATTGGCGCGCGTCGATTACCGTGCGCGGGCGCGAGGCGGACATCGTGGCCGAGTCGGGCCTGAAGGGCATGGCCGTCTACCTGCCGCCGCCGCTGCTCAAGCCGCCGGCCGAGACCTGGCCGCTGCGCCTGGAGCGCCGAAGCATCGGGCAGGGCGACGAGCACATCGGCGTCGACATCGCCAAAATCCTGAGCGTGAAGCTCGTGCGCCGGACCGAGGGCACGAGCGCCGCGATACCGCGGGGCGTCGTCAGCTTTGGCGGCGCTGCGGCCGAGCCTCAGCGCGATGGCATCTGGGTGAACGGGACGGTCCCGGCACTCGATGTGGACGGTTGGCTCGCGCTTCTCGGGCGACCGGCGCAGCCCGTCGGCACCCGTTGGGGCGGCATCGATCTCAAGCTGGGCAGCGTGGATGCGCTGGGGCGCCGTTACACCGACCTCGCGATCCACGCGGTGTCCCAGGCGGACGGCACCTGGAGAAGCAGCCTGGTCGGCAAGGAGTTCGAGGGCACGGTCCTGTGGCAGCCCCAGGGACGCGGCCGGCTCACCGCCCGAATGAAGAGGCTGGCGATTCCCGCGCCATCGCCCGCGACCCTGCAGGCGCCCGCCGAAGCCGCGCAGGGTCACCGCGATCTGGAACTGCCCGCACTCGACATCACGGCGGAGGAGTTTGCGTTGAGCGGCAACACTCTGGGCAGCCTCGAGGTCGCTGCGTTGCCCGAGGGCTCGGACTGGCGCATCGAGCGGCTGCAGATCGTGAACCCGGAAAGCACCTTTACCCTCGACGGGGTCTGGCAGGGATGGCTTGCCGCCCCACGCACGCGGGTGAACATTCGCCTCGATGCGAAAGATGCCGGCAAACTTCTCAACCGTCTCGGCTACCCCGAGGGATTGAAACGGGGAACCGCCAAGCTCGAGGGCACGCTCAACTGGCAAGGCAGCCCGTACTCGATCGACTATCCCACGTTGTCGGGCCATCTGGTGCTCGATGCGCAAAAAGGCCAGTTCGACAAGATCAACCCCGGCGTGGGCAAGCTGCTGGGCGTCGTGAGCCTGCAGTCCCTGCCGCGCCGCGTCTCGCTCGACTTCCGCGACGTCTTCAGCGACGGGTTCGCCTTCGATGAAATCGTCGGACCGGTCAAGATCGAGCACGGGATCGCGGTGACCGACAACTTCAAGATCCAGGGCCCGTCGGCCCGCGTGGTGATGAAGGGCAAGGTCGATCTCGCGCGGGAGACCCAGGACCTGCGCGTGCGGGTCACGCCGTATCTCAGCGAGAGCGTGTCGATCGCGGGCGCTCTTATCGGAGGGCCCGTGGCGGGCGTCGCGACGTTTCTCGCCCAGAAGATGCTGAAGGACCCGATCGACACGATGGCCGCCTTTGAATACGACGTGACGGGCAGCTGGAAGGACCCGCAGGTTTCCAAGGTGCCGTTGAAGAGCCAGGTCGACCGCGAGTCCACGCGGGAGGGCTCGTGAGTGCCTGGAGTGTGCCGGCCGTGTTGGTATCCCTCCTGGCCCTTGCCGGGGGCGCAGCCGCCCAGAGCTTCGTCGTGCCCCAGGCGTTGTGGGACCGCCCCCGCACCGGCCGCGCGGTGCTCGAGCAGGCCGCCGTCCGGGACGCGGTGAAGGTGCACCTCGAGCAGGAGGGATCGCGCATCGTCCTGCACCATAGCCCCACGCAGGAAGCGCTCCTGCAGGCCGAGGAGCTGCGTGCCTGGCTGATGGCGCTGGCGCTCGAGTCGTCGCGGGTTACGCTGCAGAACGATCTCAAGGCCGATGATCCGTTGCGTATCGAGGTGATGCGCCAATGACGAGCCGTGACATGCCGCGCGGCCCCGGTAAAATCCGAATGACGGGGCGCCGCCTGGCGCCTGGAGGGTCTCAGCGATGAAGACGCGATCGACGGTCGGCAAAGCCGCGCTGCAGGGCGCGGGATCATCCCGGAGCGGAATTCCTGCTGCTGCCCGGGTGGCGGCGGTGCAAATGGCCTCGGGCCCCAGAGTCGAGGGAAACCTGCGCGAGGCCGGGCGCCTCATCGAGCGCGCGGTCGAGCAGGGCGCGCAGCTCGTTGCGCTGCCCGAGCATTTCGCCATTCTGGGCATGCGCGAGGAGGACAAGGTCGCCCTGCGCGAAATGGAAGGGAACGGCCCCATCCAGGCGTTCCTTTCGGGCACGGCCAGGAAGCACGGGATCTGGCTTGTCGGAGGATCCGTGCCGCTCGAGTGCCGGGCGCCGGACAAGGTCCGCAACAGCTCCCTCGTCTACGACGCGACCGGCAGGCTCGTCGCGCGCTACGACAAGATCCACCTCTTCGGATTCGAGATGGGCGAGGAACGCTATTCGGAAGAGCGCACCATTGAGCCCGGCGACCGGATCGTGGTCATCGACTCGCCCTTCGGACGCATCGGGCTTTCCGTTTGCTACGACCTCCGTTTCCCCGAGCTCTATCGCGCCATGAAAGGCGTCGAGATCATCCTCGTGCCCTCGGCGTTTACCGAGACCACGGGGCGCGCGCACTGGGAGCCGCTGATACGCGCCCGGGCGATCGAGAACCTCGCCTACGTGGTGGCGCCGGCGCAGGGCGGCTATCACGTCAACGGGCGGGAAACGCATGGCGACAGCATGATCGTGGACCCGTGGGGCGTCGTGCTCGACCGCCTGCACCGCGGCTCCGGCGTGGTGGTGGCGCGAATCGACCTCCTGCATCTGCAGCGCCTGCGCCAGAGCCTGCCGGCGTTGAAGCACCGCACGCTCGGCCGCTCGCCCGATGAGGCTCAAAGCCCGGCGGCGAAGGTTCAGGACAGGCTCGAGGTGACATGACGGACAAGGCCCGGTCGGCGGCGGCAAAGCCCCAGCGCAAGACGAGAAGCGCAGAGCGGGACGCCTCGTTCGCGGCGGCGAACGAGATCCTGCTTGCGCCGTACTCGCTCGACAGCCGGCGGCTGCAGGGCGTCTTCGGCGAGATCATGGCGCACCGCGTCGACTACGCCGACATCTATTTTCAGTACAACCGCAGCGAGAGCTGGAGCCTCGAGGAAAGCATCGTCAAGTCCGGCAGCTTCAACATCGACCAGGGCGTGGGCGTGCGTTCCGTGAGCGGCGAGAAAACCGCCTTCGCGTACTCGGACGACATCAGCCTGACGGCGCTCGAGGCCGCGGCGCGCGCCACCCGCGCAATCGCTCGCCAGGGCGAGGCGGGCAGCGCGCGCGTGGCGAAGCGTGCGCCGGGACACAATCTCTATTCGCCGCGTGACCCGCTGGCAAGCCTCGACGACAAGGCCAAGGTCGCTCTTCTCGAACGGCTGGAGAAGAAGACGCGCGCGCTCGATTCCCGCATCACCCAGGTCATGGCCTATCTCGCGGGCGAATACGAGGTCATCCTCGTCGCGCGCGCGGACGGCATGCTCGGCGCCGACGTGCGCCCGCTGGTGCGCCTGTCGCTGCAGGTCATCGTCGAGTCGAACGGGCGCCGCGAGCAGGGCAGCTCCGGTGGCGGCGGCCGCTTCGACTACGGCTACTTCACCGATCACGTGCTCGACGAATACGCCAGGAAGGCGGTGGATCAGGCGATCATCAATCTCGAGGCGCGGCCCGCGCCGGCAGGAACCCTCAACGTGGTGCTCGGACCCGGATGGCCGGGCGTGCTGCTGCACGAAGCCGTGGGTCACGGCCTGGAAGGCGATTTCAACCGCAAGGGCACGTCGGCATTCAGCGGGCGCCTGGGCGAGCGAGTTGCGGCGCCGGGCGTGACGGTCGTCGATGACGGCACGATCGCGCGCCGCCGCGGTTCGCTCAACATCGATGACGAGGGCCAGCCGACGCAGCGCAACGTGCTGATCGAGGACGGCGTGCTCCGGCGCTACATGCAGGACAGCCTGAACGCGCGGCTGATGAAGGTCGCCCCCACGGGCAACGGCCGCCGCGAGTCCTATGCGCACATCCCGATGCCGCGCATGACGAATACCTACATGCTGAACGGAACGATGCCCGCCGAAGAGATCATCGCTTCGCTGAAGCACGGTCTCTATGCCGTGAACTTCGGCGGCGGGCAGGTCGACATCACGAGCGGCAAGTTCGTGTTCTCGGCCTCCGAGGCCTACGTGATCGAGAACGGGAAGCTCTCCTATCCGGTCAGGGGCGCAACCCTGATCGGCAACGGGCCCGACGTGCTGACTCGCGTTGCCCTTATCGGCAACGACATGACGCTCGACCCGGGTGTGGGAACCTGCGGCAAGGAAGGACAAAGCGTGCCGGTCGGCGTCGGCCAGCCGACCCTGCGCATCGACGGGATCACGGTCGGCGGCACCGTCTGAATTTCAGTGCCCCGTGACCCGTGACCGGTCACGCCCTGGCGGTATCTTGCGCCGGGGATCTGAACTGATTTCCTCGTCTTCGCTCGGTGGCAACCCCGTTCATGCGCCGGCGTCTTGCCGCTGACGATTACGTTTGAGTCGCCCTGCTATAATGCATTGATTCCTTTGGACTACACGTAATGAAGTACCAGACCGACGACATCCGCATCAAGGAGGTGAAGGAGCTCGTGCCGCCGTCGCACGTGCTGCGCGAGCTCCCGCTCTCGGAGGCGGCCGCCAAAACGACTTATGAGGCGCGGCAGGCGATACACCGCGTGCTGCATGGCGCCGATGACCGCTTGATCGTGATCATGGGACCGTGCTCGATCCACGACGTCAAGGCGGCACTCGACTACGCGGGGAGGCTGCGCGCCGCCCGCGACGAGCTCGCAAACGATCTGCTGGTCGTAATGCGCGTCTATTTCGAAAAGCCGCGCACGACGGTGGGATGGAAGGGGCTCATCAACGACCCCCGGCTCGACGGCAGCTTCAGCATCAACGATGGACTGCGTATTGCCCGCCGGCTGCTGCTCGATCTCAACGAGAGCGGCATGCCCGTGGCATGCGAGTTCCTGGACATGATCACGCCGCAGTACGTCGCGGATCTCGTCGCGTGGGGCGCGATCGGCGCGCGCACGACCGAGAGCCAGGTCCATCGCGAGCTGGCCTCGGGGCTGTCGTGTCCGGTCGGCTTCAAGAACGGCACGGACGGCAACGTGAAGATCGCGATCGATGCCATTCGCGCCGCCCAGGCCCCGCACCATTTCCTGTCGGTGACGAAGGGCGGGCATTCGGCGATCGTCTCGACGCTGGGCAACGAGGACTGCCACATCATCCTGCGCGGTGGCGTGAGGCCCAACTACGATGCTGCGAGCGTCGATGCGGCCGGGCGCATGCTGGCCGAGGCCGGCGTGCCCGCCCGGCTCATGGTCGACTTCAGCCACGGCAACTCGAGCAAGAAGCCCGAAAAGCAGGTCGAGGTCGGGGAGGAGATCGCCCGCCAGATTGCAGGCGGGGATGCGCGGATCGTGGGGATCATGGCGGAGAGCCATCTGAAGGCGGGCCGCCAGGACCTGGTGCCGGGCAAGGAACTCGTCTATGGAGTGAGCATTACTGACGGCTGCATCGGCTGGGAGGAGAGCCGCAGGATGCTCGACGTGATGGCTGCCGCAGTACGCAGTCGGCGGTTGAAGGCCGAAGCGGAACAATGACCGGTTTGTCCGACCGGGGCGCAGGCGGGCGCGCGCCCGTCGTGGGATAATGGGCGCCAAGTCCCCGGGGAGAGCGGCGGAACGACAACGATGGCTCAATACGAATCCGATACCGTGACCGGCGGGGCCATCCTCGAGCATCTTGAGCGCGTCGGGAAGGGCACGGCGATTGCCGAGACCATTTTCGGGCTGGTCGGCAAGTCGCCATTCTTCGCCGAATTCTCGCGCGAGGACATCTCCATACTGGCGAGCTATATGGACGTCTATCGCGCCGAATCAGGCCGGACCATCATCCGCGAGCGCGACGGCGGCGATTTCATGCTGCTCGTGGTTGAAGGCCATGTCGACATTTACAAGCGCACCATGCGCCACGAGATGCAGCACATGACCACCGTGGGGCCGGGAATGACGCTGGGGGAGATGTCGATGATCGACGGCGAGCCGCGGTTCGCAAACTGCGTCGCGACCGAGCCGGTCGTGTTCGCCGTCCTTCACCGCGACGACATGGCGAAGATCATCCTCGATTACCCCAGCCTCGGGTCGAAGATCCTGGTCAAGCTGGTGTCCATGCTGTCCGCGCGGTTGCGCCATACCAGTGCCAGGCTGTTGCAGTTGATGGATAAGTATTAGCCGGTTCGCGATTCTCGAATCGAGCCACGATCTTCTCGGCGTTCTCGGCGTTCTCGGCGTCTCGGCGGTTCAAATTTGAATTAGCTCTCTTGGCGTGCTTGGCGTCTTGGCGGTTAATTTCTAGTCCTGCTTCTCTCCGCGTCTCCGCGGTTCAAGTATTTTTCTTGTTTTTGATGCTCTCGGCGGCGTGCCCGCCCGCCCGGGGCGCCGCCATCGAGCTGCGCGATGATCGTGGCGTCCTCGTGCGCCTGCGGGCTCCCGCGCAGCGGATCGTGACGCTCGCTCCCAATCTTGCCGAGCTCGCGCATTCCGCCGGTGCGGGGCGCTACCTCGTCGGCGTCGCGCGATTCAGCGATTATCCGCAGGCTGTGCGGCACGTGACCGCGGTGGGCGACGCCGCCCGGGTCGAGCTCGAGCGCATCATGGTGCTCAGGCCGGATCTCGTGCTCGCCTGGAAGAGCGGAAACCCGCCCGGTGAAATCGAGAAGCTGGAGCGGCTGGGTCAGGTCGTCTTCGTCACCGAGCCGGTGCGGATGGGGGACATCCCGCGCCTCGTTCGCGCGATCGGCGCCCTGGCGGGAACCGGCGCCGCCGCGGAGCGCGCGGCGAGCTCCTTCGAGGAAGAAGCGCACTCGCTGCGCGAACGGTACGCGCGGGCCCGCAAGGTGCGCGCGCTCTACGAAGTCTGGCATCGCCCGCTCATGACTGTGAGCGGGCGCCACATGATCAGCGACGTCATCGCGCTTTGCGGCGGGTCGAACGTGTTCGCGGATGCCCCGGGGCTGACGCCTACCGTCTCGATGGAGGCGGTCCTTGCAGCGCGCCCGGAGGCGGTGCTAGGCGGAGCCAGGAAGGGCGGAGAGGCGGAGCTCATGCGCAACTGGCGCGATGCGCCGGTCGGCGCGCTCGCCTCGCTGCCCGTGTTCTACGTGGATCCCGACCTGATTCAGCGGCAGACGCCGCGCATTCTGGACGGCGCGCGGATCGTGTGCGCCGCGCTCGACAGTGTCAGGAGCAGGAAATAAACCGCCAGGAAGATTCCGGGCAGCGGGTTACGAGGCCGGAGGCGTCACTTCGCGGATGAGGAGCCCCGTGGTCGAGACACGCAGCTCGAACTCCGCAGGATGGGTCACGGGGACGAATGTCGCCGAGCCGTATTGGGCATCGAGCAGCGGAGAGAGGAACTCGTAGCGCCGCCGCAGCCCGTAGAGATCCACGGGCCGCTCCGGGCCGAGCGCGTGGACCGTGCGGGTCCCGGCGCGCTCCTCGTTGATCGCGTGATAGCGTCCCGCGACGCGATCGAGCTCGTAGGCTGTGTGCAGACCGACCAGGTTGGCGAGCGCCTTCCACTTGAGGACGTGGGCATCAACGTAGATCTCGTCGCCGGCAAGCTCGTAAGTGGCCTCGCGGCCGTCGGCAAAGCGGAACGTGGCGGTGAATCGCTGAGGGCCCGCGGGGCGCACTGAAATCCGTGCGGCAACTTCCTCGTGCGTCAGGGCGCGGTAGCCCTGGACACCCAGCGTGACAGTGCCCGTAAGCGCTCCCAGCGCGATCAGAAGCAGCCCAAGAAGCGTGCGGCCGGCGAAGCGCAGCAGGCGCGCGCGCCAGAGCGCCGCGAAACCGGCCAGGACGAGCACGACACCGAGCACGCCGCACACGGCGGCGATGATGAAGACCGGGGAGGCGAGGAGCTCTGAGGCGGTCAAGGTGCCATCCGGCGGGCCCGCGGGTGCGGTATGCGCGATCGGCCCCGGCAGCCGGCGTTATTTGGCCGCAGCGGGCGCGCCGCGCTCATAGATGATTTTCCTGGTGCCGCCGTCACAGCTGCCGACCACGTGCTGACCATCCTTGACCTCGGCGTTCGGGACGATCGTCAGGGTGAAATGCTGCACCCCGTTCTTGCGGACCTTGACCGCGATCTCTTCCTTGAGTTCCTCGCACGGTTTCCTCTGGGCGTATGCGGGAGCGGCTGCGACTGCGGCTGTCAGAGCAATGATGGCAATCAATGTTCTCATGACGATCTCCTCAAAGTTTCACGCAGGGTCCCTTCATGACCATGGGCCCCGTCGGTTTGCCCGTGGGCGATCCGCCTTTGGGCTCGACGGTCATGGCGATGCCCCGGGCGCCGTCGATTCGCGCAGCGAGCTCCGGCTTGAGCTCCATCACCTGATCGACGTCGGTTGTGATGAGCCCGAGGGACACCGGGCTGCCTTCTCCGCTCGGCAGCATCCAGAGCTCCCACTCCGTGCCGGGCGCCATGACGGGATGCTCCTGGATCACGCGGATCCGGAGAAACGGGCGATCGCGCACGGCCTGCATCGAGGGCCAGGACACGGTCATGGCCGGCCGTCCCTGCGTGTCGTTCATGACCGCAATCATCGCCATCGGGGGTTCGGCCTCTGGCGAGACGCCGGTCACGATCGCGAGCACCAGCGCGAACGCGGCGCCGGTTGCCGCCAGGCCGCGCCACAGCGCCAGGCTCTCCCACCAGCGCGGCCTGCGCGGCTCGCCGGCCAGGCGCTCAGACAGCGCTTGCCACACGCGCTCCGGCGGCGCGATATCCGTGCCCGCCCGCGCAAGCGGGGCGAGCCTGCTTTCCCAGTCCTTGACCACGCTCCTCAGCGCGCCGTCGTAGCGCATGAGCGACTGGAACCTCGCGCGCGCCTGGCCGCGGAGCGTGCCGAGCACGTATTCGGCAGCGAGCTTGTCGCGCAGCTGGGGATCGTCGTACTTCATGAGCTCTCAGCCTGCTGCAGGCAGCCTTTCAGGCGTTCCAGACCGCGCCGCACCCACGTCTTTACGGTGCCAAGCGGCTCCTTCATGTGGCTCGCGATTTCCGAATGGCTCAACCCGTGAAAGAACGCGAGCATGATGCTCTGGCGCTGCCGCCCCTCGAGCATCCCGAGGCAACGTGCCAGGGCTGCGGCATCGCCGGCGGCCGCCAGCCGCTCGACCGGCCCGGGACTCTCGTCGCGCCACGCGTCGAGGGCGATTTCGTACTCGTCGCCGGTCGCCTCCTGCTGCGGACGGCGCAGCCAGTCGAGACACCGGTTGCGCACGATGCTGGTCATCCACGTGAGCGGCGCGCTCCTGGCGGCAACGTATTCGCCCGCATGGTTCCAGATGCTGATGTAGCACTCCTGCAGCACTTCCTCGGCCCAGTCCTGTCGTCTCAATATACGTAGCGCGACGCCAAACAGTTTCGGGGCGGTAACTGCGTATAACTCACTGAATGCTCTCTGGTTTCTCAGCGCGGACTGCGACAGGAGCTCGGCCAGGCGGGCGGCCTGCGCATCGCGGGCTGGCTCGCTCATCGATTCTTTCCCTGCTCCCACAGCACATCGGGGCGCCCCGCTTCCCGGTTGAGCACGCGCGCCACGACAAAAAGGAGATCGGAGAGACGGTTGAGGTACTGCGATCCGGCCGCCGCCACCGCTTCGCGCGAGGCGAGCGCGACGAGCCGGCGTTCGGCGCGGCGGCAGACGGCTCTCGCGACGTGAGCGAGCGCGGCGGGGCGCGAGCCTCCCGGAAGCACGAAGTCCGCGAGCGGCGCAAGGGCGGCGTTATAGCGCTCGAGCGATGCCTCGAGCCGCGCGACGTGCGCCGCAGTCATGATCGGGTGACCCGGGCGGCTCAACTCTCCACCGAGGTCGAAGAGGTCGTGCTGCACGCCCGTGATGCAGCTCCGCATCTCTTCGGGCAGCGTTTCCGCGAGCAGCACGCCCAGGACGCTGTTCAACTCGTCGACCGCCCCGATCGCCTCGATCCGCGGCGAGTCCTTGGGGACTCGCGATCCGTCCGCGAGTCCCGTCGTGCCGCCGTCCCCGGTGCGTGTATAGATCCTGGTCAGCCGATTGGCCATGCGCGAAACCCCCGACCCATTATAGCGGGGCGGCACGGTGGCGGCGTTCGTCGCCGCTCCCCGGATTGCGTCGATCCATCTCCTTTATCATGGCGCCATAACGAGTCCCGGGGCCCCATGCCACTTCCACCGCTTCCCGATGCACACGGCGTGGCCGTCATGGCGCTCGTCGTCATTGCGCTCGCGCTGTTCGCTTCCGGCCGCATAGCACTTGAGACATCGTCGCTGCTGGTTCTCGGGCTCCTCGTCGTCGGGTTCCAGCTGTTCCCCTATACCACTGACGGCAGGACGCTCGAGCCGAGCGAGTTCTTCTACGGT
>DASPGR010000341.1:0-5005 GCA_035620515.1 Burkholderiales bacterium | reverse complement strand
GATTTCTTGCTGGCTCGAGCAAAGCTCAAACAATCGTTTTTCCTGGCTCTTGTGTTCCATACCGAAGAGACAATGAGCGGCGAAAAATATATGAAAAGTGGAGAAACTCATGACCGATACCGAGCTCGTCGCCAGGGCCCTGGCGGGCGACATGCGCGCGCAAACGGCGCTGATGCGCACTCACTACCGAATTCTTCACCGGACCGCGCGCGCTATCCTGCGCGATGACGCGGAGGCGGACGACGCGGTTCAGGAAGCCTATCTTCAGGCGTTTCGCGCCTTGGGAACGTTCCGCGGCGAGTCCAAGCTCTCCACTTGGCTCGTGCGGATCGCGGCGAATGAGGCTCTGATGCGGCGTCGCCGCAACGCGAAGGCAGCGGCACGAATGGATGTGGAACCGGATGAGCTGGTGTCCGGCGAAGCCGGGCCCGAGAGCATCGCGCACGGGGGCGAAATGCGGCAGCTGCTCGAGGCGCGTATCGTCGCGCTACCCGAAGCCTATCGGGCGGTTTTCATGATGCGCGCGATTGAAGAGCTCACCGCCGAGGAGACGGCGGTCGCGCTCGGTATTCCGGAGGCCACCGTGCGCACACGCTATTTCCGGGCGCGCGGCCTGCTGCGCAAGTTCATGGCCGGCGACGTTAATAAACGCTCGAGCCTGGACTCTCCGTTGCTCATTACCGAGGAAGACCGTGCGCGGCTGGTGCGGTTAAAACCGCACGCGGCATTACTGCGCGAGATCGACCGGGCCAAAGTAGTCTCGCCCAAAGTAGCGATTCTGGCGGATGCCGTTACGATGAACACTCAGGTCTTCTACACCAACGAGACCACCGGTGCGCATCAGCACTTGAACCTCGTCTATCCGCAAGAGGCCGGCAGCTGCGCTTGCTGCGTTTCCATTCTGGCACCAGTCGGTACGGCGCTGATCGGCTTGTCGGCTGGGCAAGCCATCGAATGGGATTTCCCGGACGGCTCCCGCCGGCGCCTGCGTGTCGACCAGGTGATTCACCACGACTGCCCGATCAACGCCGGCGCCAGTTGATTCAGCGATGGATGATGACGCCGGCCACGACAGCCGCGTCGAGCACAACCCAGCCGATGCAGGCAAGATAGATCGTCTTGTCGCGTTTCTGAAGTCCATAGACAAACCACAGGCATGCGGCAAGGAGATATGAAAGCCATGAAACGAGCGAGACACCACCAGCGTCGCGGCCAACCCAGATCGTCAGGACTTGCGGCACCGTCATGAGCATGGTGAAAACCGAAAGTCCTCTAAGGACCTTTTCGAGACCGCTGACAGATGGCGAACCGGCCGATCGGGTGACGCAGGAACCGTCAGCAGGAAGCATTGTCATTGGGTCTCTCCGTTTGGCCTTGCGTTAATTACAACCGCCAGCGCAAAGAGGCCAGCAACCACCACGCGGGCTGTTGGCCTCCGGGTGCTGCGCCGGTTGATCTTCTATAGCGACTTCAAGTACTCGACCAGCTCGGCTTTTTCCTGGCTGGTCAGGCCGAGCCTGAACGTGCGGTCGTAGTGCTCGATCACGGCCGGCAGCGTTGTGAAACGCCCATCGTGGTAGAAGCCGCCCTTCTGATGCGTCCACAGCCCCGCGAGCGGGGCTGTGCGATACATAAGAGTCGGCGAGCGGTCAGCCTGGAACGAATCGATGCCCATCTCGGCCGGCGTATGCAGGTTGTGCCCCGGCTCAGTGAAGAGCGGCGGGACGTGGCAGGTCGCGCATTGCGCCCTTCCGTTAAAGACCTCTTTCCCGCGTGTGGCCGCTTCCTTATTGAAGCTGCCCTCGGGCGGCGTCGGCGCAGGGATGGCGAGCTGGTAGAAGTGCAGCGCACCTAGCTTCGACGTGACCAAGTCAGGGGTGCCGCGTGTATTGAAGGAGCCGCTCCTCGCCGAGACCGGGTACTGGTCCTTGTTGGCCAGGCGCATGTCGAAAAAGGTGCCCGAGCCGTGCTGCTGGGTCACGGCGACGTAGGCGTTCCAGTACGTCACGGAGCCCGAGCCGGTCCAGGTGTGCAGGTTCACTCCGGCAAGACCGAACGCGGGTGGGATCAGCGTGCACGCCCGCCCTCCACCCGGCGCGAAGGCTTTACCGTCCTTGTCGAGCCACGCGTCGTAGCAGCCGGGACCCCAGCTCCTGAGCACTGTCCTCACCGTGTCCGCGTCGACCTGGAGAAGATCGGTGAAAGGTGTGAGGTCCGGCGCGAGCGAGACGATGACGCCGACATTCAGGTCACGGTTTGCCCAGCCGTCCAGCCGCTTGCCGATGCCGGGGGCGAACGAGTCGTCCACATTCGAATGGCAAAGGGCGCATTGAGTCCCCAGCGACGTGATCCTGCCGCCGCTGTCGAACCTGCCGGTCAGTCCGACCACGGCATTGAGCTTCAGCAGGGCGAGCGTCGTCGCCGGATCGTCGAGGTTGACCTTGCCCGCCTTGATCTGCTGCTTCAGCCTCTCCGGCAGCGCGTCCGCGTCCACTTTCAGGCCGACCGCCAGCGCGGTCTTCGGGCTGACTCCCGGTCCCACCCCGCCGTTTTTCGCACCCGCGATGGCTCTGTGAAGCTGCAAGGCATCGCCGAAGAAGGCCTCCGAGCCGTAGGTATCGAAGCGGAAGATGTTCCTGCCCTCTTCGAGCATCCGTTCCGCGTGAGCTTTGATTTGGCGGTCATTCTCGGGGAGCCGCTTTCCGTGTCCTTCCCGGTCCCTTGACTCGTCCCGGTCCATCGATTCCCGCGCTTGAGCACTTCCTTGCTCGCCTATGCCCACGCCGAATCCGACAAGCATGGCAACCCCGATGATTGAAACACCGATCACAGGTCGAATCGCCTTAAGCCTCATAGGAAACTCCTTGAACTCCCGGGTTAGGGAGGTTTGCAGCGGTGGATGTAGATGCATGTGCTGCTGCTTGTGCATATGCGCGGCTCATTTTCTTACGTCTATCTTTCTCCAAGCGTTGGATGAAACCTCCGCGCCTGACGTTCCCGGCGGGTATCTCGCGGTCGACTTCCCTGGAAAGCGCCGCGCGCAACTGGCTGCGCGCGCGGAAAAAGCGTGTTCGTACCGTGGCCTGCGGAATCTCGAGCGCCGCCGCCGTTTCCACGGTCGAAAGCTCCTCCAGCGCCCGCAGCATGAATACCGTGCGGAACGCGCCCGGTAGCAGATCGATCTTGGCCTCGAGCAGGCGCCTTGTCTCGGCGCGTTGCGCGGCGCGCTCGGGCTGCTCGGGCGCGGATTCGCTTTGCTCCTCGGCTGCGTCAGGGTCTTCGCCGTCGCGATTGATGGGAAAGGCCCGTGCAGCTCGGCCGCGCTCGCGCAAGCGTGCAAGCGCCTCGTTGATCACGATGCGCACCAGCCAAGTGGAGAGCTTCGCCTCGCCGCGGAAACTGCCGATGCCGCGGAAGGCATGCAGATAGGCTTCCTGCAGCGCGTCTTCCGCCTCGGCATCGTCCTGCAGGATGCTGCGCGCCGCCCGATAGAGCACCCGGTTGTACTGCCGCGTCAACTGCCGGAATGCGCCTTGATCGCCCTGTGCCACCCGCAACGCCAGCTCCACATCAGACAAGCTGCTTACGGCGGCAGATGCTACTTGCACGGTGGGGAAGGCTAGCTGCGGCTGCACTACAAACGCAAGCGCACCGCGTGGTTGCGGTAAGCCGCTGGAGGCCAACGCGTTTCAGTATAGTGGTGCGTGAGATGACCATGGCACGTGGTACGAATGAGCACATCATTTACTTGAGGCCGCTATGGCCGCGGCGCCGCGCATCATCAGCTCTACGATCGCATCGACCTCGGCCTGATCGTTCCAGGTGGCCTCCGGCGCGAGCAGCGCGCGTGCGACGATGTAACCGAGGTTGACCGAGATGACGGCCCGCGCGATCGCCTCGGGCCGCAGATCAGAGCGCAGTTGGCCGCGCCGCTGGTAGCGGCGTATGGCGGCGACCGCCGTTCCCCAAAAATTCTCCTTCCACAGCGTGATGACCTTGCGCCTTACGACTTCGTCGGTCATGAGCGTCGCGATCAACACGCGAAACTGCGGTCCCGCGCGTTTCGCGACCTCGATGCGCGTTTTCAGGATGCGACGATGCCAATCGGCAAAGCTTTCCGAGTCAGACGCGAAAAGCCTGCCGAGGTCTGTGAGCTCGCTGCGCATCGCGGCGGCCAGGATTACCGGGAACATCACTCTCCGGTAGAGCGCGTTCTTTGTCGGAAAATACCGGAACAACGTGCGCTCCGTTACACCGGCCATCGAGGCGATTTGCGCGGTGCGCGTGTTGTCGTAGCCTCGTTCGCCGAACAGCCGCGTCGCGGCCTGGATTATCGCCGCTTCCCGTTCGGTCTGCGGCTTCTCGTAACGGGCCGCTTCCCCGCGCAGCGTGCGCACCGTGATGCGTCCTGCGGTCATCGCGTTCCCTCGCTCGCGAACACCAGTCCGACAGTCTCGAACCTCGCGTATTTCATGCCGGGTCGCCTTAGTCCACGCGCGAATTGGCCGTACGGGCCGATAGCTCGTGCACGATGACGCCCTCGATCGCGTCGGTGGGCGCGTTCCACGGCGCACGCTCGATCATGCGCCGCGCGTCGGCGTGGCCGGCCTCGCAGCGGAAGCGGATGCCCGTGGCGCTGAAGTCGATGTCCTTCATGTAGCTCTCGTCTTCGAGGGCGGGCGCGAGCAAGCGAACTACGTGCATCGTCGTGTGGCAGCCCCACGCCTCGAGCGCCCGGCATTTCGGGTCTTTTCGCTTCTCACCAGGCAGGCTCTTCGCCAGCTCGCGAATCACGCGACGCAGCCGGTGGATCTGCTTCTGGCGCGCGATGTGGCTGTCGTCGCGGGTGGCGTAGCGGATATCTTTTTCCCGGGCCAGCACCTGCCAGATCGATTCCGGCTCGTGGCCGGTGGGCTGCCAGACGGTCACGCTGAAGATCACCGAGTCGCGTCGCGGGTTGTCGTCGAGCACCGCCTCGAGCGGCGTGTTGGAGTACAGCCCGCCG
>DASPGR010000340.1:0-11560 GCA_035620515.1 Burkholderiales bacterium | reverse complement strand
TCCTGTCAGGTCCCTACCGGACCCATCAGCAAGGAGATCGAACATGGAAGCCATCATTGCCAGGGCACCAACACGGAATTTCGGGGCCGCGGCGGCGGAGTGGCTGCGTGCGAGCAGGCGGCTTGGCCGCGCCGCGCTTCGACTCACACAGCACTTTCTGGTCAATTACAGCCGGGCAGCGCTGCTGCTCAGGGGCGGAGATCGTCCGGCGCGGCGCATCTGACCGCGCGTTGCCAACACGCAGCCAGCATCACGAGCGCGCGGTTCTGCCGGGGGCCCTTGCCGGGGCCTTCGGCAGCGGCAGGGCCGTCTTGTATTTCACCTGCTTCAACGCGAAGCTCGAGCGGATGTTCGACACCCCCGGGATGCGCGCGAGGTAATCCACGATGAACCGCTCGAGGGAAGGCATGTCCGGCACCACGACGCGCAGCAGGTAGTCCGCGTCGCCCGTCATCAGATAGCACTCCATGACTTCCTCGCGCGCGAGGACCGAGCTCTCGAACGCGTCGAGGGCATTGCGCATCTGCTTCTCGAGGCTCACCTGGATGAATACGCTTACGGTCAGCCCGAGCTTGAACGCGTCGAGCAGCGTCACGTAGTGGCTGACGATTCCGGCCTCTTCGAGGCGCCGCACCCGGTTCAGGCACGGCGAGGGCGAGAGGTTTACCGCGCGCGCGAGGTCGACATTGGCGATGCGCGCGTCCTGCTGCAGCCGGTCGAGTATCTTCCAATCTATCGCGTCAAGGCCTGATTCCGGCATTTTATTTCTCAAAATGTCATTTATGAGATATTAAATTCCGCATTAGGCCCGCCTGTCAACTCCGAACGCAACCCTATGCCGCCCTGCCCGCGCTAGCATGAAAGGCGTGCTCGAGGCGCGAGCCCGCGGTGCACGATTCGCCATTCTCGATCCATGCGGAGCAGCCCATGACGGACCTTTCCGATATCACCAGCGCCTTCTGGCGCGTCATGCCCGCCGATGCCGATCCCGTGGAAACCAGGGACTGGCAGGAAGCCTTCGACTCGCTCGTGAGAAACGAGGGCGGCGAACGCGCGACTTTCATCCTGCGCAAGCTTCTCGACCAGGCGCGGGCCCTGCGGGTGCCCCTGCCCCCGGTTTTCAACACGCCTTATTGCAACACGATCCCGCTCGCGGAACAGCCGCAGTTTCCCGGCAACCTCGAGACCGAGCAGAGGATCAGCTCGGTCGTGCGCTGGAACGCGCTCGCCATGGTGGTGCGCGCCAACCGCGATCATCCCGAGCTCGGCGGCCATATCGCGACCTACGCCTCCATCGCCGATCTCTTCGAGGTCGGCCTCAATCATTTCCTTCGCGCCGGGCAAGCGGGCGATCTCGTCTGGTTCCAGCCGCATGCGGCGCCCGGCGTGTACGCGCGCGCTTACCTCGAAGGCCGCATGAGCGAAGACGCCCTCGCCCACTACCGGCGCGAGGCGGGCGGACGCGGGCTCTCTTCCTATTGCCATCCGTTCCTGATGCCGGAGTTCTGGCAGTTTCCCAATGCGTCGATGGGGCTCGGCCCGGTGAATGCCATCTATCAGGCCCGCTTCATGCGTTATCTCAAGCACCGCGGCATCCTCGACACCGCGGGACGCAAGGTCTGGGCCTTTGTCGGCGATGGAGAGATGGACGAGCCCGAATCGCTCGCCGGCCTCTCGCTCGCCGCGCGCGAAGGCCTTGATAACCTGATCTTCGTCGTTAACTGCAATCTGCAGCGCCTCGACGGCCCCGTCCGCGGAAACGGATCGATCATCCAGGAGCTCGAAGGCCTCTTTGCCGGCGCGGGCTGGAATGTCATCAAGCTCCTGTGGGGCTCGGACTGGGATCCGCTTTTTGCCCGCGACACGGAGAGCGTGATCCTCAGGCGCCTGCACGAGACCGTCGACGGCGAGTTCCAGAAATACGCCGCGACCGACGGGCGCTTCAACCGCGAGCATTTCTTCAACAAGTATCCCGAGCTGCAGGCGATCGTCGCCCATCTTTCGGACGACGACATCGATCGCCTGCGCCGCGGGGGCCACGACCCGGTGAAGATCTACGCCGCATACCTCGCCGCGGTTCAACACAAGGGTCAGCCCACGGTGATCCTCGCCCAGACCAAGAAGGGCTACGGCATGGGCCACTGGGGCCAGGGCAAGATGGGCGCGCACCAGCAGAAGAAGCTCGAGGACGAGGCGCTCATCGCCTTCCGCGACCGCTTCGCGGTGCCGCTCTCCGACGAGGATGTGAAGGCGCTGCGCTTCTTCAAGCCCGCCGCGGACAGCGTCGAGATGCGCTACCTCCACGCGAGGCGGCAGGCCCTGGGAGGCTATCTTCCCGCACGTTCGCGCTCGGCGCCGAAGCTCGCCGTTCCCGCCCTCGCGAGTTTCGCGCGGTTGCTGGAAGGCTCGGGCGGGCGCGAGGAATCCACGACGATGGTGTTTGTGCGGATGCTCTCTCAACTGCTCAGGGACGCGGGCATCGGTAAGCGCGTCGTGCCTATCGTGGCCGATGAGGCGCGTACCTTCGGCATGCAGTCTCTCTTCCGGCAGGTTGCGATCTACTCATCGGTCGGGCAGCTCTACGAGCCCGAGGACCGCGACGAGCTCCTCTATTACAAGGAGGCGCAGGAAGGGCAGATACTCGAGGAAGGCATCAACGAGGCGGGGGCGATCTCATCGTGGACCGCTGCCGCGACCGCGTACAGCGTGCACGGCACGCCGATGCTGCCGTTCTACGTCTTCTATTCGGTCTTCGGCTTCCAGCGCGTCGGCGATCTCATCTGGCAGGCCGGCGACTGCCGCTCGCGCGGCTTTCTCGTGGGCGCAACCGCGGGCCGCACGACGCTCTCGGGCGAGGGGCTTCAGCACCAGGACGGATCCAGCCATCTCATCGCCTCGACGCAACCCAACTGCCGTGCCTATGACCCGTGCTTCGGCTATGAGCTCACCGTGATCGTGCGCGACGGCATGCGCCGCATGCTGGAGGAGCAGGAGGACGTGTTCTATTACCTCACGGTAATGAACGAAAACTACTCGCACCCGGCGCTGCCGCAGGACGCGGAGGAAGGAATCCTGCAGGGCATGTACCTGCTGAAAGAGCGCAAAGGCGCCCGGACGCAGCTACTTGGAAGCGGCACGATCCTGCGCGAGGCGATCGCTGCAGCCGACCTGCTCGAGAAGGACTGGGGCATCGCGGCCAACGTCTGGAGCGTGACGAGCTTTACGGAGCTGAGGCGCTCCGCCATGGGAATCGAGCGACAAAGCCGATTTAGTGCGGGGACGGCAGAAAAGACCTACGTCGAGCGCTGCCTGGACGGCACGGCAGGCCCGATCGTTGCCGCAAGCGATTACGTGCGTGCCGTCGCCGACCTCATACGCCCGTGGGTGACGCGGCGCTACGTTACGCTCGGGACCGACGGGTACGGACGGAGCGACACGCGCGCCGCGCTGCGGGATTTCTTCGAGGTGAGCCGCGCGCACATCGTTATCGCAATGCTCAAAGCGCTCGCCGATGAGGGAGCGATCAAGACGTCGGTCGTTGCAGATGCGATCGCGCGCTACAGCATCAAGGCCGACACGCCGCATCCATGGGATGCGTGAATCAGGCGAGCTCAGCGCTTGTGGCGCGCCTTTGGCCGCTTTCTCGCGCGGCCCGTGCGGCGTGAGTTGCTGCGAAGCCCCTCGAGATAAATATCGACGACCGCGCCGGCATTGCGCGCAAGAGCGAAGTAGTCGGGGTCGGCGAGCCACTTGCTGATGAGGCCGTAGAGCATCGCGTCCAACCCGATCGCCGCGAGCCGGGCATTGACGCCCGAAGGCAGTTGGCCGCGCTTGACCGCGTTGCGTAGCGCGGCCTCCGCCCGGTCGAGACAGCCCTTCTCGACGCTGCTGATCCGCCGCTTCACGCCCGCCATCTCGTCCAGGTACTCGCACTTGTGAGTAACGACATCGAACACGCGCTGGCATTGCGGATCGGTCGCCGTGCGCTTCAGCGCGAAAACCGCGGCGGCCTTGAGCGATGCAAGCGGATCGGCCGCCGCCTCCTCGCTGCTGCGCGCGACCATGCCCTCCATCGGCAGCGTCACGCGATTGACCATGGCGGTAAAAAGGTCACTCTTATCCTTGAAATGCCAGTAAATTGCGCCGCGCGTAACGCCGGCGGCCTTCGCCACGTCCTCGAGCGATGTTCGCGACACCCCGTTTGCGCCGAACACGCGCTCGGCTGCGTCGAGGATCCGGTTGCGTGTCTCGAGCGCCTCGTCCTTCGTTCGTCGTACCACCAGGCAGTTCTCCTTAGCACATTGTGAAAGCCGCGAAGCGCGCGCGTAACGATAGCGTCACGCGCAGCAGGCATGACGGGGTCTTTACATACATACAGGATTGTATGTAACATCCGCCTTCTCTGCAACCGGGTTCGCATGAACGATGAGGTTCCTGCGGCTTGCAGCGCAATGGAATACGAAAGAAAACCATGATGTCCGCCGCACTTCGCGCTACTTTTGTGATCGCACGCAGCTCCGCATGCATCGCGCTCGCGCTGGCTGTCGCCGCATGCAAGCCATCCGGCGGGCAGCCTGCGGGGGGCTTTCCTCCGCCCGTCGTCGCGGTCGCGACAGTCGAGACGCGGGATATTCCGGTGACCTATGAGTACGTTGCGCAGACCGAGGGCTCCCGTGAGGTCGAGGTTCGCGCCCGCGTCACCGGCATCCTGCAGAAGCGCAACTTCGTGGAAGGCGCCCTGGTCAAGCAGGGACAATCGCTCTTCACAATCGATCCTGCTCCGTTTCGCGTGGCGCTCGAGCGCGCCGAGGGCGAGCTCGCGGTCGCCGAGGCACGCCTCGCGCAGGCCCAGCGCGAGGCCGACCGGCTGAAACCCGTGATCGAATCGCGTGCGGTGAGCCGCAAGGAACTGGACGATGCGATCTCCGCTGCGGAGATTGCCGAAGCCGAGGTGAGGAGCGCGCGCGCCCGCGTGAGCGAGGCGAAACTCAATGTCGAATACACGCGCGTCGAGGCGCCGATCTCCGGCATCAGCAGCCGCGCCAACGTCTCCGAGGGCACCCTCGTCTCGGGACCGAACGTGCTCCTTGCGAGCGTCACGCAGACCGACCCGATTTACGTCATTTTCGGCATTCCCGACCGCGATTACCTCGCTATGCGGCGCGATTCCGCGGCGGGAAGGTTGAGGCTGCCCCAGGAGGACCGCTTCCGTGCGAGGGTGAGACTCGCCGACGGGACGGTCTATGCACAAAGCGGGATGCTCAATTTCAGGGACGTGCGGGTCAATTCACGCACCGGGACGAGCGAAGCGCGCGCCGTGCTTCCGAATCCTCAGGGCTCCCTGCGCGCTGGCGAGTTTGTGCGCGTGATTCTGGATGGCGCGGTCCGGCCTGCCGCGGTGGTCGTGCCGCTGCGTTCGGTGCTGGAAGGCCCGCAGGGCAAGTTCGTCTATGTCGTGAATGCCGAGTCGAAGGCCGAACCCAGACCCGTTGAAGTGGGCGAATGGACGGCGGAAGGCTGGGTCATCCATAAAGGGTTGCAGCCCGGCGAGCGCGTCATCGTCGACGGTGTCATGAAGCTCGGCCCCGGGAGCCCGGTCAAGGTCGCCAGTGATGCGTCCGACCCTGGCACGCCGGCGGACAAGAAGCCATCGAACGGTGCACAGACCCCGGCAGGAAAGTAAGGGCAGCCGTCCATGATCTCGCGCTTTTTCATCGACCGCCCGATCTTCGCGGCCGTGCTCTCGATCTTCATGATCATCGCAGGGCTTGCCGCGATGCGCGTGCTGCCGATTGCGCAGTACCCCGAGATCGCCCCGCCCGTGGTCACGGTGCGCGCCTTCTATCCCGGGGCGTCCGCCCAGACGCTCGAGCAGACGGTTGCCGCGCCGCTCGAAAACCAGATCAACGGCGTCGAAAACATGCTTTATATGAGCTCGACTTCGACCTCGAACGGCGCGGTCGAGATCCTGGTCACCTTCGATATCGGCTCCGACGTCGACACGGCGGCGCTTAACGTGAACAACCGCGTGAAGCAGGCGGAGCCGCGGCTGCCGGTGGAAGTGCGCCGCCAGGGCGTGACCGTCGAGAAGGGCTCATCCTCGTTCCTGCAGGTGCTCGCCTTCACCTCGCCCGACGGCAGCCACGACGACCTCTACATCTCCAACTACGTCACGCTGAACGTGCTCGACCAGCTGAAACGCGTGCCGGGCACGACCAACGTGCAGATATTCGGCGCCAAGGACTACGCGATGCGCATCTGGGTGCGCCCGGACCGCCTGGCGCAGCTGAAGCTCACGCCCTCGGACCTCGTCCGGGCGTTGAACGAGCAGAACGCCCAGTTCGCCGCTGGCAAGATCGGGCAGGCGCCCACCAGCGGACCCCAGGAGCTCGTCTATACCATCACGACGCGCGGCCGGCTCTCGGAGCCCGAGGAGTTCGAGAATATCGTGGTGCGGGCGAATGCCGACGGCTCCGTGCTGCGCATGAAGGATGTCGCGCGCGTCGAGCTCGGCTCCAAGGACTATGAATTCATCGGGCGCGTCAACGGCAAGTCGGCGACGCTCGTAGGAATTTTCCTGCAGCCCGGAGCCAACGCGATCGCGACCGGCGAGCGTGTGCGAGCCGTCATGGAGCCGATTGCCAAACAGTTTCCGGCGGGTCTCGCCTACAACGTGGTCTACGACACGACGCGCTTCGTCGAGGTCTCGATCCGCGAGGTGGTGAAGACGCTGCTCGAGGCGATGCTGCTCGTCTTCCTCGTCGTCTACCTCTTCCTGCAGAACTGGCGCGCGACCCTCATTCCCTTCGCCGCCGTGCCCGTCTCGCTCATCGGGACCTTTGCCGGTCTCGCAATACTCGGCTACTCGATCAACACGCTCACGCTCTTCGGCATGGTGCTCGCCATCGGCATCGTGGTCGACGACGCGATCGTCGTGCTGGAGAACGTCGAGCGCATCATGCGCGAGGAACACCTGCACGCCAGGGAAGCCGCGATCAAGGCCATGCACGAGGTGACGAGCCCCATCATCGCAATTGTGCTCGTGCTGACGGCGGTATTCGTGCCGATCGCGTTCCTGGGCGGGCTCACCGGGGAGCTCTACCGCCAGTTTGCGGTCACGATTTCGATTGCGGTTGTGATCTCGGGGTTCGTCGCGCTGACGCTTACGCCGAGTCTGTGCGTCGTGTTGCTCAAGCGCGAACACCGGCAGCCCGGACGCTTCTTCCGCTGGTTCAACGACTGGTTTCACCGCGTGACCGGCCGCTACGTCGACGGGGTGACCTGGATGATGCGCCGGGGCGCCATCGCGGCGCTCCTTTTCATTGGAATGGTGGGGCTCACCACCGGGCTTTGGCGCATCACGCCGGGCTCGCTCGTGCCCGACGAGGACCAGGGCTACTACATTGCGGCGGTGTTCCTGCCCGACGGGGCAACGCTGCAACGCACGGACGAAGTGGTGAACGAGGTCGTCAAGATCATCAAGTCAAACCCGGCGAACGAGTCGGCCGTGGCCTTCACCGGGTTCGATTTTCTCGGCGGCGGCTTCCGCAACAGCGCGGCCACCATCTTCGTCACGCAGATACACTGGGACGACCGCGATGTCGCCACGCCGCAGCTTGTCGGCGAGTTCTTTGCAAAGACCGCGCACATCAAGGAAGCCCTGGTGCTTGCCTTCGGGCCTCCGCCCATCTTTGGCCTGGGCAATGCAGGCGGCTTCGAGTTCTACATCCAGAACCGGGGTGAAGGCGGGCCGCAGCGCCTGGCCGAAGTGACGCAGCAGCTTCTCGGCGCGGTCGCCAAGGATCCCATGTTCGCGCAGGTCAACACGCTCTGGCGCGCCAACGTGCCGCAGCTCTACGTCGAGACCGACCGCGAGAAGGCCAAGGCGCTGGGCGTGCCCGTCGACGAGGTCTACAACACGCTCGCTGCGACGCTCGGCACGTTCTACGTCAACGACTTCAACAAGCACGGCCGGACCTGGCAGGTGCTCATGTCCGCGGAGCCGGCCTACCGCAAGAGCCCCGACGACGTGGGCGCGGTCTACGTGCGTTCGGACCGCGACCGCATGGTGCCGCTCGCATCGCTTGCCAAGGTGAAGTACTCGTCGGGACCCGACTCGCTCGACCGCTTCAACAACCTGCCCGCGGTGAAGATCTTCGGTGCGGCGCAGCCCGGCTACAGCTCGGGCCAGGCGATCGAGCGCATGGAAGAGATCGCGCGCAAGACGCTGCCGCCGGGATTCAGCTTCGACTGGGGCGGCGCATCATTCCAGGAAAAGCGCTCGGGCGGCACGTCGATTCTCGCCCTCGCCCTCGCGGCGCTGATGGTGTTTCTCATTCTCGCCGCGCAGTACGACCGCTGGTCGCTGCCGCTCTCGGTCATGCTGGCGCTGCCTTTCGGTACGTTCGGAGCGCTCGCGGCCGTCTGGATTCGCGGTTTCACCAACGACGTCTATTTCCAGATCGGGCTCGTCACCCTGCTGGGACTCGCGGCGAAGAACGCCATCCTGATCGTGGAGTACGCGGTCCTGAAGAAGCATGAGGGGTACACCACGTCCGCCGCGGCGATCGAGGCGGCGCGCCTGCGCTTCCGGCCCATTCTCATGACCTCGCTCGCCTTCATCCTCGGCGTGACGCCTCTGGCGCTTTCGACCGGCGCGGGCGCCGGCGCGCGCCACTCGGCCGGGACCGGGGTGGTGGGCGGGATGCTGGCTGCGACGTTTCTCGCGATCTTCTTCATCCCCTGGTTCTACAAGATGATCTCGGACCGCAAGCTCTCGGATGAGCGCTCGACCTCTGAAATCGAGGGCGAGGTCGAGCATCACCGCAACCTCGGCCGCCGCGCCGCGCGCACGGCGCACCATCATTCGCGTGCCACGGGAGGCGAAGATGAACGCTAGATGGGCCTCATTCCCGCTCGTTGCGGCTTTGATCGCCGGCTGCGCCGTCGGACCGGAGTACGAGCGGCCTGCCGCAGAACTGCCGGTGTCTTGGGAAGGTGCGCCCAGTACCGATGAACGAAAGATCGGGGAGCGTTGGTGGACGCTCTACGGCGATCCCGTTCTCGACCGCCTGGTCGAAGAGGCGCTCGCACACAACCAGGACCTCGCCGCAGCGGCGGCCCGCGTCGAGGAAGCCCGCGCGCTGCTGCAAGTCGCCGATTCGGCGCTGGCGCCGTCGGTCGATGCGACCTTCTTGCGCGACCGCCAGCGCTCCTCGGAGAGCTCGGCAACCCGCCTCCCGCTGGGCACGCCGCTCGAGCGCAACAACTATCGCGCCCAGTTCAATGTCGCGTACGAAGTGGATCTCTGGGGCCGGCTCTCGAGCGCGTCCGAGGCCGCGCGCGCGAACCTGCTGGCGACAGAGTCCGCGCGGCAGACCGTGCGCATCACGCTCACGACGGACGTGGTGCGCTCGTACTTCGCGATGCTCTCGCTCGACTCCCAGGTCGCCTCGACGCAGCAGTCCCTCGAGCTGCGAACGCGCGCGTACGAGCTCCAGACGCTGCGCTTCAACGCCGGCCTTATCGACGAGTTCACGCTGCGGCAGCTCGAGGCCGAAGTGGCCGCGGCGCGCTCCCAGCTCCCCGCGTTGCAGGACCGGCTCGTCGCGCAGGAGCTTGCGCTCGCCGTGCTCGCCGGCCGCAACCCGCGCGCGATCATGGAAGGCTCCATCGTTCGCGGCAAAGAGAGCGGTCAGCCGACCGCACAGGTCGTGCCGGAGGGCCTGCCCTCCGAGCTGCTGCTTCGCCGTCCCGACGTCGTAGAGGCCGAGCAGCGCCTGATCGCCGCCAACGCACGTATCGGCCAGGCGCGCGCCGCGCTCTTTCCGAGCATTGCCCTCACCGGCTACTACGGAAGCGAGAGCGCGCAGCTCGCCGACCTATTCACCAATCCCGCGCGAATCTGGGCGCTGGGCTTCGGGCTCGCCCAGCCGATCTTCCAGGGCGGGCGCCTGCGCGCCGAGGTGCAGGCGGTGGAAGCGCGCCAGCGCCAGGCCGTGGCCCAGTACCAGAAATCCCTGCAGCAGTCGTTCCGCGAAGTGCGCCAGGCGTTGAGCACCCAGATGCGCGCACGGGAGGTCTACGACTCGGAGGGCACGCGCGCCAAGGCGCTCGCCGAGGCGCTGCGGCTATCGCGGATCCGCTACCAGAGCGGGCTCCTCTCCCAGCTCGACATCATCGATGCCGAACGCAACTACCTCCAGGCGGAGTTGAATCGCGCCGACGCGCTTGCCGCCCAGCGGACCGCGGTGGCCGAGCTCGTCAAGGCGCTGGGCGGGGGCTGGACGGGGCTCGATCCCGAGAAAATCGTGGGTGCCGCGCCATACGGCAAGTGACGCTGCCGCGGAGGAAACCGGGACGTTGCGTCGCACCCGCCGGCAAGGCAGAATCCGGAATCCAGCATGGGTGGCCCGAGCCCGGGCGACCCGCGCCCAACCGCATGACGTACCGGGAGACTTTAATGAAGTTCAAAGGCTTTCTGCACTTCAACATCCGCTGCTCGGAAAACGACCTGCCCGCGATCGAGAAGTTCTACGGTGAGCTTCTCGGGTGGACGAAAGGTTTTCGCCCCAACTTCCAGTTCGGCGGAGCCTGGCTCTATGACGGCGACGATCCCATCCTGCACGTCTCGGCGCGCTTCCCCGAGGGCTATGTCGCAAAGTCCGACCGGCACAGCGGCAGCGTCGACCACATCGCGTTCAAGGCCGCGGGCGCGGCCGACTTCCGCAAACGCCTGAAGAAGCTGGGCGTCGCGTTCGAGGAACAGAACATCCCGGATGCGGGCTACCAGGTGTTCCTGCACGACCCGGTCGGTACCAAGCTCGAGTTCAATTTCCTGAAAGAAGTGGTCGAGGATGCGGTGCCGTCGGGCACCACCGCGCAGACGAACCTCGTCGTGTGAGCCGTCACCCGGCGCCAGCGGCCGGGTGCGCGAATCCCGCATGCCCGCCAGCCGGCGGGCATTTTTTTATTGACACGCGTGAGCGCAGACCAGCCAGCGGGCCGCGAGCGTCCGGTCATCGCGGTATTCACGAAGAACCGCACGAACCCCGCGTACGCTGCAGCGCGGATCGGAGCCGAGCGCGCCGCGGCGCGCCACGACGCAGAGGTCGCGCATTACGTTCCGGGAAAGCCGGACGACATCGCCGAACAGATCGCCCTCGTCGATCGCGCCATCGACGAGCGTCCCGATGCGGTCGTCTTCGTTCCCGTGCACGATACGGCAATGAACGCGTCAGTAAGAAAGCTCAATGCGGCGCGGATCCCCGTGGTCAATATTCTCAACCGGCTCGATGAGGGCGAATTTGTCGCGTTTGTCGGCTCGGACGATTACCGTATCGGCCATGAGCTTGCCGAGTATCTCTTCCGGCACATCGGCGGGCGCGGGGACCTGCTCATCATCGAAGGCATCGCCGGCGCGGTCACCAGCCGCGAGCGGATGCGCGGATTCCGCGATGCGCTCAGCCACTGGCCCGATGTGCGGGTGGTTGCCTCTCGCGCGGGAAATTACCAGCGCGAGCCGGTCCTCGCGCTGATGCGGGAGCTCCTTCCCGCCCTG
>DASPGR010000339.1:0-5531 GCA_035620515.1 Burkholderiales bacterium | reverse complement strand
CAGGCCCGAGGATTTGAGCGTCTCGGCGCGCTCACCCGGGGAAACGGGTCCGATGCGCGTGCCCGGCGGCAGCACGTACGCCTGCTCCACGACCGTCGGACGGCCTTTCTCGTCGAGGAAGGAAACCAGCGCCTCGCCCACGCCGAGCGCGGTGATGGCGGCCTCGACGTCGAGCTTCGGGTTTGCGCGCAGCGTGCTCGCCGCCGCCTTCACCGCTTTCTGGTCGCGCGGCGTGAAGGCGCGCAGCGCATGCTGGACGCGGTTGCCGAGCTGTCCCAGCACCGCGTCCGGGATATCGAGCGGATTCTGCGTGACGAAGTAAACCCCGACGCCCTTCGAGCGGACGAGCCGCACCACCTGCTCGATCTTCTCGAGGAGCGCGCGCGGCGCATCGTCGAAGAGCAGGTGCGCCTCGTCGAAAAAGAACACGAGCTTCGGCTTCGGCGGGTCTCCGACCTCGGGCAGCTCCTCGAAAAGCTCCGAGAGCATCCATAAGAGCAGAGTCGAGTAGACCTTCGGCGCGCCCATCAGCTTGTCAGCGGCGAGAATATTGACCACGCCGCGTCCCGTGGCATCCGTCTGCATGAGGTCCGCGATGTTGAGGGCGGGCTCGCCGAAGAACCGGTCGCCGCCCTCATGCTCGATCGCCAGGAGCCCGCGCTGTATGGCGCCGATCGATGCCGCCGAGACGTTGCCGTATTGGGTCTTGAAGGCCTTTGCGTTATCGCCCACGTGCTGCAGGGTCGCGCGCAGGTCCTTGAGATCGAGGAGCAGCAGGCCGTTGTCATCCGCGATCTTGAAGGTCAGTGTCAGGACGCCGGCCTGCGTATCGTTCAGTCCCAGCATGCGCGCAAGGAGCAGCGGCCCCATCTCCGAGACCGTTGTGCGCACCGGATGGCCCTGCTCTCCGAAGACGTCCCAGAACACGACCGGGCAAGCTTCGAACGCGGCGTCAGTGATCTTGAGCAGGTCGAGGCGCTCCTTCACCTTGCCCTTCAGCTCGCCCGCGCGCGACAGGCCCGCCAGATCGCCTTTGACGTCCGCGAGGAAAACGGGCACCCCGATGCGGCTGAAGCCCTCGGCGAGGCGTTGCAGTGTCACAGTCTTGCCCGTGCCCGTTGCGCCGGCGACCAACCCGTGACGGTTTGCGAGCGCAGGCAAAAGGCAGAGCTCGGCTTCGGATTTTGCGATGAGAAGCGGTTCTGGCATGGCATCACGCGTGATAAAATTGCTGCTATTTTAACGACTTATGCGGTTGGCAGGGGCAGGAGAATGGCGGGTCACAGCAAGTGGGCAAACATCCAGCATCGCAAGAACCGGCAGGACGCGAAGCGCGGGAAGATTTTCACGAGGCTGATCAAGGAGATCACCGTTGCGGCGCGCTTGGGCGGCGCCGATCCCGACACCAATCCGCGACTGCGTCTTGCAATGGACAAGGCGTACGACAACAACATGCCCAAGGAGAACGTCGAGCGCGCGATCAAGCGCGGAACCGGCGGCCTCGAAGGCGCCAACTTTGAAGAGATTCGTTATGAAGGCTACGGCCTGGGCGGGGCTGCAGTCATGGTGGATTGCATGACCGACAACCGCACCCGGACCGTCGCCGATGTGCGCCACGCCTTCAGCAAGAACGGGGGCAATCTCGCCGGAGAGGGCGCGGTTGCGTTCATGTTCAAGCACTGCGGCCAGCTCGTCTACGCCCCGGGCACCGACGAGGCGAAGCTCATGGACGCTGCCATCGACGCCGGCGCCGAGGACGTGGTGACCAACGACGACGGGAGCCTCGAAGTCGTAACGTCGGTACACGACTTCGTCGCGGTGCGCACGGCACTGGAGCGCGCCGGGTTCAAGGCCGATCTCGCCGAGGTCACGTTCAAGCCGACCGCGGAGAATGCCATGAAAGGTGACGACGCAGCGCGGATGCAGAAACTGCTCGACGCGCTCGAAGGAATCGACGACGTTCAGGAAGTCTATACGACGGCCGTGATCGAGCAGCCGAATTGAGCGGACCCCCGACCATTCGCATTCTCGGTATTGACCCGGGACTCGTCGTCACCGGCTACGGCGTTCTCGACAGGAACGGCAACTCGCTCCGGTATGTCGCCAGCGGGCGCATACGGACCCCGGAGGGCGAGCTTGCGCAGCGGCTCAAGGCGATCCTCGAAGGATTGGGCGAGGTCATCAGCGCCCACCGTCCGGAGCAGGTCGCGCTCGAGCAGGTCTTCGTCAACGTGAATCCGAAAAGCACGCTTCTGCTCGGCCAGGCGCGGGGCACCGCTGTCTGCGCCGCTGTGCTCCATGGCCTTCCCGTGGCGGAGTACACTGCGCTGCAGGTAAAGCAGGCCGTTGTGGGCAACGGCCATGCGCGAAAGGAACAGGTTCAGGCAATGGTAAGGCGCTTGCTTGATCTGGCCGGCGATCCGAGCCCCGACGCGGCCGATGCGCTCGCCTGCGCGATCTGCCACGCGCACGGAGGGCAGGGCCTCGGCGCGCTGGCGACTGCGGGCTACCGGATGAAACGCGGCCGGCTGGTGTCAGGGCATCCGCTGCAGAAATCACGGAGAACGGCGGGCAGGCGAGGCCCTGAATGATCGGAAGAATTCAGGGCAAGCTCGTCGAGAAACACCCGCCGCAGATCGTCGTGAACGTGAACGGCGTCGGCTACGAGCTCGACGTTCCGATGAGCACGTTCTACCAGCTGCCGGCCAACGGCGCGGAGGTGAGCCTCTACACGCATCTCCTCGTGCGCGAGGACGCGCATCAGCTCTTCGGCTTTTCCACGGA
Organism: Burkholderiales bacterium; assembly: GCA_035620515.1. Taxonomy (GTDB): domain Bacteria; phylum Pseudomonadota; class Gammaproteobacteria; order Burkholderiales; family SG8-41; genus SG8-41. The sequence continues at coordinate 2,747 of DASPGR010000339.1, read as the reverse complement.
ATCCGAGCGCATCGCCTTCCGCCAGCTTCTCAAGGTAAGCGGCGTCGGGGCGCGCACCGCGCTCGCGGTGCTGTCGGGGCTGAGCGTCGGTGATCTCCGCGCAGCCGTCAGCTCGCAGGACACGGGACGGCTCACCAATATTCCCGGGATCGGGAAAAAGACGGCGGAGCGGCTCCTGCTCGAGCTGCGAGACAAGCTCGACGGCGCGCAGCTCGCGACGGCGGCACCCGGAGACGGGCGACCCGGCGACATCGCGAATGCGCTGATGGCCCTCGGCTATAATGATCGCGAGGCCGGGTGGGCGATCAAGCAATTGCCGGCGGGCACGGCCGTCGCCGATGGCATCCGGCAAGCGCTCAAGCTTCTGTCGAAGCAGTGATGATAGAAACCGACCGGCTCATCTCCACCGCGCCTGCATCCCCGCAGGAGGAGGCGCTCGAGCGCACCCTGCGCCCGAAGCTGCTCGAGGAGTACGTCGGCCAGGAAAAGATCCGCGGCCAGCTCTCGGTATTCATCGAAGCGGCACGCGGCCGCAAAGAAGCGCTCGACCACGTGCTGCTCTTCGGCCCGCCCGGTCTCGGCAAGACGACGCTTGCGCACATCATCGCGCGCGAGATGGGCGTCAATCTGCGCCACACCTCCGGTCCCGTCCTCGAGCGCCCGGGCGATCTCGCGGCGATTCTCACCAATCTCGACCCGAATGACGTGCTCTTCATCGATGAGATACACCGGTTGTCTCCGATCGTCGAGGAGATCCTCTACCCGGCGCTGGAGGACTACCAGATCGACATCATGATCGGCGAGGGCCCCGCAGCGCGCTCGGTGAAGCTCGACCTGCCGTGTTTCACCCTGGTCGGCGCGACAACGCGCGCGGGCATGCTTACGAATCCGCTGCGCGACCGCTTCGGGATCGTCGCGCGCCTCGAGTTCTACACCGTCGAGGAGCTGCAGCGCATCGTCCAGCGCTCGGCAAAGCTCCTGGGCGTCGAGGTCGCCGTCGAGGGCGCGCGCGAGATCTCCGGCCGCTCGCGCGGGACGCCGCGGGTGGCGAACCGGCTGCTGCGGCGGGTGCGCGACTATGCGCAGGTCAAGGCGAAGGGCAAGGTGACCCGTGAAGTGGCTGATGCGGCGCTGAAGCTGCTCGACGTGGATCCTCTCGGCCTCGACGTGATGGACCGCAAGCTTCTCCTCGCCGTGATCGAAAAATTCGACGGCGGGCCGGTCGGGGTCGACAATCTCTCGGCGGCGATCGGGGAGGAGCGCGACACCATCGAGGATGTGCTGGAGCCTTTCCTGATCCAGCAGGGCTATCTTCAGCGCACGCCCCGGGGCCGCATGGCCACCGTGTCTGCATACCGCCATTTCGGGCTTGCGCAGCCGACCCGCGCGGGCACGCCGGACCTCTGGGACGAGGGCAAGCAATGCTGAGCGCAGAGCGCGCCTAGGACATGAGCCGCGCGCCGTCCCGTCGCACGCCACCCATCACCCATCACTCATCACCCATCACGTTCTCGTGGCCGGTGCGCATCTACCACGAGGACACCGACAGCGCCGGGGTCGTCTACTACGCGAACTACCTGAGATTCATGGAGCGGGCGCGCACCGAGTGGCTGCGCGCGCGCGGTTTCGAGCAGCCGGATCTTGCGCGCGAGTACGCGATAGCGTTCGTCGTCACCGCGCTCACCGTCGAGTACCGGCGTCCCGCGCGCTTCAACGATTCTCTGACGGTGACGGTGGAGCCTGCGGAGCTCGGCGCGAGCCGGATCGTCATGCTCCAGCGCGTGCTGCGCGAGCGCGAGGAGCTCGTTGTCGCCAGTTTGAGACTGGCCTGCGTCAACACGGTCACGTTGAAGCCCGTTAGAATACCCGGGCCTGTCGCGGAAAATCTGGGAATGACAAAGTGAATCCGACTGTTGCCCACGACATGTCCGTCGTGAGTCTCATCGCCGGCGCGAGCGTGCTGGTGCAGATCGTCATGCTGCTCCTGCTTCTGGCGTCGGTGCTGTCGTGGTACTACATCTTCGTCAAGGTGTTCACGTTGAAGCGCGCGCGCCGGCAGGCCGCGGAGTTCGAGCGCGAGTTCTGGGCCGGCGCCGATTTGAACGAGCTCTATCAGCGCGCGGTCAACGCGCGGCGCGCGGCGGGCAGCCTCGAGCGTATCTTCGAAGCCGGGTTCCGCGAGTTCATGAAGTACCGCAAGCAGCCCGGGATCGACGTTGCGGACATGATGGACGGCACGCGGCGCGCGATGCGCGCGACCTATCAGCGCGAGACGGAGCGCCTGGAGTCTTCACTTTCCTTTCTTGCCACGGTCGGATCGGTGAGCCCCTACGTGGGCCTCTTCGGGACGGTCTGGGGCATCATGAATTCGTTTCGCGGGCTGGCCAACGTTGCACAGGCGACGCTTGGCCACGTGGCGCCGGGCATCGCGGAAGCGCTGATCGCGACCGCCATGGGGCTTTTCGCCGCAATTCCCGCCGTCATCGCGTATAACCGCTTTGCCGGCGACATCAACAAGCTCGCCACGCGCTTCGAGTCCTTCATGGAGGAGTTTTCGAACATCCTGCAGCGCCAGGCCCATTGAGTACTGCGTGATGGGTGATGGCTGATGAGTGATGTGTAACGATTCACGATTTTCGAGTCACGTTTTGCGGGAATCACGCAGATGCTGATCGAGAAGCGCAGCGGCCACCGGCTCATGAACCAGATCAACGTCGTGCCGTACATCGACGTGATGCTGGTGCTGC
>DASPGR010000338.1:0-5760 GCA_035620515.1 Burkholderiales bacterium | reverse complement strand
GGCACCGCCGGCCGGACTACGTTGAACGGGGAAGGACTGCAGCACGAGGACGGCCACAGCCACCTCCTGGCGTCCACTGTCCCCAATTGCGTTTCCTACGACCCGACCTTCGCCTACGAGCTCGCGGTCATCATCCAGGATGGCCTGCGCCGCATGTACGAGGCGCAGGAGGACATCTACTACTACATCACGGTGATGAACGAGAATTACGCGCACCCGCCGATGCCCAAAGGGGCCGAGGAGGGGATCCTGCGCGGGATGTACCTCTACTCGGAAGGCAAGACCGAGAGGAAGGGCCAGCCGAAGGTGCAGCTCCTCGGCAGCGGCACGATACTGCGCGAGGTCATCGCCGGGGCGGAGCTGCTCGCGAGGGATTTCGGAGTGTCCGCGGATATCTGGAGCGTGACGAGCTTCAATGAACTGCGGCGCGACGGGCTGGAGGCGGTTCGCTGGAACATGCTGCACCCCGAGGGCGAGCCGCGCGCCCCGTACGTCGAGCAATGCCTGCGCGAGCGCGTCGGTCCGGTCATCGCCGCGACCGACTACATGAAAACCTACGCCGATCAGATTCGGGCCTTCCTGCCCTCGCCCGGACGCTACAGCGTACTGGGGACGGACGGCTTCGGACGATCCGATACGCGGCGCGCCCTGCGCAGTTTCTTCGAGGTCGACCGGCACCACGTGGCGGTTGCGGCCCTCAAGTCGCTTGCCGATCAGGAAGCGCTGCCGCAGAAGAAGGTTTCCGAGGCGATCAAGCAGTACGGACTCGATCCGAAGAAGCCCAATCCCGCCCGCGTCTGACACCGGCCGCAGATCCACGATGAGCAGCGTCATCGAAGTGAAGGTGCCCGACATCGGCGAATTCAAGGACGTGCCGGTGATCGAGGTGCTGGTCCAGGCGGGCGACAGCGTCAAGGCCGAGGATTCGCTGGTCACGCTGGAGTCGGACAAGGCGACGATGGAGGTTCCCGCGCCGGCCGCGGGCACCGTGAAGGAGCTGAAGGTCAAGGTGGGCGACAAGGTTTCGGAAGGCTCGCTCGTCCTCGTGCTCGAGACGGCGGAGGCGGAAAGCGCCGTCCGCAAGGCGGCGCCGTCGCCGCGGGCGGAGCCGACGCCGGCACCGCCTCCGAGGGCGCCCGCGAGTCCATCGCGGGCGGAAGCGCCGCCACCGCGCGCGGAACGCGAAAACCCACGCGCGCCGGCCGCGCCACAGGCTCCGGTTGATGAGAGCGGCTTCGCGCGCGCCCATGCGAGCCCGACTGTGCGCAGGTTTGCGCGCGAGCTGGGAGTCGACCTCGGCCGGGTCAAAGGCAGCGGCTTGAAGGAGCGCGTGCTCAAGGAGGACGTGCAGAACTACGTCAAGACGGCGCTCGCGCGGCCGGGCGCCGGTGAAGGGGGCCTCGGCCTCGCGCTGCCTCCGCTGCCACAGGTGGATTTCGCCAAGTTCGGTCCCGTTACGACACAACCGCTCTCGCGCATCAAGAAGCTCTCCGGGGCGAACCTGCACCGTAACTGGGTCACGATTCCTCACGTGACACAGCACGACGAGGCCGACATCACCGAGCTCGAGGAATTCCGGAAGGTCCAGGTCGAGGAAGCGAAGAAGCAGGGCATCCGCTTCACCATCCTCTGCTTCCTGCTGAAGGCCGTCGTCGTCGCGCTCAAGCAGCATCCGCACTTCAATGCATCGCTGTCGGCAGATGGCGAGAGCCTGGTGCTCAAGCAATACTTCCACATCGGCGTTGCCGTGGACACCCCGAACGGGCTGGTCGTCCCGGTGATCCGCGACGTGGACAAGAAGGGGCTGCTCGAGCTTGCACGGGAGCTCGGCGAAGTCAGCGAGCGCATGCGCGCGGGGAAGATCTCTCCGGCCGACCTCCAGGGCGGTTGCTTCTCGATATCCAGTCTCGGCGGCCTGGGCGGAGGACATTTCTCGCCGATCATCAACGCGCCCGAGGTGGCGATACTGGGTGTCGGCAAGTCGGTGATGAGGCCGGTATGGTCGGGCAGGGAGTTCGCGCCCCGACTCATGCTGCCCGTGTCGATCTCCTACGATCACCGCGTGGTCGACGGGGCGCAGGGCGCGCGCTTCATCTCGTTCCTGGCGAGCGTCCTGTCGGATATCAGGCGCCTCGTCCTCTGAGCGGATGTCAACCGGTCCCATCGGCATTCTCGGCGGCACCTTCGATCCCATCCATTACGGCCATCTGCGCCTGGGTGAGGAGCTCGGCGAAGCGCTTCGCCTCGACGAAGTCCGCCTGCTCCCGAGCGGGACACCGCCCCACCGGGCCGCGCCGGTTGCCTCGAGCGAGCACCGGCTTGCCATGACGCGGCTCGCCGTGGAAGAGAACCCGCGCTTCCGCATCGACGATCGCGAGATCCATCGGTCCGGACCCGGCTACATGTTTGACACGCTGACGTCGATGCGCGCGGAGGCGGGCGCGACGCGGGCGCTCGTGCTGATGCTCGGCGCGGATGCCTTTCTCGAGCTCGCGACCTGGCATCGATGGCACGATCTCTTCGGGCTCGCGCACATCGCAGTCGCGCATCGTCCCGGGTTCCCGGTCGAGCGCTGGGCGGAGAAGATGCCGCAGCCGCTCGCACGCGAGTACACGGCGCGCCTCATGCAGCAGCCGCTGGCAGTTCACCTCTCGCCGGCGGGCGGCATCGTCGTGGTGCCGTTTACGGCGCTCGACATCTCGGCGACGGCGCTGCGCGAGATTCTGCGGTCAGGACGGAGCCCGCGCTATTTGCTGCCTGCGGCCGTTCTCGACTATATTCGTTCGAATGGCCTGTACTCCTAGGGGTTGATGAGACTCGACAAGCTGGTCAAGACCACGGTTTCCGCGCTCGAGGACATCAAGGGACGCGACATCGTGGTGCTGGATGTCAGGCGCATGACCGCTCTCTTCGATCGCATCATCCTCGCGAGCGCCGATTCCGCCCGCCAGGGCAAGGCGCTCTCGCGCAATGTCCAGGAGAAGCTGAAGGCGGCGGGCGCGCGCGTGCAAGGAGTGGAAGGCGAGCGCGAAGGCGAGTGGATCCTGGTCGACCTGGGCCCCGTAGTCGTCCACATCATGCAGCACGCGGTCCGGAAGTACTACAACCTGGAAGAGCTGTGGGGGCCGCCGGCGCGCAAGGCGCGCCGCAAAAGCCGGTCAGCTTCGGCCTGACCACCACAGGCCGCCATGAAGCTCCTTGTCGTGGCGGTCGGGCACCGAATGCCGGAATGGGTTGACGCCGCCTTCGCGGAATATGCAGCACGGATGCCCCGCGAGATGCGCATCGAACTGATCGCGCTCAAGCCCGCCCCGCGGGGCTCGGGGTCGGTGCGCGCGATCGAGGCGGAGGGCAAGCGTATCCTCGCCGCCGTCCCGCCCGGTTGCACGACCGTCGCGCTCGACGAGCGGGGCGCGCCGTTCACGACGGCAGAGCTCGCGCGGCGGCTCGCGCGCTGGCGGCAGGGCGGACGAAACATCGCGTTCCTGGTAGGCGGCGCCGACGGCCTTGCTGAAGACGTGAAAAAATCCTCGGACGCGCTGTGGTCGCTCTCGGCGTTGACGCTCCCGCACGGGCTCGCGCGGGTCGTGCTGGCGGAACAGCTTTATCGCGCCGCCTCAATCCTGCACAATCACCCCTATCACCGGGAATAAGGCCCCATCGCCCGAAGATGAGCGTCGCCGATAATCGCATCTATCTCGCTTCGCGCAGCCCGCGCCGACGGGACCTGCTGAAGCAGATCGGCATACCGTTCGAGCTGCTGCTGCTGCGGCAGGACCTGCGGCGGGGCGCCGATGTCGACGAGACGCCTTTGCCGGATGAGTCGCCGGGCGTCTACGCGCTGCGCCTCGCCACGTCCAAGGCCACGACGGGGATGCTGCAGGTTGCCCAGCGCGGCCTGCCGATCAAGCCCGTGCTGGCGGCCGACACGTCGGTCGTTTTCGACGAGCAGCTCATCGGAAAACCCGAGGACATGGAGCATGCGGCGCGCATCCTGCGCACGCTCTCCGGGCGGGAGCACCAGGTCATCACGGCGGTTGCGATCGCCTTCCGGGACCAGGTCGAGAGCCAGATTTCGGTCTCCAGCGTGTGGTTCAGGGAGCTGGCCGATGCCGAGATCCGCCGCTATGTCGCAAGCGGCGAGCCGGGCGACAAGGCGGGGGCGTACGCCATCCAGGGACGCGCAGGCGCCTTCGTCACGCGGATCTCGGGCAGCTACTCGGGGATCATGGGGCTGCCGCTCGCCGAGACCGCGGAGCTCCTCGCGCGGTTCAACGTATCCATGGTCTAGCGGACCCGCCATGGCCGTCACGGAGGAAATTCTCGTCAACGTCACGCCGCAGGAGACGCGCGTGGCGGTGATCGAGCAGGGCGTCACGCAGGAAGTGCACATCGAGCGCACCACGTCCCGCGGGCTGGTCGGCGACATCTACATGGGCCGCGTCATCCGCGTGCTGCCGGGCATGCAATCCGCCTTCGTGGACGTGGGCGGCGGCCGCGCCGCATTTCTGCACGTGGCCGACATCGGCGCCCGCCGCGGAAACGGCGAACCGGCCGTCCCGATCGAGAAGCTGATTGCCGAAGGCCAGAATCTCATGGTGCAGGTGGTGAAAGATCCCATCGGCACCAAGGGGGCGCGGCTTTCAACGCAGATCTCGATCGCGGGACGCTTCCTCGTCTATCTGCCCCAGGAGTCCCATATCGGCATCTCGCAGCGCATCGAGGACGAGGAAGAGCGCGCGCACCTGCGCGAGAAGCTCCAGCTCATCCTGCCGCCGGAGGAGAAAGGCGGCTTCATCATCCGCACCGTCGCGGAAGCGGCCTCCGACCAGGAGTTGAGATCCGACGTCGACTACCTGAGGCGGCTGTGGTCGGGGATACAGGAGAAGGCGGCCGTCGCGCCGCCGCTCGCGCTGCTCTACCAGGATCTCGATCTCGCTCTCCGCGTGCTGCGGGATTTCGTGCACGAGGAGACCGCGCGGATCCTCGTTGATTCGCGCGAGACATGGGAGCACATGCTCTCCTTCGGGCAGGATTTCACCCCGAATGTTGCCGAACGCGTCGAGCACTACCGCGGCGAGCGGCCCCTCTTCGATCTCTACGGCGTGGAAGACGAGATCGAGAAGGCGCTCGCGCGGCGCGTCGATCTCAAGTCGGGCGGCTACCTCATCATCGACCAGACCGAGGCGCTTACCACGATCGACGTCAACACCGGAGGATTCGTCAACGGGCGCAGCTTCGACGACACCATCTTCAAGACCAATCTCGAGGCGGCCCAGGTGATCGCGCGGCAGCTGCGGCTGCGCAACCTCGGCGGCATCATCATCATCGACTTCATCGACATGGACACCGATGAGCACAAGAACGCCGTGTTGAACGAGTTCCGCAAGGCTCTCGCGCGCGACCGCACCCGCATGACCGTCAATGGATTCACTCAGCTGGGGCTGGTCGAGATGACGCGCAAGCGCACGCGCGAGTCGCTGGCGCACCTCCTGTGCGAGGCCTGCCCGGTATGCGAGGGCGGCGGCTCTCTCAAGACCGCCCAGACGGTGTGCTACATGATCCTGCGTGAGCTCATGCGCGAGGCCCGCCAGTTCAGCGCGCGCGAATTCCGGATCCTTGCTTCGCAGCGGGTAATCGACATGTTCCTCGACGAGGAATCGCAGTCGCTTGCCGCACTCTCCGACCTGATCGGAAAGCCTGTCTCGCTGCAGGTCGAGGCCGCGTACAACCAGGAGCAATTCGACATCATCCTGATGT
>DASPGR010000337.1:0-4250 GCA_035620515.1 Burkholderiales bacterium | reverse complement strand
CCAAACATGGGCGCGAGCAGCGTGCCGATGTAAAGCAGCGATGCGAAAACGGTCAGCAGCAGAACCGAGCCCGTCTCGACCAGCACGTACCAGCCGAGAATCAGGTTCTCCATCTCGAAGGCCCAGGACGTGGCCATATCGGCAGGCCACTGGAAACGGAAGCTTCGGACGCGGAAGGGAGCGAGCACCGAGGCCCGCGGGATCACGCTCAAGAGCTGACACCCGTGATGAGTGATGGGTGATGGGTGATCGGTGTGGTGTTCACTTCGTATGCGCCACGATTGTGCATAGCGGCGGTCATTCTAACGGCGCGATCCACTACAAGGCGAAAGGCGAGTGCAAATGCATCTGTCGATCTCCTTTCGCCATTCGCCATCCGCCATTCGCCATGGGCTCACCGGCGCACCACGCTGTTGCGTGCGCGATCTATGGTGCACCGCGATCGAGCACGTGCAGGCCAGAAGGCCTCGAATAAAACGCACGGTTTTCCTAATGTTACGCTTTGAATCGTACCGCGTTTACGCTTCAGGCGCGCGCTATGGCACGGCGCTTGCTGCAACGCGAAACGTAGCGGGATGCCAGCGTGGATATCCGGCAGCGCGCTGGCGATCCCTCGCGCAGAGCGCTCATCCCGCGCGCCGCCGCGGGGCGGCTCAAACCCTATTCGAAGCGGATACTCGCGACGGGCGTACGGCCCGTGATACCGAATGTCGCGGGCATCGATCAGGCGAACGTCTACGTCTTCCGCGAGCTGCGCGACGCCGAGCGGCTGTGCTCTACTGACAGACGTTCAGGGCGCGCTGACGTTCGGCTATATCCGCCTTGCAGGCCGCATGCTGCTCTACCGTCAAAGTGCCAAACTCGACGGATAAGAATATGTCGGCGATGGGCTGGCCCGGAACCATCTTCCGATATTTGCACTGGTGCAACGACGAAAATGTTGACGTTATATCAACCGCCTGTATGTACGATACCTCCGTAATGGCGGTGTTAGCCTCTTGAATATAGGGATTGTCGGGTCTCGCACTGCAGGCCAATGCATTGGTGGTTTGCGCAGACCATCCCATAGCGGTCGATCCGTCCGACAACACTCCATCGACGGCGCCGGCCTCCGCAGCCGTCCAGCACGGACACGACTGGACCACAGGAGGAGGAACGGGATCGGGGCTCGAGCCAGCCGCGCACGGCAGGTCGGGATCGTTGTCCGTTTTTAACTTGTTGTAGTTGGCAAAAATCCTTTTCTGGGACTCTTTCATCGGTACGGCCGCTGAGTAACCTTGTGCCTGGCAAAGCGCAACACACAGACCGTACAAACCCTTGGTGACCCCTTCCGCTTTGAGAGAATCACACGAGTCGTCTCGTGCCGGCGTTTGTCCTCCTGGCGTCTTCCCAGACGCCGGCAGTCCGAACATCAGCAATAGTGCCACCAAGCAACACCGGAAAAGTCTGGACTTACACATTGTCTTCCCCCCAGCTGGTTAGCCCCGAATGCGCCGTCGGTCACCTTCCCGAGCGATCGCCCCATTCCAATGTGAAAACAAGTCACTGCACTTCTCCTGTGGCACGTGTTCCGAACCAAGCCTTGCTTTTCCTGCTTTTTTGACTTGAGCACCTTCCTAATCTCCGATACGAGCAGCGCGGACGAAAGGACGCTGGTCACAACTTCGGTCGCCTGCTGTGCACAGGTGACAGAATGCACACCGGCGTGCCGGGAATAGGCCTCAAAAAACCCTGCCGTACCGCGCTGTGGCATACGTCGCACTCGCGACGCCTTCGTCCAAATCGCCAAAGCGGCTTTTGGCCGTGAGCGGACCCAGACCCGGCGACGTCGGAAAGCAAAACCCCGCCGAAGCGGGGCGCGAGATTACGGATGATTGCGGATTTGATCAGCTAGCTTTTCTGCGTCTCACGGTTGGCGCCTTCGGAGACCCAAGGCAGGTACGGAAGCCTCGTTTCCGTTTCCGTGAATCTCACCGCTACGCCAAGCCTGGTTTCGTATTGCTCGATGCGGACAATCACGCCCCGGCACTTGACCATCACCTTGCCTTCAGGTCTGCTCATCTCAAGCGAAAAGCGGATCTCGTCTCCCGCTTTATACGAGCCGCCGCTTATCCAGAAGAACACGCCCGAAGCGCTCACGTTGTGCGTGAAGCCCGTAGCGTTCTCAAGATACACCGGCTCCGCGATGGGAATACGCAAGTGTTTGCGTCTCTCGATATCTATACCCATTTCGCTCCCCAACTGGTGCAAAAACGGTCCCGAAACTCGCCGTCTGTCACTGGGGCAAACGCGGAGCGACCGTTTGTGCGGCCATGCTCAGCAAGCTTACTCCGGTCGCGCCAGCAAGTGGCTGTCATGCCGCGGGGTGCGTGCGAAATTTCACAGCGGCGCGCGGCTATTGGTGCGCGAGAAAGTGGGCGAGGGCCTCGATGTCGGAATCGGTCGCGCGGTACATGAGCTCATTCATGCTGGTGTCGATTCCCGTGCGCTTGTTTTCACGGTAGGCCTTGAGGGAGGCGACGAGGTAGTCCTCGCGCTGGCCGGCGAGCCGCGGGAGGTGCTTCTGCCCGCGAAAGTCCTCGCCATGGCAGTTGCCGCAGATCAGCGCCCTGGCGAGAGCCGCTCCGCGCTGGTAGCGCGCCGAGTCGCGCGCAGACGAGTTCCTCGGCGGCGTCTGGCGGGCGAAGTGCGCCGCAAGGTCGCTGATCTCGCCGTCGGTGAGTCCCTTCACCAACGGCGTCATCTGCGGCACCTCGCGCAGGCCCTCGCGCATCATGATGAGTTGAAGCTCGACAAACTGCGCGGGCTGGCCGGCGAGATGCGGCATGCCTGGAAGCGCCGCGCGCTGCGGCGTGCCGTGACAATCGGCGCAGGGCGCGGCCTTTGTTCGTCCGCGCGCCGCGTCGCCCGCGGCCCAGAGGGGCGCGAAGGCGGCGGCGAGCGCGATGCTCAGCGCCGCCGCACGGCGGGCGAAGCCTGTCCGCCGTGCGGCGCCGCGCCGTGACATCTATTTCGTGTAGCTCACTCGGTAGATCGCGCCGTTCTGTTCATCCGCGATGAGGACCGACCCATCGGGCATCTGCAGGACGTCGACCGGGCGCCCGCGGAATTCGTTCTTTTCCTTGTCGAGGAATCCGGTGACAAATGGCTTCACCTGCGGGTTCTTGCCCTCGGGGGTGGCGGTGACCATGAGCACGTCATATCCGTTCTTCATCGTGCGATTCCATGACCCGCGCCGGGCGACGAGGATGGCGTCCCGGTACTCGGCCGGGAACATCTTCCCGGTATAGAACCGCATGCCGAGCGCCGCGGCGTGCGAGCCAAGGGTGGTCACTGGAAGGATCACGCCGGCGCAGGGATCGGGCACCTTGATATCCGGGTCGGGCTGGCCGTCAGCGTGGCAGTAGGGAAATCCGAAACGCCCGCCAATCCTGTCCTTCGGCACGCGGTTCAGCTCCTCCTCAAACCCGTTCTCACCGCCCCAGTCCCGCCCGTTGTCCGTGAACCAGAGCTCGCCGGTCTTCGGGTGGAAATCGAACCCCACGCTGTTCCGCACGCCGCGCGCGACGATCTCCATGCCCGAGCCGTCGAGGTTGTAGCGGCGGATCTGGCCGTGCACGCCCGGGTTGACCTCGCACAGGTTGCACGGCGAGCCGACCGGGATGTAGATTTTCTTGTCGGGCCCGAAGGCTAGGAACTTCCAGTTGTGATGCACTTCGGGCGGCAGCTTGAAGGTGTCGGTCATGTCGACGGGCTGCGGGATGTTCTCCAGGTTGGCCTCGATGTTGTCGAAGCGCAGCACCTTGTTGATCGCGGCCACGTAGAGCGAGCCGTTCAGGAACAGCACGCCGTTCGGCTGCACGAGCTTGTCGATGACGATCTTGGACGTGCGCTTCCCGTCCTTGTCCATGACGGCGTAGACGCGCCCGATATTGCGCGTGCCCATGAAGATCGTGCCCTTGTCGCCGCGCGTCATCATGCGCCCGCCCGGAAAGCCGTGCGCCCAGACCTCGATCTTGAAGCCGGGGGGCACCTGCAGGTCCTTGATGGGGAGCTCTTCCAGAGGCGTGACCGTTAGTTTCGGCGCGTGCGGGCCGAGGCTCTTCGAATCCATGCGCTCCGGGTGGTAGCCGCCCATCTGGATCCGGCGCTGCTCGGCGGGTGACGGCGTCCCGGCCTTCGCGCCGGGTTGTTGCGCGAAGACGTCGGGGACCGGCAGCTGAATCAGCGCGAGTACCAGCGCGAGCAGT
>DASPGR010000336.1:0-5528 GCA_035620515.1 Burkholderiales bacterium | reverse complement strand
CCGCTGGTCATCGGCGGTCGGCGGCGCGCGGCGGCCGAAGGAAACGAATTCCCCACGCTTCGCGAATATGCGGGCCGGGGCGTCATCACGACCGCGACCTACGAAGCGCGCCGGTTCGGCCTGAACTCCGGCATGGGCCTCATGAAGGCGGCGAAGCTTGCCCCGGATGCGCTGCTGCTGCCGGCGGATTTCGACGAGTACCGGCGCTACTCGCGGATGTTCAAGGACGCCGTGCGCGCGGTGGCGCCGCAGATCGAGGACCGCGGCATCGACGAGATCTACATCGATCTCACGGACCTCGTGATATCCGGCGCGGCCGAGGGCCCGCCCGATCCGTGGGCCCGCGCGCGCAACGCGGCGAGGGACATACAGCGCGCGGTGCGTGAGGCGACCGGGCTCTCGTGCTCGATCGGCGTCACCCCGAACAAGCTGCTCTCGAAGATCGCATCCGAGCTCGACAAGCCGGGCGGGCTCACCGTCATCACCGAGCAGGATATCCCGGCGCGCATCTGGCCGCTGCCGGTGCGCAAGGTGAACGGTATCGGCCCCAAGGCGAACGCGCGCCTGGAAAGCCTTGGCATCAGCACCATCGGTGAGCTCGCCAAGGCCGGTCGCGCGCTCCTCATCGAGCGCTTCGGGGCGAGTTTCGGCACCTGGATGCACGAGGCCGCGCACGGGCGCGACGAGCGCGCGGTGGTTACCTATAGCGAGCCCAAGTCGATCAGCCGCGAGACGACGTTCGCCGAGGATCTGCACGCCGTGCGCGACCGCGAACGGCTCTCGCGCATCTTCACCGAGCTCTGCGTCAAATTGGCCGGCGATCTCGCGAGGAAGGGCTACGCGGGCAGGACTATCGGGCTCAAGCTGCGCTACGACAACTTCACGACGGTCACGCGCGACCTGACGCTCGATCACCCGACGGCAGACGCGGCGGCGATCCGTCACGCGGCGGGCGTATGCCTGAAACGCGTGCCGCTCGACCGCCGCATCCGCCTGCTGGGCGTTCGCGTCGGCTCGCTCAGCAAAGTGGAGGTGCCGGCGTCCTCGCGGGCGTGATCGCCTGCCGCCCCCACGGCCACGCTGTTCTAAGGCCTGGCTGGCGGCCGGCCCGCGCTGCCAAAGAATTCCCCCATCAGAAATTCCTCGAGCGTCTTGTTGTCCTTCACGCGAGCGGACAGCGTTCGGTAGCCCAGGACCTGCGAGTCCCAGAGAAAATCCTCCTGCACCTCTTCCCGAATGATCGCGATCATCCGGCGGACCACGGCGATGCGGATGTCGCTGTTGTCGCCTCTACGCACTTCGACGAGCTGCTTGGTCGTGCGGCGGATATCCTTGTTCCAGCCGATGAAGGTGAACTCGGCGTAGTCGTAGCCCAGGAGCTGGATCTGGAACAGGCCGCCGCTGCGGTCCGGATCATAGCCGAAGCTCAGCCGCTCCTGCGACCCGAGGTTCTGCGCGACATTGCGGCTGGCGCGCGTATTTTCATCCTCGACCGGTATGCTCGCTGGCCGATCCGGGGGCGCTGCCGGGCCGGAGGCGGCGCGCGCGCGGCGCCTGGCTTCGACATACGATGCGAGATCGTCGAATTCCGGGCGGGGCCTCGGCGCGGCGAGCGCCGGTGGGGCCGGCGGTTCCGCAGCAGGCGGCGGGGTGGGCGCTTCGATCGGCGGGCGCGGTTTCGCCCGCGGCGCAGGCGGCGGTGCCGGCAGCGGGGCGGGTGGGAGGATTCGGGGCGGGGCCAGATTCACCACCAATGGCGGGACGAGCGCGCGCCGTTCGAGCTCATCCGGCGACGGGAACCGGATCTCCGGCAGCCATTTGCTGAGGACGGCGGCGTGCACAAGGGCGGACAGCACGATCGCCACCCAGATCGTGGGCTCCATCGCTGCGTGGCGCCTGGTGTGAAAACCATCGAGCCAGGTGGTCATCTGGAGAAACCGCGTCGGAGGCCGATCTGATGGGGAATAAGCATTGAACCGCGAAGTCGCCGGGATAACCAGCGTAGGGATAAAAGCGCGCGGACTATGAAATCGAGCGCCGTCCGGTGCTCCCGGCGGATAGCGATTCTATCGCGGTCCGATTGCCGATATCGACCGGGACGGGTATTCTGGCGCCTCGCCGTCACACGACGGAAGGAGACCCCGAATGGAAATCAAGGTAGGCGCGGCGGCGCCTGACTTCTCGCTGCCCGCGCACAACAGCGATCAGAAGGTTGCGCTCTCCACGTTCAAGGGCCGACCGACCGTGGTCGCATTCATGCCCTTTGCCTTTACCGGAGGGTGAACGAACCAGGTGAACGGGTTCCGTGCGAACTACGACGAATTCAGAAAGTTGAACTGCGAAATCCTCCAGATCAGCGCCGATCCGGTCCCGAGCCTGAAGGGATGGGCGGAGAAGCTGGGCGGCGTTCCATTCCCGCTGCTCTCCGACTACTGGCCGCACGGCGCGATCGGCAAGGCCTACGGCATCTTCAACGAGGAGCGCGGGATGGACAAGCGCGCGGCCTACGTGCTCGATGCCAAGGGCATCGTGCGCTACGCGAAAGTCTACGAGCCGGGCACGATTCCCGAGAGCAAGGAGCTGCTGGAGCAGCTGCGCAAGCTCTGAACCGCGCGCCGTAAACGCTCGGGCCGGTCGGCGGACCCTCTTGGGGCCGGGGCCGGCCCGGTTCTGTTGGTAAACCGTTTTGAATTTATGACATGCGGATGTCCGCGATCAGCCTTGGACGGCCTGCGTGCTCAATCAAATTGTGGAGTCGGACCTGAATTGCGTGGAATTGCTGCGCAGCAAGATTGCGTCGCCCGATCATATTGAATAGCATCAAGGTGGACCGCGAGAACGATTATCACAATGCGGAATACCCGTTTTACCCCGTGTTCACGCCTATCCGGAGGACAGATTTTCAAATGAAAACTTCCTACAACATTCTGATACTGGGCGCGTCGTACGGCTCACTGCTCGGCGCCAAGCTCGCCCTTGCGGGGCATTCGGTCAAGCTCGTCTGCCTGCCGGCGGAAGTGGAGGTGATCAACAAGGAAGGCGCGCGCGTGCGCATGCCGATCAAGGGCCGCGAAGGGCTGGTCGAAATCAACACGCAGAAGGCGCCGGGCAAGCTCTCGGCCGACGGGCCCGGAGCGGTCAATCCGGGCGACTATGATCTTGTCGGCCTCGCGATGCAGGAGCCTCAATATCGTTCCGCCGGCGTGCGCGAGCTGCTCGACGCCGTGGCGAAGGCGAAGGTGCCGTGCATGTCGATCATGAACATGCCGCCGCTGACCTACCTGAAGAGGATCCAGGGACTCGACACCAACGCGCTGAGGGGCTGCTACACCGATCCCAGCGTATGGGATCACCTCGATCCCAAGCTGATGACTCTATGCAGCCCGGATCCGCAGGCGTTCCGTCCGCCCGAGGAAAAGGTGAACGTGCTGCAGGTCAGGCTGCCGACCAATTTCAAGGCAGCGCGTTTCGAATCGGACGCCCACACGGCAATCCTGCGCAAGCTCGAATCGGACATCGAGGCGATCCGCTTCGATGCCGGTGGCGCGAAGATCGAGCTGCCCGTGAAGCTCAAGGTGCACGACTCCATTTTCGTGCCGCTGGCGAAATGGCCCATGCTGATTTCCGGAAACTACCGCTGCGTGACGAAAGACGGGCCGCGATCGATCAAGGAAGCGGTGCACACCGACGCCGCTGCCTCGCGGGCGGTATACGACTGGACGGTCAAGGTGTGCGTAGCGCTGGGCGCCGATGAGAAGGATCTCGTGCCCTTCGACAAGTACGCCAATGCGGCGCTGTCGCTGGGAAGCCCGTCGTCCGCGGCGCGCGCGCTCTATGCCGGCGCGCCCAACATCGAGCGGGTAGACCGCCTCGTAAAGACGATTGCGGCCCAAAAGGGCATGCAATCGAAGGTGCTCGACGATTCCGTCGCGCTGGTCGATGCGCGGCTGGAGGCGAATCGCAAGGCCGCCGCCTGATGAGGCGTGAACTGTGACCCGTGTTGAAAAGAGGAGGGGTCAGAACCCAGGTTGTCCCGGTTCCGAACCCTTCAGTTTCTTGGTGTACCGTTGACTGGTCACCGGTCACCGGTCACGGCGATTAGAGCTCGCGGATCTCCACCTTGCGGAACTTCACGACGCCCCTGCCGTACTGAAGGGCTATCGGGCCCTTCTTGTACTTCTTGTTGGTGGTTTCGACGGTCGTGACGCCATTCAGGACCACGGTGAGCTTCGGGCCGTCCGCCGTGATCTCGTAGGTGTTCCACTTGCCGCCGGCCTTGGGCATGGGGTCCACGTGGGCGAACTTCACGATCGCCCCGGTGCCGAAGGCCGGGTCCGAACGCTGATCGAAGATGTTGGCCTCGTAGCATCTCGAGTCGCTGATCGTCTTGCCATCCAGGCAGCGGAAGAAAATCCCGCTGTTGGCGTCGTCACTGGCCCAGAATTCCACCCTGAGCTGAAAATTGCTGTAGCTCTTCTTGGTAACCACAAAGCCGTTTTCCTTGCCAATCTTGCGGTCGGCCATGACCATCCCGTCGTCGAGCTTCCAGTCGGCGTCGCCGATGAGGTACCACTGGTCAAGGTCCTTGCCGTCGAAGAGCGTGACCCAGTCCCCGCCCCCCATCGTTGCACAGCCGGAAACGGTCAGCCCGGCGACCAGCAAGCCTGCAATCATGCGTGATGTGCGTTTCATTGCGACCTCCTCCCGCGATGAAGTTGGTTGAGCCGTGAGTTCTTCGCTGCTGCCAGATGTTATCAATAAATCGGGCTGCCGGGCATGGCCATGGACCCCGCGCGAATGCCCGTAGCGGTGCGCGCCGCCCTGTGGATGGGCGGCGCGCTCTTCTCCTTCGCGCTCATGGCGATATCGGTGCGCGAGCTCCTGCACACGATGGGGGTCTTCGAAGTGCTGTTTCTTCGCAGCGCCGTCTCTCTCATCATCCTGCTCGCCATCCTGCCGCGATTCGGGGGGCGCGTGCTGCTCACCCGGCGCTTTCCCCTGCACCTCGTGCGCAACGTGCTGCATTTCGCGGGCCAGTATGCGTGGGTCTTCGCGATCGGCGCGCTGCCGCTCGCGACGGTATTCGCAATCGAATTCACGATGCCGGTCTGGACTGCCGTGCTTGCCACCTTCATCCTGGGCGAGCGCCTGAACCGCGGCCGGGTCGTGATGCTCGCTGCCGGCCTCGCGGGCATCATCATCATCCTGCGCCCCGGCCTGCAGCACGTGCCGGCGGCGGCGCTCGTGATGCTCGCGGGATCGTTCGCGTATGCCTTGACGATGATCGCGACCAAGCGCCTCGCCGGGCGCGACACGGTATTTGCCGTGCTGTTCTACATGGCGGCGATCCAGCTCCCGCTCGGCCTCGCCTTTGCGATCCCGGGCTGGGTCACGCCGGGCGTGGCGGAGCTGCCGTGGGTCATCGTGGTCGGAGCGACGGGATTGAGCGCCCACATGTGCCTCACGCGCGCCTTCGTAATTGCCGACGCGACACTGGTCGTGCCGTTTGATTTCCTTCGCCTGCCGCT
>DASPGR010000335.1:0-3296 GCA_035620515.1 Burkholderiales bacterium | reverse complement strand
GTATTCAAGCGCCTCATGATCGGCAGCCACAAGCTTTGATTCCCTGCCGCGGGAGCGGCAAGGGCCGAATCCGCCTGAGAGCCCTGGCTAGGGCAGTGCCTCGATGCGCAGCGCGCTGCCCTCCTTGACGCCTTTCAGCACGCGCGCGTCACCCGCGATCTTTCCCACCACATTGCATCGGGTTACCAGGCGCGGTTCGTTCCCCTTCGAGGCCGGCGTGCGGCCGAAAGGCAGGGCGAGGGAGCTGCCCTCGACCCAGAAGCATACGGTTCCAGGATCGACCACCTGCTGGGCGTCGGGCTCGAGCACCGCTTTGACCGGCAGCTCGAAGTAGACCTCCTCCCCCCAGGTACAGGCGCGCGCCTGGCAAGGCAACGCCGCCAGCAGTGCGTGGGCTGTGGGGGTATCCCGGAGCTCGGCGGTCACGGCGCCCTCGCCCCAGGCGACGCGAATTCCTGCCACGGGTGTCCCGGATTTTCCCGCTCTAGCGGAAGCGGCTCGACTGTGTGGTGTTGACGAGGGCCGTCCTCGCCGGATCCTTATGCGCGGCAACCGCGGGCGCCGACCAGCGGGCCAGCACGCCATGCAGGCGCTGGCGCTCGTTCAAGACTCTGTGCGTGTATTCGTCCTTGGGGTCGGCCAGCGCGCCGTTATACATCTGCAACGCGATGCTGAGGTTGCCGGTGCGGCGCAGGTACTCTTTCAGGATCTGAGCACCGACGACGAGGTTGGCCGAAGGATCAAACACCGCCTTCTCGCCCCCGAAGGGCTCGAGCTTGTCGCCGTGGAACTGCGGGATGATCTGCATCAGGCCCTTGGCGCCGACGCGGCTCTCGGCGATGGGATTGAAGCTCGACTCGACCCCCATCACGGCGATGATGAGAAGGGGGTCAAGCTTGTGCTGGTGTCCGACCTTGTGGGCCAGGTTCACCAGGTCAAATATCACCTGCGGGGAGACGCGGTAGCGCTTGCCCAGATATTCGGACAGCGCACGGTAGCGGCCCTCATCGGTCGGCGAAAAAGCCATCACCGGGGGGCTCAGGTGGGCCTGCCGGTCAGCCCGGATCGCGTCGAGCGGCAGCGCCGGCTGGAACGGATTCCTGACCTGGACGGGGCCATGGTGCGTATGCACGACGAGAAACAGTGCCAGCAGGCTCGCCACCAGCACCACCGTCGACACGAGATGGCGCGTGTGCTGCCCCGATCGCGCCGTCCCGATCCCGCCTATTTGTAGGGTTGATTTTGCAATCATGGCAAAACCTCCTTCTTGTACCGCCAGCCCCATTTTGAACCAGCCTCAGCTACCCTTGCCGGTTACGTTCCCCTGCAATTCCAATGCCCAACCCTAACCGCAACAGGTTGGGGTGACAACGGAGAATTTGACTAATTCTAGTAGGTAGAAGCAGGCCGGGCAATCAGCGGATGTCGGGGTTCCGCCACCTCATCCAGCCCTGAAATCTGATGCTGCGCAGCAACAGCGCGAATTATCTTTTCGCTCATATAGTTTGTCAATAGGCGTGAAATACTAGGCACTACTTATGCTGCGACGCACTAATTTTGGAGCCTTATTGGGGGATTTGATGCTCTGACGGGCCCCGGACCTTCGGTCGGGTCACCGAAAACACTCCGCGAAATTAGCCCCCTATAGTGCGGCATCCGGGTCGAATTCAGCGGTCCATGAATCGGACTCGGAATGCTGCGACCGCCAAACTTGAAGCGCCTCCGCGTAACGGTCGAGCGCGGGCGCGTCAACGGACACGCTCGATTTCCTGGCGGGTCACCGGGTGCCCGGGAAACCGCTTCTTGAACTCGTCGAGCAAGGCGTCCGCATCGGCGTGCCGGCCTTCGCGACGAAGCCGCTCGATTCTTTCAAGCCAGGACTCCGGCGGCTCGTTTTCGAGCTCTTTCATCAACGATTTCAACCGATCGTCAGCGAGCGAGCGCTCACTTGTCTCACGGGCGGGTGCCGCCAGCGGCTCCTGATCGGTCCGGGCCGGTGCGCTCCTGAGCGCCGCCGCCGGCGGTGCGGCGGGAGCGTCGGCCGCGCGGGCTTCGGTCTTTTTCTTCCCCATCACCTCGGCTCCAGGCGTCACTTGGCGCGTCGCCGCCCGGTCCGCCTCACCTGGAGCGCGCGGCGCCACGCCGCTGCCCGCCGCTTCCGCGGGCTCAAGACGCGCCTCCGCAGGCTCAGCCAACCCTGGTGCGCGAAGCTGGGCATCTACCGAAGAGGCTGCGCCTGGGCGCTCCGCAGGGGCAGCAGGGGCTTGCGGCGACGCGACCTCGGCCCGGCCCCCGGGCTCGACTCGATCCCGGGCCTTGACCTCCGCCCCCGCGGGCGGGGCCGGGGCGATCGCCTTGGGCGCGGGCGGGTAAGACTCTTCGATCCGCCCGGCACCCTCCTCGCGCATCAGCGTGACGAGGCTCACCGAGACCACCACCACCGCCGCGATGGAGATCGGCACCCCCCAGCGGCGCAGCCGCGCACCGAGCCGCTGCGGGCGCGCCCCCACGGCCCTGCGCGCCGCCGCTTGGATTGCGGCATCGACGCGAGCCGGGGGCTCCTCCCGGGCGGCGTGCGCGTAGAGCCGATCGAGGCGAGCGTCGCGCTCCGGGCTGCTCCTGTCGTGCTCGTTCAGCGCCATGGCGCCAAACCCTCCCTCAGTTTCGCGAACGCGTAGCGCAGCCGGCTCTTCGCCGTCTCGCGTGTCACTCCGGTCGCGGAGGCAATCTGCTCCACCGTAAGACCTCCCTCCTGCTGGAGGAGGAAGGCCTCGCGCTGCGCCTCGGGAAGCTCCGCGATCAGCGCCTTCAGGCGCTCGGCCTGTCGCTTGACATCGAGCGCGACATCCGCCGGCTGTTCCCGTTTATCGGGAATGCTGTCGAGCACGTCGCAGTCATCCTCGTCAACCGTCACCATCGTCGGCCGGTGCTGGCGATAGTGGTCGACGAGACGGTTGTGCGCCAGCCGGTAGAGATAGGTGGTGAACTTCGCCTGCACGGTGTACGCGGCGCGCGCCCGGATGAGATTCATCCAGACGTCCTGGAAAAGCTCCTCGGCGGTCGCGGCATCGCGGCACTGGCGCAGACAGTAGCGATAGACGCCGCCACGGTGGCGTCCGTAGAGAGCGTCGAACGCTCCGGCGTCGCCCTCGCGATAGAGAAGCATCAGCTCCTCGTCGCTGGAACCTTCGTTCCAAGACATGACGGGTTGTGAGTATGCGGCAGCCTCCGCAGACCCACAACCCGCCATGGCGGGCCGTGCAGCGCCGGTCATTCACATCGGATCCGGCACGAAC
>DASPGR010000334.1:0-7264 GCA_035620515.1 Burkholderiales bacterium | reverse complement strand
GAGAACTTGCGCGACTCCATCTGCCAGTGACGTTGCTCTTCGTTCAGCGAAAAATCCATCTTCGGTTCCTATCGTGACAAGTATCGAGTAAAGGCGGGGCTGAAACCCTGATCTCCGCCCTCCTCCCTAGGCAGCCAGCGGCCGCTCGTAGCCCGCGACCGCTTCCGCAATTCCGAGCTTGGCGGCGGCGTCGGTTTCCTCAGCGTGCGCGAAGACGAAGCCGTCGTGCACGTATTTCTGCAATGGCATGTCGCGCATGACGCCCATGGCGCCGAAGCACTCCGCCGCGAGCAGCGTGACCTCATTGACGGCCTCTGCGGTGTAGACGCGCGCGATCGTGTGCAGCGGCAGTCCGGGAATGCTGCGGTCGGCGACCGCGTCGGGATGATCGAAGGCCCACGCGGCCTTCCAGATCATGTTGCGCGCGAGCTCGAGGCGGATTGCACAGTCAGCGAGCTTCCCGCCGATCGCCTGGTGCTCGATGATGTTGCGCCCGCCCTGCCGGCGGATCTTCGCGTAGTCGACTGCCGCTTCGTACGCCACCCGCCCCAGGCCGAGATTGATGGCAGCCATCTGAGGCACGCCCCGGGCAAGTAGCGTTCCGTCAGCGAGCGGGCTCTGGCCTTCCCTCCCGACGAAGTGATCGGCGGGCACCCGGCAGTCTTTGAACGTCACCGAGGCGCCCGTGCCCTGGTGCCAGCGGATCGTCGCGCCCGTCGCCTTCGGCGGATCGCCGACCGCGAGCCCTGCTGTATCCCGCGGCACCAGCAGCGTGCTCATCCCGCTCGCGCCGGTTTTCTTTGGATCGGTTCGCGCCTGGACCACGAAGAGCTTGGCAATCGGCGCGTTCGCGACGAACGGAAGGCTGCCCGTAATGAGCCAGTCACCGTTCGCCTGCTTCTTCGCGGAAAGCTCGGCGCCGCCATCGGCGGCCATCGCGCGGTGGTAGCTCCATCCGCGGCCCGCGCCGGGATCGTGACCGGCGAATGCAAGATGATAACGGTCATCCTCCGAAAATTTCGGCAGGAACTGCGCGCGTTGCGAAGCCGTGAGGAGCTTGTCGAACAGCGCATGGGCGAGGAGCGACGTGTGGGCAAGCACGGCGGCGATGTCAACATCGCCCGCGGCAAGCTCTTCGAGGACGATGCAGGAGGTCAGCCCATCAGCTCCGGCGCCGCCTCCCTCCTCTGAAAGCGCAAGCGTTCGCAGGCCCATCTGCGAAGCCTTGTGGACCAGCTCGACGAGCAGGGGCTTCTCGAAAGGCTGAAGCCGGTCGGGGTGCAACGCGGCGGGCTTGATCTCGTTTTCGACAAAGTCCCGCACGGTGTCGCGGAACTCGAGCTGCTCGGGGGTCAGATGAAGGTCGTACATGTTCCGGTTCCAGGTTCAGGTTCAGGGTCAACTTTCGGGGTCCGGCTTCAAAGGCGCCAAGGGAGCCGCAATCTTAACAGCCGGTGCCCCGTTGGAAAAAGGGAATCTCAGGATATGGAATCCACGCTGCGCCGCGCATCAGGTCGGCAGCGGACCATCGTTCCAGATGCTGGATCAGCGACTTGTCGGCGCAGGAGCAACCGGTTCCGGGCGCAGCACGATCAGGGCGTCGGCCGCGACCACGCCCTGCCTTCGCGGCCGCACCAGCAGCGGATTGATGTCGAGCTCGGCGAGCCGGTCGCGCAGTCGCCATGCCAGCGCCGACACCTGGACGAGCGTCGCTGCGAGCGCCTCGACGTCCCGCGGCGGGCCGCCGCGCGCGCCGTCGAGCACGGCGCGTGCCTTGAGCTCCCCGATCATGGCCCGCGCTTCCTCGAGCTCGAACGGCGCGACACGATAGCTCACGTCGTTCAACGCCTCGACCAGCACGCCGCCAAGACCGACCGCAACCACCGGCCCGAACACCGGGTCGTTGACGACCCCGACAATAATTTCCAGCCCGTCGGAAACCATCTCCGCGGCGAGTATCCCGGAGATTCGCGCGCCGGGGACTGCGCGCGTTGCATTGGCGACGACCTCGGAGGCGGCGGCGCTGAGGGCCGTCCTGTCCGTCACGTTGAGCCGCACGGCACCGACATCGGTCTTGTGCACGATGTCTGGGGAAACGATCTTGACCGCTACGGGAAAAGCAATCCCCGCCGGTGCGTCGCGGGTCGCCTCGACCGCAAACAACCAGTCGCGCGTGACCCGCACGCCCGCGGCAGCAATGATTTTCTTGCTCTCGTGCTCATCGAGCTTCACCGCTCCGGCGGGCAGGTCTGGAAGCGCGATATCGCTGATGGCCGGCGGCGCAGTTCTCGCCGCGTTCCTCTCGAGGGCCGAGCCATAGTCGGCGAGCCTCGCCATCGCGGCTGCCGCGCGCTTGGGCGACGGCATGACCGCGATGCCTGCCGCGCGCATGAGACCCAGGCCTTCTGGCGCGATCTCCTGCGTCATGCCCGAGAAGACGACGACGGGCTTCTTTGATGAAGAAGCAACGTTCGCCAGCAATTCGCCGCCAACCTGCAGCTGGCTGCGCCCGGCGGCGGCGAACATGACGGCGAGCTGGTCGATACCGGGATCATCCAGGACCGCGGAGAAGGCCCGCTGGAACTGCTGCCCGCTCTCGGCGCGCGGATAACCGGCCGTGTAGTCGATGGGATTCTTGAGAGAGCTCAAAGGCGGGAGGCTGTTTTTGAGAACCTGCAGCGTGCTCTCGGCAAGAGGCGGAAGTACAAGCTTCAGCTCATCGGCCCGATCGGCGAACATGGCGGCCGCGCCGCCCGAGCCGCCCATCACCGCCACATTGCGGCCCTTCGGCAGCCGGCCGCTGAAGAGACAGAGCACGAGGTCGGCCGCCTCGTCGAGATCACTCACCTCGAGTACCCCGCACTGCCGGAAGGCCGCGCGATAGATGTCATATTCGCCCGTGAGGTTGGCGGTATGCGATGCGGCGGCGCGCCGGCCCTGGTCCGTGTTGCCCGCCTTGAGCACGACGAGCGGCTTGCGCGCCGCCAGCGCGCGGCGCGCAGCGCGCATGAAGGCTCGACCATCGGTAACGCCCTCCAGGTACGCGAGGATCACGCGCGTATCCGGATCATCGACGTAACTTTCGATCAGTTCAGATGCGCCGATGTCGGCCTCGTTGCCGCTCGTGACAACGTAACGGAACCCCGCGCCGGCTGCAGCGCAGCGCACGAGCAGCGTCGTTCCGAGGCTTGCGCTCTGCAGCACCGCGGACACCGGCCCCGCCGGCAGCAGCGGCGGGCGCGTCAGGCTTCCCCAGGCCGCATACACGCGCGAGTGAACGTTGACGAGCCCCAGGCAGTTCGGACCGATGATGCGCACGTGCCCTGCCTGCGCGGCGGCGAGCATGGACTTCTCGAGCCTCGCGCCATCGTCGCCCGCTTCGCGGAAACCGCCGCCCAGCACCACCGCGAAGCCGATTCCGCGCTCGCCGCACTCGCGGATGACTCCCGGCGCCTGCGCAGCAGGCAGCGCGATCACCGCGACGTCGCATTCGCCCGCGATGGCCCCGAGCGAGGCGTTGCACCGGTATCCGGCGACCTCGGGATACTTGGGGTTGACGGGATAGACGCCGCCCTTGAATCCGTGCTGCTGCAGGGCCGCGATCGTTTGTGCCCCGGGTCGTCCTGCTTCCACGCTCGCGCCCACGACCGCGATGCCGCGCGGATTGAACAGGCGCTCGAGCGGACTCAGTCCACGCGTTGCTTCAGGCTGCCGGCTGTCCACGGGCAAGCGCTTTCAGCTCGGCATGGAGCGCACTGGTGATCTCCAAACCCTCGGCCCGGGCCCGGGCGACCGCGCGCTGCCGTCGTTCCCCGGGCAGCCGCACACCCTCTTCCGCGAGCATCTTCGAGACCAGTGTCTCAATACGCGAGTAGAACATGTCAGCGCCGACGGTCGCGTCCGGATCGAGCACGACAAACGCCTGGCCGATGCGCGGCCTCTCCCCCGGCTCGAAGTACGAATCGTTCTCGAAGCCGAACGCCGCCCCGGTCAACGCGACGCACAGCAGCTCCACAGCAAGCGCGAGAGCGTTGCCCTTGACCGCGCCGATTGCCGCAAGGCTTCCGGTGAGGGCCGCTTTGGGGTCGGTCGTCGGATTCCCGTCCCGGTCGACCGCCCAACCGAGGGGAATGGGCTTCCCCTCCTTTGCGTGGACCATGATCTTGCCGCGCGTAACCTCCGTGAGGGAGAGGTCCACGACGACCGGTGCGGCAGCGCGTCGTGGAAAGACGGCTGCGATCGGGTTCGTGCCATAAAGCGGCGTCTTCCCGCCCCAGGCAGTGATGGCCGCGGGCGAGTTGCTGAAGGCCAAACCGATGAGACCTGCAGCGGCCACCGGCTGCAGGTGATACGCCATCGCGCCCGCGTGATGGCTGTTCGTGACACCGGCAAACGCGATGCCATAGCGACGGGCACGCTTCATCGCCTCCTTCACCGCCAGCGCGTCCGCGGGAAATGCGAGGCCGCCCTTCGCGTCAACGAGACAGGCCGCGCCCTTGCGCCGAACGACGAGCGGCTTCGCTGCTCCATCCGCGCGCCCTTCTTGCAGGTGCTGCGCGTAGAGCGCCACGCGGGAGAGCCCATGCCCGGTCAATCCTTCCATCTCGGCGGAAATGAGGGCATCGGCCGTCAATCGCGCCGTGGATGCCGACGCGCCAGCCTTCCTGAGTGCGTGCGCGGAAAGCTTCGCCAGTTGATCAGCAGGAAAGGTCGGCATCGGCAGTCGCGGCTCCTTCCTTCAGCAGGGTCTCACCAGGCTTGACGCGCGTGAACTCGACCGGACGCGTCGTGATGTCGAAGCGTCCGGTCGTCCAGTTGACGCAGGTGTAACGCGAATGTTCCAGGTCACGCACCTCGGGGAAATCGGAGCGATAGTGGGCGCCCCGGGAGTCCTGGCGCGCCGTAGCGGCGGCGCGGATCGATTTCGAGACGAGGATGAGGCTCTTGAGATTCAGCCAATCGTGCCAGGTGAGGTTGTATGACAGGTTGGCGCCGTCCACGCCCGTCGCCTCGAGCTGCGCTTCGAGCTCGTCGAGCGCCCCCGCAGCGCGCTCGAGGCTTTTCGCGTCGCGAATGATGCCGACGTCTTCCCACATGAGGTCGTAAAGCCGCTCACGAATCTCGACCAGGTTGCCGGCGGGCTTCGCGAAGGGGGCCCGGCACGCGGCCACAGCCGCCTCGATCGACGACGCGTCCGGCTCATGGTATCCCCCGTGCGCCTTGAGCCAGAGCGGTATCGAATCGCCGGCAATCCCCCCGAAGACCGTCGAATTGGCGACGCCGTTCCCGCCCAGGCGATTCGCCCCGTGGACGCCACCCGAGTCCTCGCCCGCGACGAAGAAGCCGGCGAGCTCGGTCGTGCAATCGGTGTTGAAGACAACGCCGCCCATCATGTAATGCGCCGTGGGCACGACATCCACGAGCCCCGACACGAGATCGAAACCGACGTCCTCGCAGCGCTCGACCATGCCCTTGAACTCTCTCCGCACCATGACGGGATCGAGGTGGCGCATGGTGATGTAGAGCCCGCCGCGCGGGCCGACATTGCCCTGGCGCATCTGGTCGAACATGGCGCGGCTTACGATGTCGCGCGTCGCGCGCTCGTTGCGCGGATCGTAATGCTGCATGAAACGCTCGCCGGCGCCGTTGAGGAGGTGGCCACCGACCCCGCGCAGGCCCTCCTCGATGATGGTGCCGGTGATGCGCGTATGCGCTCCGGCGATGAGCCCGGTCGGATGGAACTGCACCATTTCCATGTCGCGCAGGGTGAGCCCGGCCCGCAGTGCCATCGCCATTCCGTCGCAGGTCTTGTCGCCCGACGGCGTGTGATAGCGATACATCGTCGGTCCGCCGCCCGTGGCGAGCAGCACCGCCTGCGCCCGCACGAACAGGAACTCGCCGGTGCGCATGTCGATCATCAGCACGCCGGCGATCGCATCCCCGCGCTTGCCGCGGATGAGCTCCACCGCTCTGTGCTCTTCCAGCCGGTGAATGCCGCGCGCCCACACCTGCTCGGCCAGGCGGTTGATGATCTCGATCCCGGTGAGATCGCCCTTGTGCACGGTGCGGTCGAAGGTCTGCCCGGCAAATGCCTTCTGGTGCACCGTTCCGTCGGGGTTGCGGTCGAAGAAGCAGCCGAGCTCGTTCTCGAGCTCGTGGATCCGCTCGATTGCCGTCTCGACCAGCGTCCAGGCAAGCTCCTGGTGCGGCAGCCACTTGCCCCCCTCGATCGTGTCCATGAAGTGGCGCTCAACCGAGTCCTCCTCAGCCAGCGCGACGTTGTAGCCACCCTGAACCATGCGCGTGCAACCGCACTTTCCCAGGAGTCCCTTGACCGCAATGGTGATGGAGAGACCGGGGTCGAGCTGGTGGGCATGCAGCGCGGCAAAAAGCCCCGCGCCGCCGGCGCCGAGGATCAGGATGTCGGTCTTGAGCGTGCGCATCAGATTAGATTGCGAGGTAAGTCAGCCCCGATTATCGAACCGCCAAGACCCCAAGAGCGCCAAGACAGACAAAAATTACTTGAACCGCCAAGGCGCCAAGGCCGCCAAGAGATCTACAACAGTGAAACCCGGCAACCGAACGAAATCAGTTCTTTTCCTTGATTATTGTCGGTGCTTTTGCGGCCGATACGTCTTGCTTTTCTTGGCGTTCTTGGCGCCTTGGCGGTTAATTGTCTTTCACGCCTAGGGAGGCGAGTGCCGCCGCGCGCTTTGCGCGCGCCGCGTTGTTCACGTTCGTGTAGAGGCTTTCGCCGTGGCTGTCCATCGACACCAGGAGGGGCCCGAACCCCTTCACGCGGAACTTCCAGAGCGATTCCGGGTTGAGATCGTCGAGATCAACGTCCTCTATCGCCTCCACCCAAGTCGTCTCCAGCGCTGCCGCGCCGCCGATGACGGCGAGATATACGCCGCCCAGCTCCTTGAAGGCCGCAGCAGAGCCCTCGCGCAGGCCCCCCTTGCCAATGATGATGCGCACGCCGTATTCGGTCATGAGCGGGCGCGAGAACCGCTCCATGCGGTCGCTGGTCGTCGTGCCGATGCAGATGGGCGCATAGCCGCTGGGCGTCGCTTTGGTCTCGCCGAGCCACTTCACGTTGGGCGCCGTGTGGATGACCGCGTGGCCTTTCAGGTCGAAGCGCGTCTTCCTTCCGCGGTCGAACATGTGGATCTGCGTGGCGTCGCGGATGCCGTAGAGCGTGCCGTTCAAGGTGACCGTGTCGTTCACCCGGAGCTTGCGGACCTCTCCCTCGGTCACCGGCATC
>DASPGR010000333.1:0-7860 GCA_035620515.1 Burkholderiales bacterium | reverse complement strand
GATCGCGTGACGCTCGATTTTCACGGCACGATCGACGGTCAGGAGTTTACGGGCAACAGCGGCAAGGACATGCAGGCGGTCCTCGGCGAAGGGCGCCTTCTGCCCGAATTCGAGCGCAACGTAACCGGCATGGCCGCAGGCGCCACGAAGACATTCGAGCTGCGCTTTCCTGATGACTATCACGGCAAGGAAGTGGCCGGGAAGACGGCCCGGTTCGAGGTCAGCGTGAAGGAGGTTGCCGCGCCGCATCTGCCGGAGGTCGACGCAGCGTTCGCGCGGGGCCTCGGTATCGGCGATGGCGATGTCGGGAAGATGCGCGCAGAGATCCGCGCCAATCTGGAGCGCGAGGTCAGGCTGCGGCTCAAAAACCGGACCAAGGACCAGGTCATGCAGGCGCTCCTTGATGCGACGCAGCTCGAGACCCCGCAGGGCCTGGTGCGTGCCGAGCTGGAACGCATGCAGGCAGCGGCGCGCCAGGACCTTGCGGCGCGCGGCTTGAAGGTCACGGACGATACGCCGCTGCCAGCCGATCTCTTCGAGAAGCAGGCACAGCGGCGCGTGAGCCTCGGGCTCATCCTCGCCGAGCTCGTGAAGGCGCACCACCTCCATGCCACGCCCGAACAGGTGCGGACGCTGGTCGAGGAGCAGGCGCAGAGCTACGAGCGCCCGGAAGAGATGGTCAAGTGGTATTACGCGTCGCAGGATCGCCTGCGCGAAATTGAGTCCGCGGCGCTCGAGGACAACGTCGTCGAGTGGGCGCTTCGTACCGCCAGGGTCGAGACGACGCCGATCGGTTTCGATGAATTGATGGGGAACAAGCAGTAACATGCCGAACTACACAGAACCGCAAGGCCTCGGGTTGATCCCGATGGTCATCGAGCAGAGCGGGCGCGGCGAGCGCGCCTACGACATCTATTCGCGCCTGCTCAAGGAACGGGTCGTATTCCTCGTCGGGCCGGTCACCGAGGTGACCGCGAACCTGATCGTGGCGCAGCTCCTCTTCCTCGAGTCGGAGAATCCGGACAAGGACATCTCCTTCTACATCAATTCTCCGGGCGGGATGGTTTCGGCCGGGCTCGCGATCTACGACACCATGCTGTTCGTCAAGCCCGATGTCTCCACGCTCTGCATCGGCCAGGCCGCCAGCATGGGCTCGCTTCTCCTCGCCGCCGGCAAGAAGGGCAAGCGCTTCTGCCTGCCCAATTCGCGGGTGATGATCCACCAGCCCATGGGCGGGTTCCAGGGACAGGCATCGGATGTCGAGATCCACGCCCGGGAGATCCTCTACCTGCGCTCGAGGTTGAACGAGATCCTGGCGAAGCATACCGGCCAGGACATCAAGACCATCGAGCGGGACACGGATCGTGACATGTTTTTCAGCGCGGAACAGTCGGTGAGCTATGGGCTCGTGGACAAGGTCCTTTCGAGCCGAACTGAAACCGTCGCATGATGTCGTAGCAAGAACGAAGGGAGCGGTATGTCGGACAAGGTAGGCGGCGAGAAACTCCTTTATTGCTCGTTCTGCGGCAAGAGCCAGCACGAGGTGCGCAAGCTCATTGCGGGCCCCTCCGTGTTCATCTGCGACGAGTGCATCGAGCTGTGCAACGACATCATCCGCGAGGAGACCCAGGGCGACCACGGCTCGAAGGGCGCGAAATCCGACCTCCCGGTGCCGCGCGAGATCCGCGCCATCCTCGACCAGTACGTGATCGGCCAGGACCTCGCCAAGAAGATCCTTTCGGTCGCGGTCTACAACCACTACAAGCGGCTGAAAACGATCAGCAAGAACGACGAGGTCGAGCTTGCCAAGTCGAATATCCTGTTGATCGGACCCACCGGCTCGGGCAAGACGCTGCTTGCGCAGACACTCGCGCGGCTGCTCAACGTGCCGTTCGTGATGGCTGATGCCACGACCCTCACCGAGGCGGGCTATGTCGGCGAGGATGTCGAGAACATCATCCAGAAGCTGCTCCAGAAATGCGACTACGACGTCGAGAAGGCGCAGCGCGGAATCGTCTACATCGACGAAATCGACAAGATCTCTCGCAAGTCGGATAACCCCTCCATCACCCGGGACGTGTCGGGCGAGGGCGTGCAGCAGGCGCTGCTGAAGTTGATCGAAGGCACGATTGCCTCGGTGCCTCCGCAGGGCGGGCGCAAGCACCCGAACCAGGAGTTCGTGCAGGTGGACACGACCAATATCCTGTTTGTCTGCGGCGGCGCGTTCGACGGGCTCGACAAGATCATTCGCGGCCGCTCGGAGAGGAGCGGCATCGGCTTCGGGGCGGAAGTGCGCTCGCAGGACAACCGGAAGGACATCACCAAGGTGCTGCGCGACGTGCAGCCCGAGGACCTCATCAAGTACGGGCTGATCCCCGAGTTCGTGGGGCGGCTGCCCGTGGTTGCCACGCTGGAAGAGCTCGACGAGGCGGCGCTCATCCAGATCCTCACCCAGCCGAAGAACGCGCTGCTCAAGCAGTTCCAGAAGATGTTCAGCATGGAGGGCGTCGATCTCGAGGTGCGCGAGGCAGCGCTGCGCGCGGTCGCGCGCCGCGCGCTCGAGCGCAAAACGGGAGCGCGCGGCCTGCGCTCGATCCTGGAGCACACGCTGCTCAACACCATGTTCGACCTGCCGTCGATGGAGAACGTGGTCAAGGCGGTGGTGGACGAAAACACCATCGTCGGTGAGGCCCCGCCGCTGCTCATTTACGCCGATCAGCCCAAGGTCGCGGGCTCCTCGCACTGAGCCTCGTGGCGGGCTGCCGTCAAAAGCGGTTTGGAATCAGGCGCGTGCGGTTTGCGCTTGAATTTTCGGGAATTTCCCCAACCTGACCCCTATCTAATCTCTCTTTGGTGATACTCGATGGCTGAAGAACAAGCCGTGATCCAGATGCCACTGCTGCCGCTGCGCGACGTGGTGGTGTTTCCGCACATGGTCATCCCGCTCTTCGTGGGGCGCCCGAAATCGATCAAGGCGCTCGAGACGGCGATGGAGGCGGGAAAGAATATCGTGCTGGCTGCCCAGAAATCGGCGGCCAAGGACGATCCCGCTCCGGAAGACCTCTACCAGATCGGCAGCATCGCCAACATCCTGCAGATGCTGAAACTCCCCGACGGCACGGTGAAGGTGCTGGTCGAGGGCAGCCAGCGCGCGCGCATTCATGGCGTCACGGACGCCAAGACCCATTACGTCGTCTCCGTGACCCCGATCGAGTCCCAGACGACGATCGACCACGAGACCGAGGCGCTGCGGCGCACGATGATCCAGCAGTTCGATCAGTACGTGAAGCTCAACAAGAAGATTCCGCCCGAGATCCTGACCTCGCTCGCGGGAATCGACGAGGCCGGACGCCTCGCCGATACCATCGCTACGCACCTTCCGCTCAAGCTCGAGCAGAAGCAGGAAGTGCTCGAGATGTTCGGCGTCAAGGAGCGGCTCGAGCATCTGCTGAAGCTCGTCGAGGGCGAGCTCGAGATCCTGCAGGTCGAGAAGCGCATCCGCGGGCGCGTCAAGCGCCAGATGGAGAAGAGCCAGCGCGAGTATTACTTGAACGAGCAGGTCAAGGCGATCCAGAAGGAGCTGGGCGAGCTCGACGAAGGCGCGGATCTCGACGAGATAGAGAAGCGCATCAAGTCGGCGCACATGCCCAAGGAAGCGCGCAAGAAGGCGGAGTCCGAGCTGAAGAAGCTGCGGCTGATGTCGCCGATGTCAGCCGAGGCGACGGTGGTGCGCAACTACATCGAGTCGATCGTATCCCTGCCGTGGAAGAAGAAGAGCAAGATCAGCACGGACTTGAGCGCCGCCGAGAAGGTCCTCGACGAGGACCACTACGGCCTGGAAAAGGTGAAGGAGCGCATCATCGAGTACCTCGCGGTGCAGCAGCGCGTGGAGAAGCTCAAGGCGCCCATACTGTGCCTCGTGGGAGCGCCGGGCGTGGGCAAGACCTCGCTCGGGCAGTCGGTCGCGCGCGCAACCAATCGCAAGTTCGTCCGCATGTCGCTTGGCGGCGTTCGCGACGAGGCCGAGATCCGCGGCCACCGCCGCACCTACATCGGTTCCATGCCCGGGAAGATCCTGCAGAACATGACGCGCGTAGGCGTGAGGAATCCCCTGTTCCTGCTCGACGAAGTCGACAAGATGGGAATGGACTTCCGGGGCGATCCGGCGAGCGCGCTTCTCGAAGTGCTCGACCCCGAGCAGAACCACACGTTCGTGGATCACTACATCGAGGTCGAGTACGACCTCTCGGACGTGATGTTCGTGTGCACGGCGAACACGCTCAACATTCCGCCGGCGCTGCTCGACCGCATGGAAGTCATCCGGCTCTCGGGCTACACGGAGGATGAGAAGGTCAATATCGCGCTGCGGCACCTGTTGCCCAAGCTCATGAAAAACCACGGCTTGAAGCCGGCGGAGCTCGCGATATCGGAGAGCGCGGTCCGCGACATCATCCGCTACTACACGCGGGAAGCGGGCGTGCGCGCCCTCGAGCGCGAGCTCTCTAAGATCTGCCGCAAGGTCGTGAAGACCCTCGTGCACGCGGGCGAGGACCGCAAGGTGTCCGTCAGCGCGAGGAGCCTGGACAAGTATCTCGGGGTGCGCCGCTATACGTTCGGCATGGCCGAGAAGAAGAACCAGGTGGGACAAGTGTCCGGGCTCGCGTGGACAGAGGTTGGCGGCGAGCTGCTGACGATCGAGTCGGCCATCATGCCCGGCAAGGGCAAGATGACGACCACGGGCAAGCTGGGCGAGGTGATGCAGGAGTCGGTGCAGGCCGCGCTCTCGGTGGTTCGCGCCCGCTCGCAACGCCTCGGCATTGCGCGGGATTTTTACCAGAAGCACGATATCCACATCCACCTTCCGGAAGGCGCGACGCCAAAGGACGGCCCGAGCGCGGGCATCGGCATCTGCACGGCCATGGTGTCGGCACTGACCGGCATCCCGGTGCGCGCGGACGTGGCGATGACGGGCGAAATTACGCTTCGGGGCGAGGTGCTGCCGATCGGCGGGCTGAAGGAAAAGCTTCTTGCTGCGCGGCGCGCGGGCATTAAGACCGTGCTTATCCCTGAAGAGAACGTGAAGGACCTTGCGGAAATCCCTGATAACGTTAAGGACCGTCTCGATATTCATCCCGTGAAGTGGATCGATTCGGTTCTCGAGATGGCCCTTGAGCGCAAACCCGAGCCGCTGGCCGAAGAAGAGAGCCCTGCTCCGCCGCCACCGCCGGTGACCGAAGCGCCGCCGCCGGCCGCAATCAAGCATTGAGCGCGGGGAAATTCACGCGCGCGTTTGATTAGCTTGAGTTTCCGCTGAAGTGAAGCGGCCGCGAGAGCGGCCGCTTTTGTTTTTCGTGTCGCCAAATCGCGACGACGTGTGAAATCGGTCCGCGTGAAGTTCGTTTTGTTTCTTGACAGTCGGATTTCGCGCTTGCTATAAAGTCACCACAGCGTTTCTTGACGGCGTTCGCCGAAAAAAGCCCGGTTGAAAAGAGTTTTTTGCGGTCTCGCTCCTGCGGGGCGAGACGACAGCGGAGTTCTTGTCGCTTGATACCGAAAATAGGGGACAATAAATGAACAAGGCTGACATAGTCGAGGTAGTGGCCAGGTCTGCGGGGATTTCCAAGTCGGCTTCTGAACGGGCGGTCGACGGCGCGCTCGATGCCATCAAGGGCGCGCTCAAGAGAGGACATTCGGTAACACTGGTCGGCTTCGGCACTTTTCGGGTAGGCAAGCGCTCAGCGCGCGTTGGCCGCAACCCGCGCACCGGCGCGGAGATCCGCATCGACGCGGCCAAAGTCCCCAAGTTCAGCGCTGGTAAGGCATTGAAAGACGCGCTAAACTAGCTCGCTCGGCAGGAGCAGGGCGAGTTCTTTCCCGGGGTAAGCGTGCCGCTGTGCGCTTACCCCTAATCGCTGTCCGTTTTAAGGGTGCTTAGCTCAGCTGGCAGAGCGTCGCCCTTACAAGGCGAAGGTCGGGAGTTCGAGCCTCTCAGCACCCACCAACCCGTAAAGCCGGACGCCTGCCGGCGCCGGTTTACGTCCGCGGGATCGAACGGACCCGGCACGTGGTACGATTAACGGTGTCTCATGTTCGATGCCGTTCATCCCGCGGGATGATCAATGCGGAGCGGTAGTTCAGTTGGTTAGAATACCGGCCTGTCACGCCGGGGGTCGCGGGTTCGAGTCCCGTCCGCTCCGCCATAAAGTAAAAAGGGCGAACCCGGTTCGCCCTTTTTTCTGAGGACGGAACATGTACGATTTGATCTTCAGGAACAAGCGCATCATCCAGGTGATCCTCTTGATCATCGCGGTGCCGTTTGTCTTTTTCGGCGTCGATTCCTACATGGGGATGTCCGGCACGGGCCGGTCCGTCGCCAAGATCGGCGACTACTCCATCTCGCAGCAGGAGTTCGCGAACGCGCTGCGCAACCGCCAGGAGTCGCTGCGCCAGATGACCCAGGGAAAGATCGACACTGCGCTGCTCAACAGCCCCGAGCTGCGCTATGCCGTGCTCGATGCGCTGATCGAGCGGCGGCTGCTGCTTGATCGGGCGATCCGCAGCGGCATGACCGTGACCGACCAGCAGGTCCAGAAGGTGGTCTCCGAACAGCCGGGATTCAAGGACGAGTCGAAGCAGTTCTCCTACACCCGTTACGAGCAGGTGCTCAAAGCCGACGGCATGACGCCCGTCGTGTTCGAGAGCCGCGTGCGCCAGGACGTGATGCTTTCGCAGCAGCGAGAGGGCTACTTCGGCAGCAGCTTCGTATCGAAGACGGTGCTCGACCGCCTTCTCGACCTGGCGGAGCAGAAGCGCGAAGTGAGCCGCCACCGGATCGACCCCGAGCGTTTTGCAGGCGAGGTGCAGATCGGGCCTGATGCGGTCAAGCAGTATTACGAGTCCAACCCGGGGCAGTTTCAGATTCCGGAGCGCGTGAAGGTCGACTACGTTTTGCTGTCCGCCGAAAGCCTCGCGACGCAGATGCAGCTCGAGCCCGGCGAGGCGCAGCGAGCATTCGAGGCCCGCCGCTCCCAGTTCCAGGTTCCCGAGGCGCGCCAGGCAAGCCACATCCTCATCGCCGCCGACGGATCCGCTGGCGCGGAAGCCCGGCAGAAGGCGCAAGCCCAGGCCGATGACATCTACCAGCAGCTCGTGGCAAAGCCGGAGCGCTTCGCCGAACTGGCCAAGAAGTACTCCAATGACCCGGGCTCGGCGGCGACCGGGGGCGATCTCGGCTTGATCAGCCGTGGCGGCATGAAGGACGTGCCCGAGTTCGAAGCCGCGCTGTTCAATCTCAAGGAGGGGGAGATCTCGCCGCCAGTCGCGACCAAGCACGGCTTTCACATCATACGGCTGACGAAACTCCAGCCGGCGCAGGGCAAGACCTTTGAGCAGGTGCGAGAGGAAATCGAGCGCGACCTCAAAAAACAGCGAGCCGGGCGCCGGTTCGCGGAGCTGGCGGACCGGTTCAGCAATATCGTTTACGAACAGTTCGAGAGCCTTGAGCCCGCGGCGGCGCTTTTGAAGGAGAAGGTAGAGCGCAGCGGCTGGATTACCCGGGGGAGCGCCGACCCGCCATTGCTGAACAATCCACGGCTGCTGGAAGCGGTATTCTTCAAAGACGTGCTGAAGGACCGCCGGAACTCGGAGGCGATCGAGATCGCGCCCAACACGCTCGTCGCAGTGCGACTGGCCGAGCACAGCCCGGCGAGCACGAAGCCGTTCTCCGAGGTCAGCGCCGAAGTCGAAAAATTGCTGCGTCGTCGAGAGGCTACCGATCTCGCGGTCCAGACGGGACGCCGCCTGCTCGCGGAGCTGAGAGAGGGCAAGGGGGCAGAGGTGAAATGGAGCGAGCCCGAGCTT
>DASPGR010000332.1:0-7676 GCA_035620515.1 Burkholderiales bacterium | reverse complement strand
TTCCTTGGCGAAGCTCTGGTTGAGCCGTTTCCAGCGCTCCTGCACGAACTCGAGCTGGCGCGGCGTGACCGTGAGGAGAAGTGCGGCCGCGTCATCGGTCCCGCGCTCGACGATGATCGCGTAGCGCTTCTGGAGCCCGCCCAGAAACCAGTAAACGTCCTGATCCGTCAATCCGCGCTCCAGCCGCAGCTTGGCCTGCGCCAGAAAATCCGCATAATCCGGCAGCTGCTCGTAGCGGTGCCATTCATGGAGGCGCCGGAAACGGGCACGGAACGCCTCCTCCTGTGCGTCGTCCAGGTCGAAGTAGCGATCGGCGATCCACTGGGCAAGCGTGTCGAGCTGGCTGTAGCCGAGCCGCACCGTGCTGCAGCCCGCAAGCACAGCCAGTGCGAGCGTCAACGCGACTGCAAGGCATTTCGCGAATCCCAATCTTCGGCTCATCACCGACGCGCCCGAGGCTCACTCCGCTCCGGTTTCAGAAAACAAAACGGGGCCGCAGCGGCCCCGTTTTCCCTGCCCCAGCGTCCTACATTCCCGCTAGGCCGGCCTTCGCGCATTGCTCGTCCTGATCGCCGGTCACACCGCTTACCCCAACGGCGCCGATGACCTTGCCGTCGACAAAGATCGGCACGCCGCCCGGAGACGCCACGACGCCGGGCAGTGTCATGACGGCAGGGCCGCCTTTCTTGATCGCATCCGCCCACGCGCGGGTCGGGCGGCGGTAGGTTGAGGCAGCCCTGGCCTTGAGTATGGCGATGTCCAGGCTGGCCGTTTGCGTGTTCTCCATGCGCTCGAAATAGACGAGACCGCCAGCCGTATCGGTGACTGCGACCGCGACGTTCCACTTGTTGCTCATGCACTCTGCCACAACCCCCGCAGCGACCTTCTTCGCCTGGTCGGTGGTGACCGGTGTGCCGTAATCCGGCCGCTGCTGCGCTGAGGCCGCTGCTGCCAGGACGGCGAGCGACGCGGCGCCCAGGACATTCAGGATAACTCTTTGCTTGGACATGGATCCTCCCTTGGATCGGTTGGTTGGCGTTGAAAAGCGCGACTACGATACGCCGCGGCTTCCAGCCGCGCAAACGTCACAGCCCGTCCAGGTATTCCACCATCCGGCGGCGCTGCGCGTGATCGGGGAGGCGGCCAATGCCTGCCTGCAGATTGTCCCGCAAGTGCCGGGTGCGACGCGTCCCGGGTATCACGCAGGTCACGGCAGGCTCGGCCAACAGGTACTTGAGGAAGAATTGCGCCCAGCTCTTGCAATCAAAATCGGCCGCCCACGGAGGCAATGCCTTGCCTCGGACACGGCTGAAGAGCCCGGCCTGGGAAAACGGCCGGTTGATGAGCACCGCAGTTCTCGAATCGGCGCAGGCCGGCAGCAGACGATCCTCCGCCGCGCGGTCGTCGATCGAGTAATTGAACTGGACGAAGTCGTATTCGCGCGTCCTCACCAGCCGCTCCAGATCCGCGAAAGCGCCGGAATGGTAGTGGGTAATTCCCATGTAGCGGATGCGGCCGGCGGCCTTCCACTCCTTCAGGGTCTGGGTGTGCGTGGCGACATCGGCGAGATTGTGCACCTGCATGAGGTCGATGCGGTCGGTTTTCATGAGCCGCAAGGACTCCTCCATCTGGCGGATCCCGGCGCTTCGGCCGCGGGTCCAGACCTTGCTGGCAAGAAAGAGCTGATCGCGCAATCGGGCTTCCGAGCTCAGGTCGCCGACGACGCGCTCGGCTTCGCCGTACATGGGCGAGGAATCGACGACGCTGCCGCCCATCTCCACGAGGAGCTGCAGGACCTGTTTCAGCTCGGGAAGCCGCGCCGAGCCCGCTTCCACGTCGAAGGTCTGCCAGGTTCCAAGGCCGACGATCGGGAGCAGCTCACCGCTGCGCGGAATCGGGCGCTTCTGCACGAGGGAGGACGACGAGAGCGCAACGTTGGGAGCGCTGGGCATTAGTGCCATGGCTGCAGCGGCTTTCAGGATCAGGCGTCTTCCGGTGTTCACGACGTTCGTCCCGTCAATTGACTACAGAACCGCCGCGCTCGTTCTCGTTCCCCGCGACCGGTCCACAATCCGGAACGGAGGAGACGTGTCGCACGCGGCGTTATACTCGGCGCGTCGCAACGAGAGGAGGCATCAATGATATACGAACTGCGCGTCTACCACGCCATGCCCGGCAAGCTGCCCGCGCTCGTCGACCGTTTCCGCAAGACCACCGTGCGGATCTGGGCGAAGCACGACATCCGGCCGATGGGCTTCTGGACCGTCGATATCGGCGAGAGTACGAACGATCTTTACTATCTTCTGCAGTGGGACGACCTGTCGCACCGCGAGCGCTCGACGGCGTCGTTTCAGAAGGACTCCGAATGGATCGCGGCGCGCGATCAGAGCGAGGCGGCGGGACCGCTCATCGCATCGATGACGAGATCGATTCTCCAGCCGACCGATTTTTCCAAGATGCGTTAGGCGCGGGCTGGGGATCGCCCGGCGTGTGGCTACTTATAGCGCCTGACCCGCAGGTCGCTCAGCTTGTAGTCGTAGGCCTGCCCGATCTGCCATGTGACTGCCTGCACCTCGCGCGGCAACCACGCAACCGTCGGCGCCGTATCGAAGCGCTCCATCATCTTGAGCACGCAATAGAGCGAGAGCTGGTCGAGGGCCCACGGCATCTGGCGGCGCTCGAAGAAATGCAGAATGTAGTTGCGGACCCGCCACAGGTAGGCGAGTGTGGCCGGCGTCGGCCGGACGCCGAGGATGAAAGCGATGATGTCCCACCAGGGCGAATCGACCGGCTCGCGCAGGACGAGACCCATGTCGCGGCTTCCGACGTGGTCCAGGATGCGCTCAAGCGGTGCCTCGACAACCGCGTCCACGTCGAAGGAGAGCATGGGCTTCTGGTAATGCGCGAGAAACCCCGGTAGCTGCAGGAAGCGGGCGCAAGCGTAATAGCTCCTGGCGTTCGCCGGGTCGAGAGCCGCATCGATCGGTGCGCGCTCCGTCGTAACCACCAGGTTGAGATCGGGCAACCGGCGCGAGATGTCGGACATCGCGTTTCCGAACTCCTCGCCGGGATTGACGATGTGCAGGTGGAGCAAGCTCCCCGAGGCCGAATTCGCTGCATAGGAATTGACGAAGACGATGCCGTACTTGAGGAAATAGTCCGCGGTGCAGCCGACGTAGACGACGTAGCGTGCGCGCCCGGCGTTGCCCATGCTCATCATCGGGGCCGGCTGCGGCACCCGGTCAGGTGTTGCGTCCGCGAGCGTGTCGTAGAACGCCCGATCGAAGCGCACCGCCCGGACCTGCGGCGTTTCGTTCGACGTCGCTGCGAGCGCGAAATCCTCCTGCGCGGCCTCGTAGTGTCCGAGCTGCGCGCGGATCGCGCCGCGGCGCATTGCCACGGTCGGATTTCCGGGGCTCAGCCGCGACGCCTCATTGACTTCGGCCAGGGCGTCATCGAGACGCCGCATGCCCTGAAGCGCCGCGGCCAGGGCGAGGCGCGCCGGCACCGCAGCCGGGGCCACTGCCACGGCGGCGCGGCCGCTCTCCACTGCGCGTTCGAGGTCGTTGACCTTGGTGAGGCACGTCGTCAGATTGATGAATGCGCCCAGGTCCGGACTCCGCTCAACCGATCGCGTAAAGGCGTCGATCGCGGTCAGGTAATGCCGCTCGATCATGT
The DNA here is from genome assembly GCA_035620515.1 of Burkholderiales bacterium. Classification (GTDB taxonomy): domain Bacteria; phylum Pseudomonadota; class Gammaproteobacteria; order Burkholderiales; family SG8-41; genus SG8-41. Next base: position 3,998 of record DASPGR010000332.1, on the reverse strand, counting down.
TCACGAGCCCGAGGAGCCGCAATGCAACCGGGCTGTCCGGATGCTCGGCGAGCATCGCCTCCGAGAGCGCGCGGGCGCGGCCATTCTCGCCGCGTTGCAGCGCCTGCATGGCAACGGTCTCGGTTTCTGCTTCTTTCGGGGAGGGTGCCGGGTGCATGCCCATGAGAGGGTGCCACGTCGATCCGCTCTAGGATGCCGTACCCGGTGCCTCGTCGCAACGCGTCGCTGTGCAGTGGTGCACACAGTGGGCGGGTCACGTGAGCAAAATAAATCACGGGCGCGCGCTCTGCTCCGCCGGTGCGAGCGCGTAACCCTTGCGCCGCATGCACTCGCCAACGAGCTCGGACTCACGCACCGAGCGATCCGTATCGAGCCAGGTGGGATAGGGGTAAGGCGTCAGCACCGCGCGGCCGGACCGGTCATACGCGACCACGCGCGTGGGATCGCCGGGAAACGGCCAGGCAAGCCGTGCCGATTGCGCGCGCCCCTGCTGGCGGCAGTCTTCGAGGTCCACCTCGCCCGTCGCCGCATCCGTGCCGCTTCGCTGCCAGCGCAGCTCGGCGCAGCCGGTGGCCAGGCATAGTAATGCAACCGTCGAAAAACGCAGATACACGCTGCTTGGGAACTTGGCAAACACGCTCATCAGTCTCGGCAATGGCAACCGGGGCGCGCAGCTTCCGGTTACGTTAATATAGTCGCTCGAAAGCATTCTGGCCGCCATCTCCATGACGCTGGTCTCCGACGGTCTTGTCGTTTTCTCGAAACGCGCGTGCCCGACGTGCTACCTGATCGAGCCGGTGATGCAGCGCGCCGCGCGATCCGTCAAGGGATTCCAGGTCGTGTCGCAGGACGACCCCACCTTCCCGCGCGAGGTCGTCAACGTGGTCGATGACCGCGAGCTCGACCACTCATGGCTCAACAAGATCGAAGCCACGCCGACGCTCGTGCGTTTCTCGAAAGGTCGCGAGGCCGAGCGGGTCGTCGGCTGGGACCGGGAGGGGTGGCAAAGGCTTACGGGCATTCGTGATCTGGGCGAGGGATTGCCCGCGTTCCAGCCCGGGTGAGGCTCGCTCTCCCTCGAGCCCGGGGTGGCCGAGCGGCTGGAGGCAAAGCACCGGGGCGGGACCGCGCTCGCCGCGCGCAAGGTCGAGTACGGCGACAACGACGATCCGGAGGAGATCTGCTTCCAGCGCGGCTGGGCCGACGGACTGCCGGTCACGCCGCCCACCGATGTCCGGGTGCTGCGCATGCTCTCCGGCACGAAGCGCCGGCCGGACGAGACTATCGGCAAGATTCCGCCATACCTCGCCGATTGCACGATCGAGAAAGTCGCGATCAATGCCGTGCTGGCGGGCTGCCGGCCCGAGTACATGCCGGTGCTGCTTGCGGCGCTCGAGGCGGCGCTCGAGCCCGTGTTTACCCTGCACGGCGTGCTGGCGACAACCTATTTCTCGAGCCCGATCATCATCGTCAACGGGCCGGTTGCCAGGCGCATCGGAATGAACTCCGGCCTCAATGCGCTGGGACAGGGCAACCGCGCCAACGCCACGATCGGGCGCGCGCTCAACCTCATCGTGCAGAACGTCGGTGGGGGTCGCCCTGGCGAAGCGGATCGCGCGACGCTGGGCGCGCCGAGCAAGTACACGCTGTGCTTCGCGGAGGACGAATCCGATCCCGAGTGGGAGCCCCTGTCTGTGTCCCGGGGTTTTCCGCGCGGCGCCTCGACTGTGACGCTCTTCCAGGGTCATGGAGTCGAGGCGGTCGTCGACCAGAAATCGCGCACCCCCGAAGGGCTCTCCCGGTCGATCGGATCGTCGCTGGTGAAAATCGGCCATACCCGCTTGACCCAGAGCGCGCGAGCGGTCTTCGTTCTCTCGCCCGAGCACTATGCGATCTATCGCGAGGCGGGATGGGACCGCAAGAGAATCGAGCGCGCGCTCTACGAGGTGACGATCCGGCCCGGGCGGGAGATCCTTGCCGGCGCTGACGGCATCGGCGAAGGGGTTCCCGCGAGCCGTGCCGACGAAATGGTGCCGAAGTTCCACGAGGATGGGCTGATGGTCGTGCGTGCGGGCGGCAGGGCGGGACTCTTCTCCGCCATCCTTCCCGGTTGGTTGGCCGGCCGCAACCGGCTCGAATTGCAGCCGGTGACGAAGCAAATTCGTGAATAGTGAAGGATAAATCTTGACGGAGGTCATATGACGAACTGGCTGCGTGATCCAACGGCAGAAACCTCATCGCTGAAGCGCGCGCGACGGGCGCCACCCCCCTCGCTCGCGGGCCTGACCGTGGGGCTCTTCGACATTGGCAAGACCCGGAGCGACGAGTTTTTCAACCGGGTCGAGAAGCGCTTCGTCGAGCGCGGCCTCAAGGTCAAGCGTTATGGCAAGCCGACGAACTCCAAGGTCGCCACGCCGGAGAACGTCCAGAAGGTCGCGGACGAAGCCGACGTCGTGGTGATCGGCTTATCGGACTGAGGCTCCTGCACGTCGTGCAGTTTGCACGACCTCATGAATTTCGACGCGAAGGGCCTGCCGGGCGTATCCGTGGTTACGCAGGGATTCACGGACGCCGTTGAGAAGCAGTCGGGCGCACTGGGCTTTGATCCCGCGGTCGTCTTCGTTCCCCATCCGATCCAGAATCGCACGCCGGAGGAGCTCGCGAAGATCGCCGACGACGCCATCGAGCCTGTCCTCGCCCTGCTGCGATCGGGCGGGAAGGCCTGATATGCGTCTGGTCACTTTCTCGGACGACAAGGGCACCCGGGTCGGGGTGCACGACCCGGCCTCCAACAGCATCGTCGATCTCTCGGCCGGCACGCGGCTGCCGCCGGACATGAACGCCTTCATCGCACTCGGGAAGAACGGGCTCGCGCGCGCCCGGCGCGCGGTGAGGAGCGGCGAGGGGCGCATCCCCTTCGACAGCGTAAAGCTTCGCGCGCCTATTCCGCGCCCGGCGAAGAACATACTGTGCGTCGGCAAGAACTATCACGACCACGCGCAGGAGTTTCAGGCGAGCGGCGTCGATGCGACCGGCAAGGAAACGATCCCGGAGGTGCCGATCATCTTCACCAAGTGGCCAAACTCGGTGATCGGGCCGGGCGAACCGATCCCGAGCGCCAACGATTACACCAATACCACCGACTACGAGGGCGAGCTCGCGGTGGTGATGGGCGAGGGCGGGCGCAACATCAGCAAGAAGGACGCGTACGGCCACGTCTACGGCTACACGATTGTGAACGACGTCTCGGCCCGCACCATACAGAACCGGCACCGCCAGTGGTTTCTCGGCAAGAGCGCTGACGGCTATTGCCCGATGGGTCCGTGCATTGTGACTTCCGACGAGGTGAAGGACGTGACCCAGCTCCAGCTCGTCACCAAGGTGAACGGCGAGCTGCGGCAGAGCGCCTACGTCACGCAGCTCATTTTCGACATACCGACGCTGATCGAGACGATTTCGCGCCTGATGACCCTCGAGCCTGGCGATCTCATCGCCACGGGCACCTGCGCGGGCGTGGGGATCGGGTTCAATCCCCCGCGATATCTCAAGCCCGGGGACCGGGTCGCGGTCACGATCGAGCCCATCGGCACGCTCGAAAACCCGGTCGGCTAGGAAACCTGAACCGCCAAGCCACCAAGAAAAGCGATTATTGAACCGCCAAGCCGTCAAGATCGCCAAGAAGTTCACTCGAAAAATCACCCCTGACGCACTGTGAAGCTGGTTCGTTACGATAGAAACGGGGCGCTGCGCTTGGGCCTCATCGACGGCGAGCACCTGATCGATGTCCTCGACACGTGCCCGACGGGGACTTCGCCCGCGATCATTGCCGCGATGAGCGACATGACGCGGTTCATCGCGTCGGGAGAGCAGGGCCTCAAGTCGGCGGCGGCAGCGCTCGCCAGCGCGCGCAAGGGCGGCGCGGGGCGAACCGCGCTCGCCGACGCGAAGCTCAAGGCGCCGCTCGACCCCTCCCTCATCCTGTGCAGCGGAGAGAACTA
>DASPGR010000331.1:0-23116 GCA_035620515.1 Burkholderiales bacterium | reverse complement strand
TCCGCTGTGGGGGCCTCATCGAGGACGACGCTGAACGTCGCGGTGCCGCCGGCCTCGGTGGTCGGGCCGGATATCAGACCTACTGTGACTCCGGGCGCGAGGAGCCCAAACCACTCGCGCTGCGCCGCCTCGGTCACCACGAGGGGGGCCTCGATCGCACCCGTCATGTACTCGAGCGCCCAGTCGCCGCCCTTGTCCGCGTGTCCGGTGCGGTTCTCGCTCGCGGCGACATCGGCCCCGATGAGGTCGGAGAGCGCATCGACCAGCGAGCGCCCCGCTTCGGTGGCCGCTACGTTGCAGCCGTAGATCAGCACGTCGGCATCGGAGCTGAGGGCCTTCCCCCAGCCGGCAATGGCGTCGGCGTGCTGATCGAGATTGCTGTCCTGAAGCCAGAGGTTGCCGAGCTTCACGGCGCCGTCGGTGCCGTGCGAGAGGACGTGAATCGCCCGCACGTTTTGACGGTCCTTCAGGGCCTCGGAGATCTGCTTTATCCCATCCTGGCCCGGCTGCAGGTAGATGAGCTCCGCGTCCGGAGAAATTCCCTTCAGCAGTTCGGTGGGATTCCGCACCGCTGAATCCACGACCACCAGCTCGCGTCCGCCCGTTTCGGATCCCGGCGCCAGGAGGTCCGTAAGTGATGACTCGCTAACCTCCGCGCCGTGCGGCTGGATCTGGTTCAGGGCGGCGGAGGAGTCCGGCTCAGCCTGTTGCGTCTCTTGGGGCTCGGGCGCCGGAGCAGGTTCCTGCTGTTCGACTGTTGCTGCGGCTGCGCCGTCGAACAGGAACCGCGGCTCCAGGGCGAACATGTGCCGCCGGGGGCGGTGGGTCCGACGGGATGACTTCGTTTTCTTCTTTGTCTTGGAGGTCGTCATGAACTCGACAACTGCAGGTTCGCTAAGGAGACGCTAATCTGACAAATAACTTGAGATTCGTTTACTAACTAGTTCACTATTAATGATATTTCTTAAAAAAAGTGGCAATAATGCACATTTTTCGTCTCTATGTCATTCATTTCGCAGCAGATCTACGCAAGAAGCGTGCAACTTTCGTCTTGGGTAATAGATATAACCGATTGATTATTATGTATAAGAGTTCGTGAAATACGTCTCGAACGAGACGTGATCGAACATGGGGTACAGACGGACCGCGCCACCGGGAAGGCGGCGAGCTATCCCCGGGCGGTCGCGAAGGCGCGAACGCCCGGGGATCTGTGTGGCGGGGTGCCTACAAGGCGGGAGACGTCGGGCGGCAGCCCTGGTCGCGGTCAGGCGCCCCCGTGGGGCGTGGGCGGGCGTTCAGGACTTCAGAGGACCAGAATCACCCGGTAATCGTTGACGTTGGTCCGGGTGGGGCCCGTGACGATGAGATCGCCCAGCTCGCTGAACACGCCGTAGCTGTCGTTATTGTCCAGGGCGCGCGCGGGGTCGAGCTTCTTTCTCGCGGCCCGTCTAAGAGAGTCGGGGCCAAGCACCGCGCCCGCGTTGTCCTCCGAGCCGTCGATTCCGTCGGTGTCGCAGGCAAGGGCATGGACCCGGTCCACCCCATCCACGTCTAGCGCCAGGGCGAGAAGAAACTCGGTGCAGCGCCCGCCCCGACCGCCACCACGCACGGTCACGGTGGTCTCGCCGCCCGTTATCAGCGCAACCGGCGCTTTCCAGGGGCGGCTGTGCTCTTTCACCTGCCGTGCAATCGCTCCATAGACCTTCGCGACCTCCCGCGCCTCCCCGGTCACCGAGTCGCCGAGAATCGCGGGATGAATCCTGTGGCTGCTGAAGAAGGCTGCGGCCGCTTCCAGAGACTGCTGCGCAGTGGCGATCACCCGGTTTTCAACCCGCCTGAAGACCCGGCTCCCGGGCTTCGGCGTCTCGGGAATCTCTTTCTTCGCGCCTTGTGCGAGATGATCGAGCACGGTCCGCGGCGCGTCGATTTCGTAGCGGCGCAGGATGTCGAGCGCCTCCTGATATGTGGTGGGATCGGGCGCGCAGGGACCGGATGCGATATGGGTTGGATCGTCGCCCGTAACGTCCGAGATGATCAGGGCCAGCACGGGCGAGCGCGCCGCCGCGGCGAGCTGGCCGCCCTGGACGGCGGAAAGGTGCTTGCGAACGGTGTTCATGCTCTGGATCGGGGCGCCGCTCTTGAGGAGTTCCCGGGTGGTGGTCTTCAAATCCTCCATCGAGATTCCCTCTACTGGCAGGGAGAGCAGGGCGGAGCCGCCGCCGGAGAGCAGAACGAGAAGGAGGTCGTTCGGCGTCAGCGCCCGCACCCGTTTCAGGATCTCCTGCGCGGCGAGCTCGCCGTTTTCGTCGGGCACGGGGTGCGCCGCTTCGATAACGCTGATGCGATTGGTGAGCAGACCGTGCTGATAGCGCGTAATGACCAGTCCGTCGAGCGGGGCCTTCGCCGGCCAGTTCTGCTCGACGGCGAGCGCCATGGACGCTGCGGCTTTGCCGGCGCCGACCACGAGCGTGCGGCCCTTGGGCGGCTTCGGAAGATGGCGCGGGACGATCTTCATCGGATCGGCTGCTGCGAGAGCGGCCTGGAAGCTGCCGAGAAGGAGATCGCGCGGCGACACGGGTCAGCGGGCCATCCTAAGCCAGGACGGCTTTCAGGTACTCGCCGGTGTGGCTGGCCTTGTTTCTGGCGATCTCTTCCGGACTGCCTTCCGCGATGACGCGGCCTCCGCCCTCGCCGCCCTCCGGTCCGAGATCGATGATCCAGTCCGCAGTCTTGATGACGTCGAGATTGTGCTCGATCACCACCACTGTATTGCCGTGATCGCGCAGCCGGTGCAGCACGCGCAGCAGCAGGTCGATATCGTGAAAATGTAGCCCGGTCGTCGGCTCGTCCAGGATGTAGAGCGTGCGGCCGGTGTCACGCTTCGAGAGCTCGAGCGAGAGCTTCACGCGCTGCGCCTCTCCACCCGAGAGCGTTGTCGCACTCTGGCCCAGGGTAATGTAGCCCAGTCCGACGTCGAGCAGGGTCTGCAGCTTGCGCGCGATCGCAGGGACTGCCTCGAAAAACAGCGCTGCCTGCTCGACCGTCATTTGCAGCACTTCGTGAATGTTCTTCCCTTTGTATTGGATCTCGAGCGTCTCGCGGTTGTAGCGCTGGCCGCGGCATACGTCGCACGCGACGTAGATGTCAGGGAGGAAATGCATCTCGACCTTGAGCACGCCGTCGCCCTGGCATGCCTCGCAGCGCCCCCCCTTCACATTGAACGAGAACCGGCCCGCCCCATAGCCGCGCGCCCGCGCCTCGGGCACACCCGCAAAGAGCTCCCGGATCGGGGTGAAGAGCGCGGTGTAGGTCGCCGGGTTCGAGCGCGGCGTCCGGCCGATGGGGCTTTGATCGACGCTCACCACCTTGTCGAAGAGCTCCACGCCACTGATCGTCTCGAAGGGAGCGGGCTCGAGAACGCTGCCGTAGAGCTGGCGCGCGACCGCCTGGTAGAGCGTGTCGTTGACCAGCGTCGACTTGCCTGACCCGGAGACGCCCGTTACGCACACGAAGAGGCCCACGGGGATGTCAACCGTAATGTTCTTCAGGTTGTTACCGCTGGCGCCCGCGATGGTCACCTGACGCTTCGCATTGACGCGGTGACGCAGCGCCGGCACCTCGACGCGGCGGCGCCCCGACAGGTACTGGCCCGTCAAGGACTCCGGATGCGCCGCGATGTCCGCGGGCGCCCCCCATGCGACGACGGCGCCGCCATGCTCCCCCGCTCCGAGACCCATATCGACGATGTAATCCGCCGCGTTGATCGCCTCGGCGTCGTGCTCGACCACGATGACCGTGTTTCCCGTGTCGCGCAGGCGCTTCAGCGTTGCGAGCAGCCTTGCATTGTCGCGCTGATGCAGCCCGATCGAGGGCTCGTCGAGCACGTACATGACGCCGGTCAGGCCGGAGCCGATCTGGCTCGCAAGCCGGATGCGCTGGGCCTCGCCGCCCGAGAGCGTATCGGCCGAGCGATCTAGCGAGAGATAGTCGAGCCCCACGTTGTTGAGGAAGGCGATGCGCGTGACGATCTCCTTGACGATCTTTTCCGCGATCGACTGTTTCACTCCGGAAAGCGTGAGTGTTTCGAAGAACTCGGTGGCATTGGCCAGCGTGAGCGCGCTGATATCGTAGATGGCACGCCCGGCGACCGTGACGTTACGCGCCTCGCGCCGCAGACGCGTGCCGCCGCATTCGGGGCAGTGCTGCGTGTTGAGGTACTTCGCGAGTTCCTCGCGCACCACGGCGGACTCGGTCTCACGGTAGCGCCGCTCGAGATTCGGAATAACGCCCTCGAACGTGTGCTCGCGCGGATAGCGATTGCCGCGCTCGCCGACGTAGATGAACCTGATTTTCTCGTCACCAGAGCCGTTCAGCACGGCCTCCTTCACCCGGTCGGGGAGCCGCTCGAACGGCGCCTCGATGTCGAACCCGTAATGGCCGGCGAGCGATTGCAGCATCTGGAAATAGAACTGGTTGCGCCGGTCCCAGCCCTTGATCGCGCCCGAGGCGAGGGACAGATTGGGAAAGGCCACGACGCGCCGGGGATCGAAGAAACTCACGCTGCCGAGCCCATCGCAGCGCGGGCAGGCGCCCATCGGGTTGTTGAAGGAGAAGAGGCGCGGCTCGAGCTCCGGCAGGGAATAGCTGCAGACGGGGCAGGCGAACTTTGCCGAGAAGAGGTGCTCCTTTCCGCCATCCATCTCCACTGCCAGCGCGCGCCCGTCGGCATGCCGGAGAGCGGTCTCGAAGGACTCGGCCAACCGCTGCTTGGCGTCCGCTCGCACTTTCAGCCGGTCGATCACGACCTCGACCGTGTGCTTGAGATTCTTCTTGAGCTTGGGCAACTCCTCGATCTCGTGAACGACGCCGTCGATCCTGAGGCGCACAAATCCCTGCGCGCGCAGCTCCTCGAAGAGGTCAGCCTGCTCCCCCTTGCGCCCGACGATCAGCGGCGCGAGGATCATGAGGCGCGTGTCCTGCGGCAGCTCGAGCACGTGATCGACCATCTGCGCGACGCTCTGCGCCGAGAGGCGGATGCGGTGCTCCGGGCAATGGGGATCGCCGATGCGGGCGAAAAGCAGCCGAAGGTAATCGTGAATCTCGGTCACGGTACCGACGGTCGAGCGCGGGTTATGGCTCGTGGCCTTCTGCTCGATCGAGATGGCGGGGGAGAGCCCCTCGATCAAATCGACGTCGGGCTTTTCCATGAGCTGCAGGAATTGCCGCGCGTAGGCGGAGACCGACTCGACATAGCGTCGCTGACCCTCGGCGTAAAGGGTATCGAACGCGAGCGAGGATTTCCCCGAGCCGGAGAGTCCGGTGATGACGATCAGCCGGTTGCGCGGCAGATCGATGTTGATGTTCTTGAGGTTATGCGTGCGTGCGCCGCGGACCCGGATGTAGTCGGCGCCCCTTGCCACTTCAGGGCCGGAGGGCCGAAGGGGAACGACAGTCGAGCGGTGGGTGGCCAATGGCGGGATTGAGGCGTAGCTAAACCTGTTAATATACCGAAGTTTTTTCGCGTTTCCCAACCGCCGTACCCTTTCCCATGCCGCGCATGAGCCCACAGGAAATCAGGGCTTCCGCCAGCCTGGCGAGCATCTTCGGGCTGCGGATGCTCGGCATGTTCGTGATCCTGCCGGTTTTCGCGATCTACGCGGAGGGGCTGCCCGGCGGAGACAACCTGACGCTGGTTGGCGTTGCAATCGGCGTCTACGGGCTGACCCAGGCCATCCTCCAGATCCCCTTCGGCTGGTGGTCGGATCGCTACGGACGCAAGCCCGTGATCTTTGCAGGCCTTGCCGTCTTTGCAATCGGCAGCTTTGTCGCAGCGCTCGGGATCCACATCTGGGTGGTGATCCTGGGACGCACGCTGCAGGGAGCGGGCGCGATCTCGGCTGCCGTGATGGCCATGGCGGCCGACCTCACGCGCGAGCAGCACCGCACCAAGGCGATGGCCATAATCGGGTCCACGATCGGCGCGACCTTCGCCCTCTCGCTCGTCCTGGCCCCGTGGTTCAACCGGATGATCGGCGTTCCCGGCATCTTCGTGATGACCGGGGTGCTGGTACTGATCGCAATCTGGGTCGTCTATGCGGTGGTACCCGACGCGCCCGAGTTCCCGGAGCTGCACAGCTCGCGTGGCGGGATGCGCGAGTTTTTCAGCGTGCTGCGCGACGCGCAACTCGCGCGCCTCAACTACGGAATTTTCACGCTGCACGCTGTCCTGATGGCACTTTTCATTGCAGTTCCTCTCGAGTTGCGTGCAGCCGGGCTCCCCGTGGACCACCATTGGGAGGTCTATCTTCCGGTGATGGTGGGCTCTTTCGTGCTCATGGTGCCCGCCGTGCTTCGCACCACTCGCCCGGAGCGCCTGCGACGGATCTTTATCGGTGCTGTGGCGACGCTCCTCGCCAGCCAGGTTCTCCTGCCCTGGGTTTCCGCCGGGGTCTGGACGATTGCGGCAATGCTCCTCGTTTTCTTTACCGCCTTCAACGTGTTGGAAGCGGCGCTGCCTTCTCTCGTCACCCGCACCGCGCCGCCAGGGGCCAAGGGCGTGGCAATCGGCGTGTTCACGAGCCTGCAGTTCCTCGGCACGTTTGCGGGCGCGGCCGGCGGGGGGTATCTCTACGGCCGATGGGGCGAGATGGGCATAGTCGTGCTCGATGTCCTGCTGCTCGGACTGTGGCTTGCCATCGCGCGCGGTCTCCAGGTTCCCTCCGTGCGCAGTGCGCGCGTCTACGCCCTGCGCCCGCTCGACGGGGCGCAGGCCGACAGGCTTGAGGCAGGCTTAAGGGCGCTGCCGGGCGTGCACGAGGCGCGCGTCGAGAGCCATGAGCGTCGCGCCTACTTGACGGTGGACAGCACCGGTTTTGACGAAGAGAATGTGGTCAAGCTGATCGCCGGGGCCCCAACCCGGTAATCGAAAAGGCCTGTCATCCCCGGCCGCGGTCTGCGCGTTAATATCTAGAACCTATTTCATATATAGGCACGTGTGCGACGGAGGCGATGCGGGATGCAGTTCGAGGAGGAGGGCCTGAAGGAATATGTCGATATTTCGAGGGGCCCCGACGAAGAAATGCGCCCGGATCGCCCCGTCCCTCCGGGTTGCGGCCAGGACGGTCGGCTGCGTCGTTGCCCTCCTCGACCATATCGACATATGGCCTTCGTCGGGCGCTTTGCATCCACCTCGTCCTGGCCGCAACGCATCACGCGCCTATATATGAAACAGGTTCTGGACCTCATATAAGGAATCCCAAAATGGCATCGGTCAACAAAGTGATACTCATTGGCAATCTCGGCGCGGATCCGGAAACGCGCTATCTGCCGAGCGGGGATGCGGTCACCAATATTCGCGTCGCCACGACCGAAAAATGGCGGGACAAGGGCGGCGAGCAGCAGGAGCACACGGAGTGGCACCGCATCGCGTTCTTCGGGAAGCTTGCCGAGATTGCGGGGGAATACTTGAAGAAGGGCTCACCCGTCTACGTCGAAGGCCGCATTCGCACCCGCAAGTGGCAGGACAAGGAGGGGCAGGAGAGGTACTCGACGGAGATCGTCGCGGACCGGATGCAGCTCCTCGGGACGCGTGGCGGCGGCGCAACTGAGAGCGCTCCGCGCGAGCCCGCTACAGCGGGCGCAGGCGCAGGCGCAGGCGGGGGCAAGCCCCAACCCAAGAAGAGCGGCGGCTTCGACCAGATGGACGACGATATCCCCTTCTAGACCGCTCAGTTGCGCGTCGAGTAGTGGCTGAACGCCTGGAGCGCCATTGCGCCCAGGCCGATCGTGAGAGCCGCCAGGATCAGCAAGCCGCCGACGTAGGGAACGTGGCGCACGAGCCACAGGATGATGAGCGCAACCGCGAGCATCCCGACGCGCGCCCAGTAGCCGCCTGGCGCCGCCCGCCGCCCCGCGAGCCTGAGCAGGCGCTCCCCGACGAAGAACGCGGCAATCAGAAAACCCGCCAGCAGCGCGACTGCATAAAGGCCTGCCAGCATCAGCGCAATCGGAATCCCGATGATGGTGATGACGAGCAGCAGCATGACTGGAGGCAGGCTGAAGAAGATGGCGATGCCGAGGCCGAGGCTCCCCAAGGGCGAAGCCCGTACCGTCTGGACAGCGGAAGCGGTAAAGCGCGGAAAGAGGGCCAGGAGCACGGCGCCAGCCGCGAGCAGCCCGAACATGAGCAGCGGGCGGAACGGTGGCCAGCCGGGCAGGCGCAGGGTCGGCAGCCGGCCGGGCTCGCGAATGACTTTGCCCGCCACACGGGCCCCGGAATGTATCTTGATCGGGGTATTGCTGACGTAGGTGAGGTTGCCGTCGATGCGGGCGCTTGGCAGCACCTCGATCGTGGCCCCGAAAAGATGGACGTCTCCGGAGACCTGCCCGATCACGAGGATGTTGCGAGCGTATACCTTGACGTCATGGCGGAAGCGGCCCGCAATCGCGACGTCTCCGCCGGCAAGCCAGGCCCGGCCCCCGACCTCGGCGTCGGGACCGAACGCAAGGCTTCCGGCCACCGCCAGCGCCTCGCCCCGCACGCGTCCGGTAAGCGTCACGAAACCGCCGGCGATGCGCAGGTCCCCTCCGATCGGGCCCCGAACATCGATCGAGCCGGCCGCCAGAACCGCATCGCCGCCGATTGCATGATCGACGCTGATTCGCCCGGCTGCGACGACAAGGTCCCCGTGGATGGGACCCGTCGGGCGCACCTCGGCACCCGTCATGTAGACGTTGGCCGATTCCTCCTCAGCGGGTGCTTCCTTGCCCTGTCCGAGCGCGGGCAGCGGCACGCTGGTGATCAGCGCAAGCGAGCAGAGCCAGATTGGGCCGCGCATTCGTTGATTCATTCCGTGACTCGGTGGGCCCGCTGGACGCGGGGCGTCGGGGCCCAAGCTATACGGGACGGGCCACGCTTGCAATCCCCGCAACCGTCACCATATCTGGTTAGCCACGTTGTAAGCTGTTAAGCTATAGCGTTTTTTTGGGTAGGAGAGGCCATGCCGATCTACGAATATCGCTGCGGAGCGTGCGGGATCCAGCGCGAGTTCCTTCAGCGCCTGAACGATGCTCCGCTCACCGACTGCCCGGAATGCGGCAAGCCCGAGCTCACCAAGCTTGTGAGCGCCGCCGGGTTTCAGCTCAAGGGATCCGGCTGGTACGCGACCGATTTCAAGAACAAGGGCACCAAACCGGCTGCCAAGAAGAAAGAGGACAAGCCCGCCGAGAGTTCCGGCGGTGACAGCCCGAAAACCGATACCCCGAAATCCGAAGCCGCGTGTGGTGCTGGCGCCTGCCCGGCATGCAGCTAGCCCTCGCGCCCGACGCGACCTCGCGCAGCCGGTTTTGAGGCCGGCGCACGTGGTGCGTGCCGCCGCACGCCGGCACGCTAGCGCGGTACTGCCGTGACCAAGACCAGCCACATCAGACGCTATTTCATTGCCGGCCTCCTGGTCTGGGTTCCGCTCGTCATTACCGTTTGGGTGCTCAGCCTTCTGGTTGGCACGCTCGATCAGATTCTCCACCTGCTGCCGCCGCAGTTCCGCACGGAAAACTGGCTCGGTGTGCATATTCCGGGGTTCGGGGTCGCGATGACCGTCCTCATCGTTTTTGTCACCGGCGTGCTGGCGGCAAACATCATCGGCCAGCGGCTCGTGGTGTTCTGGGAGCGGATTCTGGCGCGCATTCCGGTCGTCAACTCCATCTACAAGGGCGTGAAACAGGTGAGCGACACGCTGTTCGCCCCCGGCGGACAGGCGTTTCGCAAGGCGTTGCTGGTGCAGTGGCCGCGGGAAGGCACGTGGACGATCGCCTTTCTCACCGGCGTGCCGGGCGGCGACGTCGCATCGCATCTCGAGGGAGACTACGTGAGCATCTACGTGCCCACGACGCCCAATCCGACGAGCGGCTACTTCATGATGATGCGGCGGGCTGACGTGGTCGAGCTCGATATGACCATCGACGAGGCGCTCAAATACGTCATCTCGATGGGGGTGGTGGCGCCAAGTGGTGGTTCGCGCGCAGCCAACATTGGCCAGCCGATGATCCGATCCAAAGAGGCCGTCAACCTGTAGAAAAAGGCGTGAGCCGTGAGCGGTGACCGGTGGCCGGCGCCGACTCCCGGCGCTGTTTCTTGTTTTTCATCACCCATCACTCATCACCCATCACGATTTTCATGAGAAGCGAGTACTGCGGACTCATCAACCGCAAGCACCTGGGTCAGACGGTGGCCGTGTACGGATGGGTGCACCGGCGCCGCGACCACGGCGGGGTGATCTTCATTGACCTGCGCGACCGCGAGGGGCTGCTCCAGGTCGTGTGCGATCCTGACACGCCCGAGACCTTCAGGACCGCGGACCGGGTGCGCGGCGAATACGTCATCGCCGTCACGGGAAGGGTTCGCGAGCGACCGGCCGGCACGGTAAATCCCGATCTGCCTAGCGGCGAGGTCGAGGTGCTGGCGCGCGAGATCACCATACTCAACCCGGCGCTCACGCCCGCCTTCCAGATCGACGAGGAAAATCTCTCGGAGACGGTCCGCCTCGAGCATCGCGTGCTCGATCTGCGCCGGCCCTTCATGCAGGGCAACCTGAAGCTGCGCTACCGCGCGGCGATGGCCGTGCGCCGGTTCCTCGACGGCGAGGGGTTCATCGACATCGAGACGCCGATGCTCACACGCTCGACGCCCGAGGGGGCGCGCGACTACCTGGTGCCCTCGCGTGTCCATCCCGGGCAATTCTATGCGCTGCCCCAGTCGCCGCAGCTCTTCAAGCAGATGCTGATGATGGCGGGCTTCGACCGTTACTACCAGATCGTGAAGTGCTTTCGCGACGAGGACCTGCGCGCGGACCGCCAGCCCGAGTTCACGCAGATCGACATCGAAACCTCGTTTCTCGATCAGGACGCCATCACGCGCATCATGGAGCAGCTCGTGCGCCAGGTTTTCAGGGAAGTGATGAAAGTCGAGCTGCCCGATCCGTTTCCGCGTTTCTCCTACGCGGAGGTCATGTCGCGCTTCGGATCCGACAAGCCGGACCTGCGCGTGCCGCTCGAGCTGACGGAGTTGACCGATGCGGTGAAGGAGGTCGAATTCAAGGTGTTCCGGGAAGCTGCGCTCCTCAAGGATGGGCGCGTTGCTGCGCTCAAGCTCCCGCAGGGGGGCACGCTGACGCGGAGCGAGATCGATGGCTACACGGAGTTCGTCAAGCAGTTCGGCGCAAAAGGGCTGGCGTACATCAAGGTCAATGCGATCGGGCGCGGGGCGGAAGGCCTGCAGTCGCCCATCCTCAAGTTCCTGTCGCCCGACGTGATCAATGCGATCCTGAAGCGCACGGAAGCGCGTGATGGAGACTTGATCTTCTTCGGCGCGGATCGCGCGCGCATCGTCAATGAGGCGCTCGGCGCGCTGCGCGCAAAGCTCGGGCATGAGCGCGGGCTTGCGCAGCCGGGCTGGCGGCCGCTCTGGGTGCTCGATTTTCCCATGTTCGAGTATGACGAGACCGAGAAGCGCTGGGTCGCGATGCACCATCCTTTCACATCGCCCGCCGACGGCCACGAAGACCTGCTCGAGTCCGACCCGGGTGCCGCGCGTGCCAAGGCGCATGACATGGTGCTGAACGGCTGGGAGATCGGCGGCGGCTCGGTGCGAATTCACCGGCAGGAGGTGCAGCAGAAGGTCTTCCGCGCGCTCGGCATCGGCGCCGACGAGGCGCAGGCCAAGTTCGGATTCCTGCTCGAGGCGCTGCAGTACGGGGCGCCGCCGCACGGCGGCATCGCGTTCGGGCTTGACCGCATCGTGGCGCTGATGGCGGGAGTGGAGTCGATCCGCGATGTGATCGCGTTTCCGAAGACCCAGCGTGCGCAATGTCTCCTGACGCAGGCGCCGAGCCCGGTCGACGAGCGGCAACTGCGCGAGCTTCACATAAGGCTGCGACGCCAAGAGCCGTGACCGGTGACCAGTGAACGGTGACCCCTAGGTGGCGCCGCCTTACGGCGGCATTTTTGACGGCCGTGTGCCTGCTCGCCTTTGGCGCAGCGGCGCTTTTGCAGGGGCAGGATGCGGCGCCCGGGTCGCCGCCGGAAATCGCCATTGCGGAGCTTCCCGCGGAAGCGCGCGCGACGATCCGGCTCATCGAGCGAGGCGGGCCGTATCCCCATGAGCGCGACGGTACGGTGTTCCACAACTACGAGAAAAGGCTCCCCCGGCACGCGACTGGCTATTACCGGGAGTACACCGTGCGCACGCCGGGCCTCGCGCACCGCGGTGCGCGTCGCATCGTCGCCGGACGCGGCGGCGAGCTCTACTATACTGACGATCACTACCGGAGCTTCATGCGGATCCAGGAGAAACCCCCTGCGGGTGAACGGTGACGGGTAAGCGCGACCATCGTCCGATTCTGGCTCCCGAGCGCTCGGGCGTCTATGCCATGCCGGCGGACGCCGCGGCGCTGAAGCGCGCGGCCACGGAGCAGAACCTTGCGTGGATGGAGCTCGATACATCGGGCGCGCGCGACAAGGAAAGCCTGCTCGAAGCGTGCGCGTTCAGCCTGGATTTTCCCGATTCGTTCGGCTCGAACTGGGATGCGCTCTCCGACTGCCTCCGGGATTTTTCGTGGCGCCCGGGGCGCGGCTACGTGATCGTCTGGCATGGTGGCGCGACCCTCGCCGCGGCCGCGCTCGACGACTTTGCAACGGCCCTTGAAGTTTTTCGTGATGCCGCCAACTACTGGAAAGAGCGGGGCCGCATTTTCATCGTGCTGCTCGACCGCCCGGTGCCCGGACTGACGGTTCCGCCGTTCAGGCGGTCGTGAAGTACAAGATACCCGTTTCCGTGCTGGTGCTCGTGCACACCCCGGCGCTGGAGGTGCTGCTGCTCGAGCGCGCCGACCGCCCGGGATTCTGGCAGTCGGTCACCGGCAGCCAGCATGAGGGCGAAAGCCTTCAGGAGACGGCTGTGCGCGAGCTGCGGGAGGAGACCGGCCTCGATGCCGGTCGCTATGAGTTGAGCGACTGGCACAAGCAGAACGAGTTCGAGATTTACCAAAACTGGCGCGGCCGTTACGCGCCGGGAGTCACGCACAATGTCGAGCACGTTTTCGGACTGTGCGCGCCCCGCACGCTGGCGGTGGTGCTGGAGCCGCGCGAGCATCTTCGCTACGAATGGCTTCCATGGGAGGCGGCGGCGCGGAAAGTGTTTTCCTGGACCAATGCCGAGGCGATCCGGGAATTGCCGCAGCGCACCGCAAAAAAACCCTGACCAGATTGCGGACTCCGGTGCCGGGGCGGGATCGTACCGAGTGGAAATCCTGTCATAGTATGATAATGTTTCCGATCCTCCATTAGCTGCGCAACGCAATGGACGCTGCAACGATCGCATTCGAAAGCTTCAAGCCGCTTGCCGACGAGGCATGCGAACCGCGGATCCGGGCCGCAAGGACCGCGCTCGGCCAGCGCGCTGTCATCCTCGGGCACCATTACCAGCGCGCCGACGTCTACCGGCACGCGGATCTCACCGGCGACTCGCTGCAGCTGTCCCGCCTCGCGGCCGAGACCGATGCGCAGTACATCGTCTTCTGCGGCGTGCATTTCATGGCGGAGGTCGCCGACATCCTGTCGAAGCCGGACCAGGTGGCGGTTCTTCCGGACTTGAGCGCCGGGTGCTCCATGGCCGACATGGCGAACCTCTCCAAGGTGGAGCGCGCATGGCGCGAGCTCTCGACGGTGCTCGATCCGGACGAGCACGTGACACCGGTGACCTATATCAACTCCGCCGCGGACCTAAAAGCATTTTGCGGAGAGCATGGCGGCATCGTCTGCACATCGTCTAACGCGCGCGGCATCCTCGAGTGGTCGTTCAAGCGGCGCGAGAAGGTGCTGTTCTTTCCCGACCAGCATCTGGGACGCTGGACGGGCTATCTCATGGACATCCCGCTCGCCGAGATGCTGGTGTGGGATCCCGACGAGGAGTTGGGCGGACTAACCCCGCAGCAGATCAAGATGGCGAAGATCCTGCTGTGGAAGGGGCATTGCTCGGTACACCAGATGTTCCAGCCGCAGCACATCCTGCGCTGGCGCGATCAGTATCCAAGCGGGATGGTGATCTCGCACCCGGAGTGCAAGTTCGACGTGTGCAAGCTCTCGGATTACGTTGGCTCCACCGACTTCATCATTCGCACCATTGCCGCGAGCCCGCCGGGCACGCGCTGGCTCGTGGGCACGGAGCTGAACCTCGTCAACCGCATCGCCGAGCAGTTCCGGCCGCAGGGCAAGGTCGTCCAGTTCATGTCGCCCATGGTGTGCATGTGCTCCACCATGGCACGCATTGACCCGCAGCACCTCGCCTGGTCGCTCGAAAACCTCGTCGCCGGGAGAGTCGTCAACCGGATCAAGGTGCCGGCGCGGGACGCCGAACCCGCCCGTATCGCCCTCGACCGCATGCTTGCGGTCAAGTAAATTACCGTTCATTCCTTTGAAGGTGGCGTGCATTGCTGCGCGGGTGGCGTGCCTGCCTACCCGCCCGCGCGCGATTGAAGGAGACGCGGCTTTCCCGGGGAGCGGCCCGCAGTGCGTGATAACGAGACTTCTCTGACCCAGCCGGGCGCCGCGCGCACGTTGCGGGTGGCGACCTACAACATCCACAAGGGCTTCTCGTTCTTCCGGGGGCGCCTCGTGATCCACGAGGTGCGCGAGCGGCTGCGCATGCTGGGTGCCGATATCGTGTTCCTGCAGGAAGTGCACGGGAGCCACGAGCGGCATGCCTCGCGCTACAGCGAGTGGCCGGCCGCGCCGCAGTACGAGTTTCTCGCCGACTCGGTGTGGCGCCAGTACGCCTACGGCAAGAATTCGGTCTATGACGCCGGGCATCACGGCAATGCCATCCTCTCCCGCTTTCCGATTCTGCGGTGGGACAACCAGGACATCTCGGCTCACCGCCTCGAGAAGCGCGGACTGCTTCATTGCGAGATCCAGCCTCCGCGCTGGCGCGAGCCGCTGCATTGCGTGTGCGTGCATCTCGGGCTGCTGGCGCGGGGCCGCGGCCGGCAGCTGGAGCGGCTGCGTCAGCGCATCGAACGACTCGTGCCGCCGGACGCCCCGTTGATCGTTGCCGGCGATTTCAACGACTGGCGCTACCGCGCCACCCAGGAGCTGGCGCACCCGCTCAACCTGTACGAAGTGTTCGAGCTTGCAAACGGCGCCCCGGCGCGCAGTTTTCCAGCGGCGCTGCCGCTCATGTCGCTCGACCGGATCTACCTGCGCGGCTTCCAGGTGCGGCACGCGCACGTGCACCACGGCCGCACCTGGGCACGCATTTCCGACCACGCCGCGCTCGCGGCGACGCTGGTGCGCCTGTAGCGGGCTCACGATGGCCGCGCTGGTCGACGGCAACCGCGTCACCCTGCTCGAGAGCGGGGTCGAGTATTTCCCCGCCCTCGAGGCGGCGCTCGACGCTGCCCGCCGCGAGATCCACCTCGAGACCTACATATTCGAGAACGACGCGGCGGGCGAGGCGATCGCCGCGGCTCTCCGGCGCGCGGCGCAGCGCGGGGTCACGACCAACGTCATGGTCGACGGATTCGGCTCCAGTGATCTGCCCGCCGAGTTCATCGCGGGGCTCAAGGAGGCAGGAGTCAATTTCCTGGTATTTCGCCCCGACGCTTCATCGTGGAGCTTCCGGCGCACCCGCCTGCGGCGCCTGCACCGCAAGATCGCGGTGGTCGACGCGCATATCGCGTTCGTCGGGGGCATCAACATCATCGACGACATGCACACGCCGGGACATACGCCGCCGCGCTTCGACTACGCGGTGTGCATCGAGGGGCCCCTTGTTACGCACGTCCATGTGGCAGCGAGGCGGCTCTGGGCGCTCGTATCGGCAACGCAGTTCAGATCGGGCTGGCGGCAACTGCGCGAGATGGGGCCGTTCAGCGCGCCACGCGGCGGGCAGCGCGCGGCGTTTCTGGTGCGGGACAGCATCCGCCACCGCCGCGACATCGAGCAGGCATATCTTTCGGCAATCGAAGGCGCGCGCGAGGAGCTCATCATCGCGAATGCCTATTTCTTTCCCGGCATCCACTTCCGCCGCGCGCTGATGGATGCAGCGGCGCGCGGCGTGCGCGTGGTGCTGCTGCTTCAGGGGCGGGTGGAGTACGTATTGCTGCATTATGCGTCGCGGGCGCTGTACGGAGCGTTTCTCGATGGGGGGATCGAAATCCACGAGTACCACAAGAGCTTCCTGCACGCGAAGGTGGCCGTCATCGACGGTTACTGGGCAACCGTCGGATCCTCGAACATCGACCCGTTCAGCCTGCTCCTCGCGCGCGAGGCCAACGTTGTGATCGAGGACCGTGCATTCGCGGGCGAGCTGCGGGACAGTCTTGCAAGCGCAATGGCAACCGGCGCCAGGCGGCTCGCGCCCCAGGACTGGAAGCGCCAGCGACTTTGGGTGCGGGCGATGACCTGGGTCTCCTACGGACTCGCGCGGCTGTTGACGGGGCTGTTCGCGTACGGACGCGCCGACGAATTCACTTAACATCTGTGAGCGCTGGCAAAAGTCACACTTTCCGGACGGGCGCAACCGAGCAGCTTCCCAACGCGTCGAGATCGTCACGCGAGTGTGGCGAATTTCGACACCTGCGCCGAAAGCCGAATCGGTAAGCCCTTGATTTGCGCGACACCCTCTCCTGGCATTCCTCTTGCATCGTATGGGGCGAAGGCATGGGGCGATCCCGCTCCGTGTTTTCATCCTCCTCCTTTGGTACTTTTTGGCGCGGCTAATCCCCGCGCCTTTTTTTGTACCGGTCGCGTCGCTCACGGGCGACAGGCTCGGCGCAGGGACCGACAAAAGTGGTCCGCTCGCCGCGTGTTAGGATTGCGCGGTAATAGTTAACGATGCCACTCGCCAACGTCACTCGCGGCGCGCCCGCGCCGTCGACCCGAAGCACGGATTCCCGAAACCGTGAATGGCGCGTCGTGCCGACGCTCGTGCCATACCTGTGGGAGTACCGCTGGCGCGTCGTGCTTGCGCTCGCATTTCTCGTCACGGCCAAGCTGGCGAACGTGGGCGTGCCGCTGGTCCTCAAGGAGGTGGTGGACGCGCTCGAACCGAGCCAGGCGGTGATCGCTGTTCCGTTCGCGCTTCTTCTCGCCTATGGAGCGTTGCGGCTCTCGACGACACTCTTCGCCGAGCTGCGCGATGTCGTGTTCGTGCGCGTCGCCCAGCGCGCCATCCGGCGCATTGCGTTGAACGTGTTCCGGCACCTGCACGCCCTCTCGCTCCGGTTTCACCTCGAGCGGCAGACGGGCGGCATCTCGCGCGACATCGAGCGCGGATCGAGCGGCATCTCGACGCTGCTGACCTACATGCTGTTCTCAATCATCCCGGTGATCCTGGAGTTCGCGCTCGTCGCCGCGGTGCTTTATGCGAAGTTCGACTGGCGCTTCGTGGGAGTCACCTTTGCGGCGGTCGTCGTCTATCTCGCGTATACCTTCGCGATCAGCGAATGGCGGATCGGCATCCGGCGCCGGGCGAACGAGCTCGACTCCCGGGCCAACACGCGCGCCATCGACAGCCTGCTCAATTACGAGACGGTCAAGTACTTCAACAACGAGGAGTACGAGGCGCGGCGCTACGACGAGCATCTCAATCAGTACGAGTCGGCTGCCGTGCAGAGCGAGGCCTCGCTCGGGCTGCTCAACATCGGCCAGAGCCTCATCATCGCGGTGGCGGTGACGGCGCTCATGATCCTGGCGGCCGAAGGGGTGGCGGCGCGCGATCTCACGCTGGGCGACCTCGTCCTCGTGAACGGGCTCCTGATCCAGCTCTATATCCCGCTCAACTTCCTCGGCATGGTCTACCGCGAGATCAAGCAGTCGCTGATCGACATGGATCGCATGTTCCAGCTGCTCGAGCAGAACCGCGAGATCGAGGACCGTCCGGGCGCAGTGCCGGTGCCGCCGGGCGCCGCCCTCGTGCGCTTCGAGAACGTCGAGTTCTCGTACGATCCGAGACGCCAGATCCTGTTCGACGTGAGCTTCGAGATCCCTCCGGGGCGCACGATTGCGGTGGTGGGGGCGAGCGGTTCAGGCAAATCCACGCTCGCGCGCCTGCTCTACCGCTTCTACGATGTCTCCGCGGGGCGCATCACCGTGAACGGCGTCGACGTGCGGGACCTTGCGCAGTCGAGCCTGCGCGCGGCGATCGGGATCGTGCCCCAGGACACGGTCCTCTTCAACGACAGCATCTACTACAACATTCAGTACGGACGCCCGGAGGCGACGCGCGAGGAGGTCATCGCCGCGGCCCGGGCGGCGCATATCCATGACTTCATCGAGGCCCTGCCGGACCGCTACGAGACCGCCGTCGGCGAGCGCGGGTTAAAGCTCTCGGGCGGGGAAAAGCAGCGCGTTGCGATTGCGCGGGCTGTCCTCAAGAACCCGCGAATCCTGATTTTCGACGAGGCGACCTCGGCGCTTGATTCGGCGACGGAGCAGGGCATCCAGGAACAGCTTGCCCGCATTGCGCGCGGCCACACCACCCTCGTCATCGCGCATCGCCTCTCGACGGTGATGGACGCCGACCAGATACTCGTGCTCGAGGGCGGGCGCATCATCGAGCGCGGCTCGCACCGCGAGCTGCTCGCGCGCGGCGCTGCGTATGCACGGATGTGGTCGCTGCAGCAAGAGGCCGCAGCTCACGAGAAGGCGGCAGCCGAGGCGCGGCTCGCGGCCGGGTAGCCGGGCCGAATCAAACAGCTGTCGTCATGCGCGGGAAACGAACCCGTACCACGGTTCCTCGGCCGCCCGCACCTGTTTCGAGGTTGATCTCTGCTCGATGGCGCAGCGCGATCTCGCGCGCGATGGCAAGACCCAGCCCGCAGCCGTCCACCCCCGTGCCCAGGACCCGATAGAAGCGCTCGAATACGCGTTCGCGGTCGCCGGCGGGCACCCCGGGTCCATTGTCTTCCACGGTAAGGACGATGGCGTCCCCCGAAATCTCCACCCGCAATGTCACATGACCGCCCGCCTGCGTGTAGCGGATCGCGTTATCGAGCAGATTGCCGAGCATCTCGCGGAGGAGGAAGGCGTCGCCCTCGATGAATACGTTCTCCGAGGGCCCATCGAAACCGAGATCGATTTCCCGCGCGAGCGCACGCGGCACCCATTCGGTCGTGAACTCGCGCGCGAGTTCGGCGAGGTCGATGCGACCGATTTCGCCGCTGCGCCTTGCATCGGGTTCGGCACGCGCGAGCGAGAGAAGCTGGTTGACGAGCCGGGTCAGCTGATCGGTGGCAGTGTGCATCTGATTGAGCGTGGTTCTTGCCTCCGACCCTTGCGCCTGGCGCAGCGCCAGTTCGGTCTGCGTCTTGAGCCCGGCGATCGGGGTCCGGAGCTGGTGCGCGGCGTCCGCGATGAAGCGCTGCTGCGCCGAGATCGATGCGCTCAATCGCTCCAGGAACCCGTTCATGGCATGTATGAGCGGCTGCACTTCGCGCGGGACCGCCGACTCGGTAAGCGGGGAAAGGTCGCGGTGAGAGCGCCGCTCGATCTCGCGCCGAAGAACCGAGAGCGGAGCCAGCCCGCGCCCCGTTCCGTACCAGACCGCAACCATGGCGAGGAAGATGAGCAATGCCTGCGGCAGCACCATTCGCAACAGGAGCTGCCTCGCAAACTCGCTTCGCAGCGTGACGTGCTCGCCGACCTGGATCAGAACCGCGCCCCTGCCCGAGCCAGGCTGCACCGGGACCCGCAACGCGACGACACGCAATGCGCGGCCGAGGAAGAAATCGTCGTAGTAGCGGACGCGGTCGAGGCCGGAATCCTCCGGGGACGGGAAGGAGGGCTCGCCGCTGATGAACTCGCCCTGCGGGCCCGTGACAAGGTAGCGCAAGGGCCCGGATTGACGGGTCTGCAGCATCTGGAGCGCTACGTCGGGCAGGTCGAGATAGCTCTGGTCGTTGATGTGCCTGATGTTCCGGCCCATGTCGAGCGCGACTTCAAGCAGCGCCCGGTCATAGGCGAGGTTGACGAACTGCCTGGCGATGTCGAAGTTGACGTAGATGCTGACCGACCACAGCACCACGAGCGGTGCGGAGAGCCACGCGATCAGCTGGCGGCGGAGGGTCCTAGTTCTGCGCATGCCCCGGCTTCTCAAGGAGATAGCCGAGCCCCCGGATGGTGCGGATCGATACGCCGCCGGGCTCGAGCTTCTTGCGCAGCCGGTGAATGTAGACCTCTATCGCGTTCGCGCCCACTTCCTCGTCCCACCCGTAGAGCTGCTCGGCAAGCTGCTCCTTGTTAACGACTCGGCCGCTGCGCATCATCAGGACTTCCAGGACACCGAGCTCACGCGCAGAGAGCTCTATCGCGGCCCCGTTCAGCGTTGCGCGGCGCCCCCCGGTATCCAGCGTCAGCGTGCCGCAGGAAAGAAGCGAGCTTCCGCCTGACTGCCCCCGGCGTATGAGCGCCCGCACCCGAGCCTCGAGCTCGGGCAGGTCAAAGGGCTTGGTCAGGTAATCGTCGGCGCCGAGATCGAGCCCTTTCACGCGGTCCTCGAGGGCGTCGCGCGCAGTGAGAACGAGCACCGGTACCCTGGAGCCGCGCCGGCGCAGCCGCCGCAGTATCTCGAAACCTTCGATCCTGGGAAGACCCAGGTCGAGGATCACGAGGTCGTAGTTCTGGCCGACGAGAATGTGGTCGGCCTGCGCGCCATCGGTCACGCAGTCGACGGCAAAATCCGCCTGGCGCAGGGAACGGGTGAGGCCGTCGGCCAGAACGGGATCGTCTTCGACAATCAGAATACGCATCGCGGCTCTCCCGGGAATTCCGGGGACGAATAGTGTATCGCAGCGCGGCATTCCCCCCCGCGCGACCGCGCACTTTTGCACGCGCGGCCACGTGACAACCCGCCCTGTAAGGCTACCGTAAGTCTCGGACGCTACTGTGCCCGCAATTGTTGCGAGGCAGCGTTTACGGCCTCGCGAGCCTCAGCAAGCAGTACGGACCTTCCTCCTCGGAGGCCTGGCAGTTGCAATGACCTGTGCTGAGCGGGTGATTGCGTGGCCTCTTTAACCTCCGCCGGGACAACCCACACTGTCCCGAGCGGAGTTTTTTTTGCCTCCTCGGGGGCCGGATTCCGGCCTTCCGCCCCCCAATTGTTAAAAAATTGGTTGATAAATGAGCTGTAACCCTGTATTTTTGCCACGTAATTTGGCGCTTTGAATCGACATTTGGGCCGGGACATTACAGGGGGGGTCGTTTGAAACCGCTATTTCTCGCTGTTGCTTTTGGTATAGCCGTGTCCGGCACGGCGTTTGCCCAGACGCAGCCCGTCGCCGCGGTCCGTTCGGCGGCGCTCCAGGTGAAATCCTCATCGGCTCTGGTGCTGGACCTGGAAGGCGATCGCGTCATCTACGCGAAGAACACCAGCGAAGTGGTGCCGATCGCATCGATCACCAAGCTCATGACGGCGATGGTGACGCTGGATGCGAAGCTGTCCCTCGACGATATGGTCGTCATCACCAAGGACGACCTCGACAGGATCAAAGGCACGACCTCGCGGCTGAACGTCGGGGCGATGCTCACGCGCAAGGACCTGCTGCAATTGGCTCTGATGGCGTCCGAGAACCGCGCGGCTGCAGCCCTGAGCCGCGCCTATCCCGGCGGCCGCGAAGCCTTCATTGCCGCAATGAATCGCAAGGCCACCGTGCTGGGGATGTGGAACACCGAGTTCGTGGATGGCACGGGCCTTTCCAGCCGCAACGTCTCGACGGCGGAGGACCTCGGACGGCTCGTCCGTGCCGCCTACGGCTACCCGCTCATCCGCGAATTCAGCACCGAATCCGAGCACACGGTGACATTGTCCAGCGGACAGCAGCTGCAGTACACGAACTCGAACAGGCTGGTCAAGAACCCGCAGTGGGAGATCGGCCTGTCGAAGACGGGCTATATCAGCGAAGCGGGCCGCTGCCTCGTGCTCCAGGCCATGATTCAGTCGCGGCCGGTCGTCATCGTGCTGCTCCACTCGTGGGGCACGCTGACCCGGATTGGCGACGCGAACCGCATCAGAAAGTGGATGGAGACCTACGTCCTCGCCGAGTCCTCCGGAAGCTGATCGGCAGGCTGCAGCACCCGGCGTCCCGGACGCTGTCATAATAAGATCCGACGGCCCCCCAAGGGGCCGCATCGAGGAGGACTTCCCAGATGGCGCGAGGCAGCGCATCGCGCGTTTCCTATCATGACCTCGGCCCGGACACCGGCGACTTCAAGCGCGATGTGATTGCCGGGTTATCGCGCGCTCAGAAAACCCTTTCCCCAAAGTACTTCTACGACGAGCGCGGATCGGAGCTCTTCGAGGCGATCTGCGAGCTGCCCGAGTACTACCCCACGCGCACTGAAATCGCGCTCATGCGGGACAAGGCGCGCGACATGGCCCGACTCCTCGGGCCTCGCTGCGTCCTGATCGAGTACGGCAGCGGCAGCGGGCGCAAGACCCGGATCCTGGTAGAAGCCCTCGCCCCCGCAGCCTATGTGCCGATCGATATCGCCGCCGCCCAGCTCGGTGGCTTGTCCTCGGAGCTCGCCCGCGATTTCCCCGAAGTCGCCGTGATCGCAGTCTGTGCCGACTACTCGCGTCCTCTTGCAGTGCCCGGAATCGACCGGTTCCGGAGAAACCGCCGGGTCATTTACTTCCCGGGCTCGACCATCGGGAATTTCACCGTGCCCGAGGCGATCTCGTTTCTCAGGAACGCGAGGTCAGTGGGCCGTCCCGGCGGCGCCATGCTGGTGGGGGTTGATCTCAAGAAGGATCCCCGGACGCTGCACGCGGCCTACGACGACGCCCAGGGAGTTACCGCGGAGTTCAACCTGAACCTGCTCGCACGCATCAAGCGCGAGCTGGGTGCGGACATCGATACAAGAGCCTTCCGGCATCGCGCTTTCTACAACGAAGAACTCGGCCGCATCGAGATGCACCTCGAGAGCCTGCGGGACCAGCAGGCAGTGATCGCGAACCGCACCTTCGTATTCCGGCGCGGGGAAACGATCCACACCGAGAACTCCTACAAGTACGCGGTCGGCGAGTTCCAGGACCTCGCGCGCAGCGCCGGCTTCGAGCCGCAGG
>DASPGR010000330.1:0-23496 GCA_035620515.1 Burkholderiales bacterium | reverse complement strand
AAAACGGCAACGTTGCCTGCAGGAAGTAGTCCCAGTCGCTGGTTGCGTGAACTCCGCTGTAGTACCAGTTGTTCACGAACTGGTTCAAATGCTCGAACAGCCACCAGAACAAGGCGCCCACCGGGAAGAGCGCCAGAAACCAACCGGTACGGTGGGTCAGCGGCGAGCGGCCCGTGCCGCGGAATACCAGCGCATTTACCGTGACGACGTAGCCCAGCCACAGCGGAGTAAAGGTGTGGCGCCGCCAGCCCGGTGACACGAGACCGTCCGTCCACGCGAGGATCCAGCCGGCGGCAATCAGGGCGAGCCCCAGCCATCCCCACCACGGAAAGGCGCCCGTCCGGCGCGACGCTGCTTGCGGCCGCGCGCGCGCAAGCGCTACGCCAAACAGCGTCAGCACGCCGAGCGTCGGGATCGAAAGCATGATGAATGCACCCCACACAAAAGGCGCGTGAGCGACCGCGAGCGTTCGAGGCGGAAACGCGGTGTAACGTTGAACCGATTGTCCCGTCGCGAGGAGACCGAGCAGCGGAGCGACCCACACGATGGCCGTTCCCACAAGCAGGGTCAGAGCCGCTCGCGATCTCATTATGCAGGTAATCCTTCGAGTCCTTCGAGTCCTTCGTGTCTGTGCTTTTGGCTCACACGAAATCAGTCGAGAAAGACGGCGTATTCGTCGAGCTCGATCCGCGGCGGCCGAAACGTGTTGATCACCGCCGCGGGGTCGGCGTACCCCATCGCCATGCCGCAGATCACGATCCAGTCGTTCATAATTTCGAGCTCCCGACGCACGATGTCCGGGTAGCTCGCGATCGCCGCTTCCGGGCAGGTG
The DNA here is from genome assembly GCA_035620515.1 of Burkholderiales bacterium. GTDB lineage: Bacteria > Pseudomonadota > Gammaproteobacteria > Burkholderiales > SG8-41 > SG8-41. The sequence continues at coordinate 22,664 of DASPGR010000330.1, read as the reverse complement.
TGCAGCCCCTTTGCCCGGGCAGCGAGCATGATGGTCTGAAGAAACATGCCGTAATCGAGCCAGCTGCCGCGCTCGAGCTTGCGCTCGATCGTAAAGATGATTCCCACGGGCGCACTGAAGAAGTTGTAGTTGGTCGCGCGGTAGGCCTTTGACTTCTCGTGCTCGCCGCGCTTGATGCCGAGCGTGCCGTAAAGTCCCCAGCCGCACTGGCGCCGTCGCGCGAGGTAGGGCTCCTCGATCGGATCGGTGTAGTAGTTGTAGTCGCGCTGGTGTCCCGGCTCATCGGTCACGAACGCGCGCTGGATCGCCGAGCCGACGCGCGCGAGCGTCGCGCCCGTCATCACGTGGACGCGCCACGGCTGGATGTTCGAGCCGCTCGGCGCATGCCGGCCGAGGGCGACGATCTCGCGCACGATGTCGGTCGGCACGGGCTTCGGTTGATAGGCGCGGATCGAGCGCCGGGTGCGCGCCGCTTCAAAGACGCCGGGCGCGGGCTTGAAAATATCGTCAGGCATTCGGACCTCCCGCCGCGATGCTAGCACCAAGGCGTTGTCGCTCGCGAACGACATTGCGCTGGAGGAAGTAGTACCACAGCGGAAAATGCGGTACGCTACGTCCTGCAACTCGCGCCCGCGCGCGGGCGGGTCTTCTATCGAGCGACGGGAGAGCATGGCGGCGAAGAAATACGACGAGAGCTCAGTCAAGAAACTGCGGGGCATCGAGCCGGTGCAGCGGCTGCCCGGGATGTATACCCGGACGAGCGACCCGACCCACATCATCCAGGAAGCGATCGACAACGCGGCGGACGAAGGTCTCGGCGGGCACGCCGATCGCATCGACGTTACCGTCCACCGTGACGGCTCGGTGACGGTAACCGACAATGGGCGCGGCATCCCGGTCGGCCTCCATCCCGAGGAGAAGATTCCCACCGTCCAGCTCGTATTCACCGAGCTCCATGCCGGCGCGAAGTTCGCCCGCACCGACGCGGACGCCCCGTACAAGTTCTCCGGCGGGCTTCACGGCGTGGGCGTTTCGGTGACGAACGCGCTCTCCGAGCGCCTCGAGGTCGAGGTCAAGCGCGAAGGCGGTGTGCACGCAATGGCGTTCGCGGATGGCGCTGTCGCGCGCAAGCTGAAAAAGGTGCGGAACTGCGGGAAGAACGACACGGGAACCTCGGTTCACATCTGGCCAAACCGCAAGTACTTCGATTCACCCAAGGTCTCGCTGCCCGATCTCGAGCGCATTGTCCGCTCCAAAGCGGTCCTGCTCCCGGGCGTCAAGGTGACGCTCAACATCGAAGGCGCGAAGGAGACGACGACCCGTACCTGGAGCTACCCCGAGGGCATGAAGGGTTATCTCACGGAGCTGCTGGCGGACGCACAGCCCGTCGCCCCGGTCTTCGACGGAGAGAAGTACGTGCAGGATGGCAATGGCTTCGCAGTCGGTGAAGGCGCCGCCTGGGCCTTTGCCTTCGTCGAGGAAGCAAAAGGAAGCGGCGAGTCCTACGCCAACCTCATTCCGACGCCTGCGGGCGGCACGCACGAGGCGGGGCTCCGCGACGGCCTGTTCGAGGCGGTCAAGGCCTTTGCCGAGCACCACAACATGATGCCGCGCGGCATCAAGCTCCAGGCGGACGATGTCTGGTCGCGCACCATCTACTTTCTTTCGGCCAAGGTGCTGGAGCCCCAGTTTCACGGCCAGACCAAGGAGAAGCTCTCCAACCGCGATGCCGTGAAGCTCGTCTCGAGCATGGTGCGCGACCCGTTCGAGCTCTGGATGAGCCGGCATGTCGAGCACGGCCGCAAGATCTCGGAGCTCGCCATCCGCCAGGCGGTCGAGCGCATGCGCTCGGTGCAGAAGGTCGAGCGCAAGAAATCCTCGAGTGTCGTCATCCTTCCGGAGAAACTCACCGACTGCGAATCGACCGATACCGCGGAGAACGAGCTCTACCTCGTCGAGGGTGATTCCGCCGGGGGCTCCGCGAAGCAGGCGCGCGACAAGCGCTACCAGGCGATCTACAAGATGCGCGGCAAGGCGCTCAATTCCTGGGAGGTGAAGCGCGAGCTTCTCTTTTCCAACGCGGAGATCCACGACATCGCCGTGGCGATCGGAGTCGATCCCCATGGCGAAGGCGACGAGCCGGACCTCTCCGGCCTGCGCTACGGAAAGATTGCCTCGCTCACCGACGCCGATGTCGACGGCGCGCACATCTCGGTGCTGCTGCTCACGCTCTTCTACCGCCACTTCCCGAAGCTGATTGAGCGCGGACACATCTACATCGCGTATCCCCCGCTCTACAAGGCCGACCTTCCGGGCCACGGCAAGCGGCCGGCACGCAAGCTCTACGCGCTGGATGAAGATGAGTTGAAGTCGATCCGCGACCGCGCGCGCGACGACGGCATCCGCCCCGAGGCGATCTCGGTCCAGCGCTTCAAGGGCCTGGGCGAGATGAACCCGGAGCAGCTGTGGGAGACGACGCTCAATCCGGACACGCGGCGCCTGCTCAAGGTGCGCATCGAGGACCGCGACAAGACCTACGCGATGTTCAACATGCTCATGTCGAGACGGGAGGCGGAGAGCCGCTGCGCCTGGATGGAAGAGAAGGGCGACCAGGTCGAGGCTGACGTCTGATGGACACGCGAGCGCGGGCGAGGGGCCGCAAGCAGGACGACGCGACGCTCGATCTTTTCGCGGGGTCGGGCGGCGGTGGCGCACGCAAACCGCCGGCAGGCGCGGGAGGCACGTCAGGCGACGACTTCATCGACATGGCGACGTTCGCCGAGAGGAGCTACCTCACCTACGCGATGAGCGTCGTGCGCGGGCGCGCGATCCCGAACGTCGAGGATGGCGAGAAGCCGGTCCAGCGCCGCATCCTTTACGCAATGCACGAGCTTGGGCTCCGCCCTGGCGTCCAGCACAGCAAATCGGCGCGCATCGTCGGCGAGGTCCTCGGCAAGTACCACCCTCACGGCGACGCTTCCACCTATGACGCGCTCGTGCGCATGGCGCAGGATTTCTCGCTGCGCTACCCGCTCATCGACGGCCAGGGCAATTTCGGTACGCAGGACGGCGACTCGGCGGCAGCCTATCGCTACACCGAGGCGCGGCTGACGCCGATTGCCGACCTTCTGCTCTCGGAAATCGACCAGGAAACCGTCGACTTCGTCCCGAACTACGACGGCCGCCTGAAAGAGCCGGAGCTGCTGCCGGCGCGCCTGCCGCTCCTCCTCTTGAACGGCGCCTCGGGCGTCGCGGTGGGCATGGCGTGTGAGCTGCCGCCGCACAACATGCGCGAAGTCGCCGAGGCAGCGGTGCAGGTGCTGCGGCATCCGCGCACCACGCACAAGGCCATCATGGAGATCATCCAGGGGCCGGATTTCCCCGGCGGGGGCCAGATTATCAGCACGCGGCAGGCGATCCTGGACGCCTACCGCACGGGACGCGGCTCGCTGCGCGCCCGCGCCCGCTGGAAAGTCGAAAACCTCGCGCGCGGGCAATGGCAGATCATTGTGCACGAGCTGCCGCCGACCACCTCCGCGAAGCGGGTCATGGCGGAAATCGAGGAGCTGACCAATCCCAAGCCCAAGGAGCGGGTTGGCAAGGTCAGCGCGGGGCAGAACAATCTGAAGCAGTTGATCCTCGGGGCGCTCGAGAAGGTGAACGACGAGTCGGACAAGGCGAACCGCGTGCGGCTTGTCCTCGAGCCGCGCTCCTCGCGCCAGGACCCGGAGGAGTTCATGCGGCTCATGCTCTCGCACACGAGCCTGGAAGAGAACTTCTCCGTCAACATGGTGGTGCTCGGGCTGGACGGGCGGCCCGGGCGCAAGGATATCCGCCAGCTGCTCGAGGAGTGGGTGCAGTTCCGGGTTGCCACGGTTACCCGGCGAACGAAGTTCCGGCTCTCGCAGGTCGAGCGCCGCCTTCACATCCTCGAGGGCCGCAGGACCGTCTTCCTCAACATCGACAAGGTCATCAAGCTGATCCGTGGGTCGGACGAGCCCAAGCCCGTCCTGATGAAGCAGTTCAAGCTGACCGAGGTCCAGGCGGAAGACATCCTCGAGATCCGGCTGCGCCAGCTCGCGCGCCTCGAGGGCATCAAGATCGAGAACGAGCTGAAGGAGCTGAAGAACGAGCGCAAGGGCCTGAAGGCGCTGCTCGGCAGCGAGGCCGAGATGAAGAAGCTCGTTGCCAGGGAGATCAAGGACGACGCCAGGCAGTACGGCGACGAGCGCCGCACCACGATCGAAGAGGCAGGCCGCGCAACATTCGAGCGGCAGGTGATTGACGAGCCGATGACGGTCATCGTCTCGCGCAACGGCTGGGTGCGCACGCGTCAGGGCCACGGCCTCGATCTTGCGGGCGTTACCTACAAGACCGGGGACGGTCCCTACGCAGTTATCGAGACGCGCTCCGTGCACTACATTGCGCTCATCGATTCCACCGGCCGCGCCTTCAGCGTGCAGGTGGCGGAGTTCCCCGGGAGCCGCGGCGACGGCGTGCCGCTCTCTTCGCTCGTCGACATGGCGCCCGGTGCGCGGTTTTCGCAGGCCGTCGACGCGCAGCCCCGCCGGCGCTACCTGGTTGCCAATACGGCGGGATACGGCTTCATCGTTGAATCCGAAGAGCTGCTGTCCCGTGTGCGCGCCGGAAAAACCTTCATGACCGTGCCGGAAGGCGCAGACGTCGTGCGCCCGGCGCCCGTGCCCGACAAACCCGAGATGGCCGTTGCCTTCTCCGAGAAGGGCCGGATGCTGCTCTTCCCGGCGACAGAGCTGAAGGAGCTGGCGCGCGGCCGCGGCATCACGCTGATGGGCCTCGACAAGGGCGAGAAGCTGGTCGCCGTCGGCTTCGCCGACTCGAAGTCCGTCACCGTCATCGGTCGATCGCGCTCGGACAAGGAGCGCACGATTACCGTCAGCGGCGAAAACCTCCAGAAACACATCCTGCACCGCGCGCGGAAGGGCTGCCTGCTTCCCGGCCACCTGAGGCCGATTGGCGTCCAGAATCCGTAACGCGTAACCGGCAAAGCGTGGCGTTCGTCACGCCCCTATCCTGCCCTCTTTCATATTATGGACTAATCGGAGGGTTGGACCCTCAAACGGCAGTCTGACGCGCATTATAAGTTATATTTTCTAAACTATTAATGATCAAAATAACAGCCGTCGCAGTGCAACATTTGTCATACTTTTGGCTCTAATATGTCGTGTAAGATGCTGAACAGTAATATAAGTGTCGCCATGAGGCGACGCATAACGGAATCGGAACGGAGCGAAACGTGAAAAACAGTGTGAAGAGCGAAACTAAAATATACGATCTTTTGAAGGACGTCCAACTTACGGAAGTCGAGCGGTGGCGCGCCCGCGGCTATGCTGCCCGCGCGGAATATCTCGCGGAGCTGCTGGTTGCGGCCGTACGCGGCCTGCGCTCGCTCGGGCACGCGATCGAGCGCACCTCCCGTCTTCCGGCCAGGACTGCCCACTAAGCGCGCTTCCCAGGCGCGATCGAACAAACGCCCAGGCGCGCCGCCTCGGAACGAGGCGAGCGCTTGGGCGTTTTTGCGTACACCCTGAAGCAAAGACTGAACCGCCATGACGCCAAGACTGCCAAGAGTACCGTTTCGGCGAGACGTATAATCGATCGCCGCCGCAGCTCGCGGCGGCACGACAAGATTCCAGGGAGAGGACAATGAAACAGGCCGCTTCGTTTGCGATCACGGCGCTCGCCGTCACGATTGCCGGTGCGGCGTACGGCCAGTCGCCCGGCAGCTATCCGACGCGCCCGGTGCGCATCATCGTCCCGTTCGCCGCCGGCGGAAACGTGGACCTCGTGGCGCGGGCCATTGCGCCGCAGCTCGCCAAAGGTCTCGGACAGCAGGTGATCGTGGAAAACCGCCCCGGCGCAAGTGGATTGCCCGGGGCGCAGTACGTCAAGCGTTCCACGCCGGACGGATATACCGTTCTCGCCATGGCGAACACCTTCGCCGTCGCGCCTTCCGTCGTGAAAAACCCCGGGTACGATCCGCTCAAGGATTTCGCCGGGATATCCCTCACGTGCCTGGTGCCGCAGGTGCTGGTCGTCAATCCATCGCTGCCCGTGCGCTCGGTGAAGGACCTCGTTGCGCTTGCAAAAGCGCGCCCCGGTGAGATCTCCTACGCATCCGCCGGCGTCGGCGGCACCGGCCACATGGCGGCCGAACTCTTCAACAGCTACGCCGGCATCCGCATGCTGCACGTGCCGTACAAGGGCAACGCCCAGGCGATCGTGGACGTCATGAGCGGGCAGGTGATGATGATGTTCGACCAGGTGAGCACCTCGCTCGGACACGTCCAGGCCGGCAAGCTGCGGGCGCTGGCCGTCACGAGCCGCAAGCGCTCACCGCTCTTCCCCGGGCTCCCGACGATCGACGAGTCGGGCGTGCCGGGCTACGAAGACATCACGTTCAACGGTCTCATGGCGCGCGCGGGAACGCCGGCCGCCGTTCTCCAGCGGCTGAATGCGGAGGTTCAGAAGGCCGTGCGCGTGCAGGTGCTACACGACCGGTTTCTCGAGCGCGGAGTCGAGCTCACTGCGAGTCCGTCGCCGGAGAGCTTTACGGCGTATGTCGAAGCCGAGTTTCACAAGAAGGCCAAGCTCGCCCGCCAGGCGGGGATCAAACCCCAGTGACGTCCGCGCACGAACAGGAAGGCGCGCCGGATTTCAAGGCGCCGCCGCTGAGCTGCGATGCCCATTTCCACGTGTTCGGCCCGCCGGAGCGCTATCCGTACGGCGCCGACCTTCGCTACAAGCCGCCGCTCGCTCCGCTCGAGGACTATCTCGAGCTTGCGCGTCACCTTGGCATTGAGCGCTATGTCTTCGTTCAGCCGAGCGCGTATGGGCGCGACAACGCGTGCCTCCTCGATGCCCTGCGCGCGGTCGGAGACAAGTGCCGCGGGATCGTGGACATCGACGAGAACGTTCCCGACGCCGAGCTCGATCGCCTGAACCGCCTCGGCGTGCGCGGCGTGCGCGTAAACGTCAATCCCATCAAGCCGCCCGAGCCGGGATTCTCGAAGGCCATGCTCGCGCGCATCGAGCGCCTCGATGCACGCTGCGCGGAGATCGGCTGGATGCTGGACTTCCTGACGCCCGGGTGGCTCACGCAGGAGCTGCTGCCCACGCTGTCAAAGCTCAAGGTGAGCTTCACCGTCGCACACATGGGAATGTTCCTGGCGCGAGACGGCGCAAATCAGCCCGGTTTCCAGAAGCTCCTGGGATTCCTCCGCAAAGGCCCTGGCCGGTGCTGGGTCAAGCTCACCGGCGTCTACCGCATGTCGGTGGCCCCAGGCTTCAAGGACGCCGACCCATTGGCCCGCGCGCTGATCGAGACCGTTCCCGACCGCCTCATATGGGGCAGCGACTATCCCCATCTTTCTTTTGCGGACAAGGTGGGCTCCGTCGAGCTCTTCAACCTGCTCGGGCGCTGGGCGCCGGACGCCGCGACGCGGCGCAAGATCCTGGCGGACAATCCGGCACGCCTTTTCGGCTTCGCAACGTCGTGATGGGTGATGGGTGTTATGCTTTTGCCGGTTACAGGTCACCGGTGTAACGCGAGGAGGCTACCCATGAACCGTCTGCTTGGCCGCGTTGCGGTTGGTGCCATGTTCGCGCTGAGCGCCGCTGCGTTCGCGGGAGCGTACTTCGAGCGGGGCGGCGCGGCAATCGACGGCTATGATCCCGTCGCGTATTTCAAAGAGAACAAGCCGGTGAAGGGCTCGAATGCTTTCACGGCGACGCACGAAGGCTCGATTTTTCGTTTCGCATCTGCAGTGAATCGCGATGCGTTCGTCGCGGATCCGCAAAAGTTCGCGCCGCAGTACGGGGGCTTCTGCGCCTACGCGGTTGCAAACGGCTACAAGGCCAAGATCGAGCCCGACGCCTTCACGATCGTCGACGGCAAGCTCTATCTCAATTATGACCAGAGCGTCCAGCGGCGCTGGCGCCGGGACATTCCCGGCTACATCCGCAAGGGCGACCGCAACTGGCCGGAACTTTCCAAGAAGCCCTTTCCGTGAGCGGCGCGACCGCACGCGGCGCTGCGCCGGCAGGCAGCTGAGCCGATGCCGGCGGTGCTGGAGCTCGCGGTCATCGCGGTATTTTTCCTCGTCTACCTGGGCATGATCCTCGGTGGGCTGCCTTTTCTGCAGCTCGACCGCACGGGAATCGCGCTGCTCGGCGCAATCGCGCTCGTCTCGTTGGGCGCACTTTCGCTCAACGAGGCCTGGGGCTCCATCCATGCCCCGACCCTGATTCTGCTTTTTTCCTTCATGGTGATCTCGGCGCAGCTGCGCCTCGGGGGGTTCTATACCTGGGTTACGTACCGGCTGGGCGCCTTGCCGCTTTCGGCGCCGGCGTTTCTTGCCGTGCTGATTGTGGTCGTCGCCGTGCTCTCCGCGGTATTCAGCAACGACATCATCTGCCTTGCGGTTGCGCCGGTACTGGTCGAAGTCTGCCTCGCGCGGCGCCTCAATCCCATCCCGTTCCTGCTGGCGCTCGCTTGCGCAGCGAACGTGGGCTCGGCCGCAACCCTGATCGGCAATCCCCAGAACATGCTGATCGGAGAGACGCTGGATCTCTCCTTCGCGGGCTACATGCGCGAAGCCGGGCTCCCGGTCGTGCTGGGCCTCGCTGTGACCTGGGCGCTCATCGCGTGGCAGATGCGTGGGAGGTGGAGCTTTACGGCACCAGCCGGCGGGCCCGCGCCGGGGCACGCGCCGGGAGATGTACCGCCCGCATTCGATCCATGGCAGAGCGCGAAGGGGCTTGCCGTGGCCGGGACCGTTTTCGTGCTCTTCCTCGTCGCCCCGTTTCCGCGGGAGGTTGTGGCGCTCGTCGCCGCGGGGCTGCTCCTTATGAGCCGCAAGCTCCATTCATACAAAATGCTGGGCCTCGTCGATTGGCAGCTGCTGGTGCTCTTCATCGGGCTCTTTGTCGTCAACGAGGGGCTCGCCAGGACGGGCCTGCCTGCGTTCGCCATCCGGGACCTGGCAGCCGCCGGCTTCGACCCATCGCAGCCCGGCGCGCTTTTCGCGACGGCGTTCGTGCTGTCCAACCTGGTCTCCAACGTGCCCGCGGTGATGCTGCTCCTGCCGGCCGCCACCCACCAGATGGCAGGCCCCGTCCTCGCGCTCTCCAGCACGCTCGCGGGGAATCTCCTGATCGTGGGCAGCATCGCCAACATCATCGTGGTCGGCGCGGCGGAGCGTCACAATATCGTGCTTGGATGGAGGGAACACGCCCGCGTCGGCGTTCCCGTCACGCTTGCAACGACCGCAATTGCGGCAGCATGGCTGTGGCTTCGCCTCGGGCCCGGCTGATGTCGCTCCCGGGTGATATGATTTTGCCGGTCACCGGTCACGTGTTTTCGCAAGGCAAGGGAGCAGAGCAATGGTAAAGATTGAATTCCATGATCCATCGGGAAGCCTCGAGGTCACAACACCGCATGCGCCGCGGCTTGCGACGCTCGAAGGCAAGCGCATCGGGTTCGTCAGCAACGAGCAATGGCAGGCTTACCGCATGCTGCCTCTCCTGAAGGAGCTGCTGGAGGTGGATTTCCCGGACGTCAAGGTCCTGCCGCTCGACGCGTTTCCTCAAGGCAACACGCTGATCCCGACGGAGGAGACCGCCGCACTGGTCAGGAAAAGCGGGGTCGACGCCGTCATCGTCGGCAACGCGGCTTGAGGGTCCTGCGCCACAGCATGCGGCCGTGCAGCCGCTAGAATCGAAGCGCTGGGAATTCCGACTGTCACTCTGACGCGGACGGATTTCGTCGGTGTGATGAAGAATGCCGTGTCGGGCCTCGGGCTTGCGCCCGATGCGGCGATGGTGACGTTCCCCATCGAGCTTTTCCTCCCGGGAAGCGACATAGCGCCCATCCGTGCACGCAAGCGCGAGTTCTATGACGGGCTCACGCGCTGGAGGTCGGACTTCGCGCAGGCCGCGCCGGGGGCGAAACCGATGCTCTCCGTCGAGGGTGCGAGCTACGAGGATGCGCTCTTCAAGGCCAACAACCTGATGCTGACGAGCCTCTGGGGGGATGGGCTGCCCCTCTGGCCGGCGACGCGCGAGCGAGTCGACTGGATCCTGCAGGGCTCGGCGCTGCCGCGTGATCACAGGCTGGGCAGGTTCCCGCCGCTCGGCGGCATTACGACCGTTGAGACCTGCGCCGTCGCGCTTGCCATGGCGGGCGGGCGCCCGGAATATTTGCCGGTCCTCGTTGCCGCGGTCGACGCCTGTCTCGACAAGGACGCGGGCTTCGATCAGCTGCAGGCAACGTCCGGAGGACCTTTCCCCGCGGTCATCGTGAATGGCCCCATCCGCAAGCAGATTCGCGTCAATTCCGGCTTCGGCTGCCTCGGACCCGATCCGCAGCGCCCCGCGGGCGCGAGCATCGGGCGTGCGCTGCGCCTGCTGCAGCAGAACGTGGGCGGTGCGCTCCCGGGCACGGGCACGATGGCGATCTACGGCGCCATGCGCTATACAAACGCGGTCTTCGGTGAGGACGAGGAAAGCCTTCCCGACGGGTGGCTGCCGCACGGGACGGAGCGCCACGGCTATACGCCGGGCACCAACTCGATTTCCGTCGTGTTCGCGAGCGGCGTCACCAACATCCGCCGCCGCGGCGCTAAGAAGGAAACGCCCGAGGAAGACGTCCTGAACGGTCTCCACCGCATGGCCGATTTCATGCGCGCTCCGAACCTCGCGGTGTTGGCCGGCTACGAGAAAGGCACGCCCGGGATCATGATGATTCCCCCGGTGGTGGCGCAGACGATGGCGGGGCAAGGCTGGACCAAGCAATCGGTGCGCCAATTCCTGTGGGAGCACTCGAAGATTCCCGCGGAGCAGCTGCGCCGCATCGGCGGACGGGCGTGGATCGAGATCGACGCCAACCCGGTAACACGCGCGAACATAGATCTCGACCCTTGGCCGATTTGCACCAAACCGGACAACATTGTGTTCCTCGTCGCGGGGGGGTCGCATCCGACCCACAGCCAGTGGCTGCAGGCGCACTCGCCGAGGGTGACTGGGCGCGTCGTCACGCTACCCGAAACGTTCGAGCGGCTGCTCGCGGACGCCGATCGCGACATCGGTTGCGGCGATGACGTCTGTCGCGTTTGAAAATGGTGACGGGAGACGGTGATGGCTGAGATGGCCGGCGCATCGGCCGCGCCGCGTCCGATCGCACCGATCGCACCCGAGCGCCCGGCGCACGGGCTTGTCGTGACGCGGCCAGTGCCGGGCTCGAATATCCCGATGGATCTCGCCTTTGTCCTGACGCGCGATGAGATCTACGTGCCCGTCGCGGTGAGGAAACCGGAAGGCAAAGGCCCCTTTCCGCTCATCACGATGGGCCGTGGCAACGGACGCGGCGGCTTTCAGCACGTCGAGACGCAGGTCTCGCGCCTTGCCGGAATGCAGGACCGGATGATCGCGCGCGGCTACGTCGTCGCCTACGTCAATTACCGGAACGAGATTCCGCATCTCTACGAGGCCGGCCAGCGGGCGAGGAACCTTCCCGACGACGTGAGCGGCGGGGACAACCGCACGCTCAAGTCGGCGCCGTCCCTCGACTCTGACGACTTCATCTCGATCTTCCGCTACCTCGAGACCCTGCCGTACGTCGATCCCGCAGCAACCGGCGCGGTGGGCGTCAGTCACAGCGGGGAGATGATCCTCAAGGCCGCGGCGCAGATCACGTTCGCCGCCGGCGTCGCGATCGAGGGCGCCTCGCACGAATTTCTGGGCGTCAACACCGGCCCCACCGCGCCGCGCAAGGCGGACGAGATCCAGTACCAGGATATCGAGGTCGCGAGAAGGAACGCCGACAAGGCCGCCGCCATGGAGCGTATCCGGAGGATCAGCACGCCGATCCTGCACATCGGCCGCGACCGCGATCACCTGCAGGGCATCTGCAGGCTCGCGCACGAATGGATGCTCGAGGCCGGCAAGGACTCGACCTGGGCAAGCTTCGACCACCCGGATCACGGCTATCCCTTCATCTACCAGCAGCCGGATGGCTCGTACCAGCCCGACCGGGTTCAGCAGCGGGCGTTCGATCTTTTCATGCAGTTCTTCGACGAACGGCTGAAGTGACGGAGGATGGTGCTGCAAGCCGCATGAGTGATGGGGGACTCGCCGGCCACTGAGGAAACTAACGAGGAGGAGCAGATGGATTTGGGAATCAAGGGCCGCTCGGCGATCGTCACGGGCGGCAGCCGCGGCATCGGGCGCGAGACGGCAAGACAGTTCCTCGAGGAGGGTGTGCGCGTCACGATCTGCGGGCGCAACAAGGAGACGCTCGAGAAGACGCGCGATGAGCTCGCCAAGGCGACGGGCGGCGAGATTCAGGCGGTCGTCGCCGACACGACCAGGGAAGCGGACATTGCGCGCCTCGTGGACGCGGCCAAGCAGAAGTTCGGCACCGTGGATATCCTGGTGAACAACGCCGGGCAAATGTACTCGGGACGCTTCTCGGTGATGAATGACGCGGGACTGAAGGAGCAGTTCGAGACCAAGATCTTCGGCTTCCTGCGCGCGATCCGCCTGGTCCATCCCATGATGAAGGCGCGGCGCTGGGGCCGCATCGTCAACATGATCGGCGGCGCGGGCAAGGAGCCCGATCCCTACATGTTCGGCAGCGGCATCACCAACAGCGGGCTGCTCAACATCACCAAGTCCCTCTCGAGCGAGTTCGGCGAGGAGGGCATCCTCGTGAACGCAGTCTGCCCGGGCTGGGTCGACACCAACCTCTGGCGGCGCAATGCGCAGGGCCTTGCGAGCGAGCTCGGCGCGAAATCGGAAGACGAGGCGCGGCGCCTTGCCGCGCGCAAGAACGCGCTCAACCGTTTCGGCAAGCCCGAGGAGCTTGCGAACGCGATCGTGTTCCTATGCTCGGAGCGTGCGAGCTACATCACCGGCGTCTCGCTCAATCTGGATGGCGGGCGCCTCAAGTCCCTTTGGTAGAGAAGAAAAAGACGCCGGTTCCCGAAGGAACGCGGCGCCCTGATTACGACAGCGAGGCTGTGAAGCTGTTGCCTAGTTCCAGCGTCCCCGGCCGTGGCCGCGGCCTCCAGCCTGGCCAAAGCGCTGCCCGCCGAAGTGCTGATTCGCGATCGTTTGCTGCTCGGGCGTCAGCACGGCGTAGAGCTCTTTCACCGCCTTGCTCGTCGCCTGCGCCTGCTCGGCGCGAAGCTTCATGCGTGCCGCGTGCTGCTCGATGCGCTCAGCCGCTGATTGCGCGGTCGAGGGCCCCTGCGCGTGGAAAGCTGCCATCGTCGCGGCCTGGGCCTTGACCTGCGTGGCATACGCGTCCCACGCCGATTCCTGCTCGGCCGTGATCTTCAGCTCGTTCTTGACGTAAGCGAGACGCGCATCGACGCGCTCGACGGGTCCCCCGCCTGCTGCTGCGCCCGGACCGAATCCGCCGCGCGGTCCACCGCCCATCATGCCGGGCCCGTGGCCACCGCCCGCCATTCCGGCACCAAACGCACATCCACCAGCCCCGGCTCCGAAGCCGCCGGGGGGGTCCGCATAAACCGCCAAGCTCGCTGCGGCAAGGCCCGCAGCCGCAAGCATGCCGATCAGAACTTTTCGAGTGTTTCTCATGATCATCTCCATTCGGTTGTGTGAGGCTCATCCTGGATGCCCGTCTTTCCAGCCTGCAATCGAGCGTCCTTGCAAGCCATTTAACCAGCCGCATGTAACGGCAGGTTGTCGGAAGCCTGCCTTTTTGTATCGCAGTCCGGCATCGGAGGCGGTTGTTACACTGCGATACAATTTTTCCGGCACCCGGGCCCGGCAAGGCGCTATAGAGAGGACATGAGCAACCAGGATCATGTGCTGGTCGTGGATGACGATGCCGAGATCCGCGATCTTCTGAGCGAGTATCTGCGGAAGAGCGGCTATCGCGTCACCGCGGTCGCGGAAGGCAAGGGCATGTGGAGCGCGCTCGAGAGCGGCGGGCGCGTCGACATCGTCGTGCTCGATCTCATGCTCCCGGGCGAGGACGGGCTCACGTTGTGCCGCAACCTGCGCGCGCGGTCCGACCTGCCGGTCATCATGTTGACCGCGCGCGGCGAAGAGACCGACCGCATCGTGGGTCTCGAGATGGGCGCGGATGACTACCTCGCGAAGCCGTTCAGTCCGCGCGAGCTCCTCGCGAGGATCAAGAGCATCCTGCGTCGCGCCCGAACGCTTCCCGAGAATCTCAAGCCCGATGGCGCGCGCGCCCTGCGTTTTGCGGGTTGGACGCTCGACCTCGCGACACGGAACCTCCGTTCGCCAGAAGGCGTCGTCGTGGCCTTGAGCGGCACCGAGTACAAGCTGCTGCGCGTATTTCTCTCCCACCCCAACCGTGTGCTCAACCGCGACCAGCTGATCGACCTCATGCTCTCGCGCGATGCGTTGCCGTTCGATCGCAGCATCGACGTCCAGGTGAGCCGGCTGCGGCATCGCCTTGGCGACAACCCCAAGGAGCCCGAGATCATCAAGACGGTGCGCGGCGAGGGCTACGTGCTCTCGGCGGCTGTCGAAGAGGAGTCGTGATGCGCTGGCTGCCGCGCTCGCTCTTCAGCCGCATGGTCCTCATCCTGCTGGGCGGGCTCGTCCTGGCGCAGCTCGCGAGCCTCGCGATCCACTGGCATGAACGCGGTGAGCTCATCCTGCGCACGGGCGGCATGCGCCAGGCGCAGCGCATCGCCGATATCGTGCGGCTCCTCGATCCGCTGGCACCGCCCGAACGGGCGCGCATCGTCAGCGTCATCGACTCGCCGCAGTTGAGGGTTTCGCTATCACGCCCGCCCCTGGCTGCAGCTGCAAGCGATCCCGACAAAGCCGAGCGGGCCGCGCGCTTCGCGTCGGTGCTGCGGCGTTTCCTCGGCGATGAGCGCAGGCTCGTCGTGATCGTGACGAGCGCGCCCGAACACTGGCCGCCGGGGCCTTTCGCCGGGCGCGGGCCCGGCTCGGGCGCGCTGCCGCCAGAGCAGATAGGCGGACCGGGAATGATGAGCGGCCCGGGCATGATGGGGGGGCCAGGCGGGCCTGGGTTCGGACAGCCCGGAATGGGTCCAGGCGCACGCCTTGCGGGCATTGCTTTTGTCGTGCAGGCGCCCTTGCAGGACGGCACGCTGGCGACCTTCGACTCGCGCCAGCCGCTGGAATCCGTCAACTGGCCCGTTCGGCTGCTCCTGAGCCTCGGCATCCTGCTCGCGGCCGTCATCGCGCTCGCGCTCGTCGCGGTACGCTGGGTGACGCGGCCGCTCAAGACGCTGGCGGACGCCGCCGACCAGCTCGGCGCCGACATCGAGCGCCCGCCGCTCGCGGAGGAAGGACCGCTCGAAGTGAGCCGGGCCGCGCACGCGTTCAACACCATGCAGCGGCGCCTCATCGCGTTCATCCGCGACCGCACGCGGATTCTTGCGGCCATGTCGCATGATCTGAAGACACCGATCACTCGCCTCCGCCTGCGCGCAGAGCTGCTCGATGATCCGGCACTGCGCGCGAAGTTCGAGAAGGACCTCTCGGAGATGGAGTCGATGGTGACCGCCACGCTCGATTTCATGCGCGGGGCGGAAAGCCGCGAGCCGCGGCAGCCGATCGACGTCATGGCATTGCTCGAGAGCCTGCAGGCTGACGCTGCCGAGATAAATGGCAGCGTGGTCATCGAAGGCGTCGCAGCAAGGCCCTATCGCGGCCTTGCACAAGCGCTGAAACGTTGTCTCGGCAACCTCGTCGACAACGCCCTGCGCTACGGAAAGTCGGCGAAGGTCGTCGTCACGGATTCACCGACGTTGCTTGAAATCCGTGTACGCGATGAAGGTCCTGGCATTCCCGAGAGTGAGCTTGAGCGGGTGTTCGAGCCATTCCACCGGTTGGAAGGCTCGCGCAGCCGGGATACGGGGGGAACCGGGCTCGGCCTTGGCATTGCGCGCAATATCGCGCGTGCCCACGGCGGTGATATTGTGCTGCACAATGTTGCGTCGGGCGGACTGGAGGCGGCGCTCACGCTGCCGCGAACCCGGTGATCATGCGATTGGAAAAAAATGATTGATTGGGGACATTTCACGCCGTGGTCTTCGCTCGCAGGCGGGCTCGTCATTGGTGCCGCGGCGGCGATGTTCATTCTCCTGAATGGCCGCATCGCGGGAATCAGCGGCATCATCGGCGGCCTGCTGCGCCCGTCGGGTGGCGGTATCAGCTGGCGCCTCGCCTTTGTCGGCGGCCTCCTTTTCGCGCCGGCCGCCTACGCGTTGCTGACCGAGCTGCCCGTGCCGACGATCGACGCGGGCTTCCCGCTGCTTGTGCTCGCGGGTTTTCTCGTGGGTGTCGGCACGAGCTATGGATCGGGCTGCACGAGCGGCCACGGAGTGTGCGGCATCTCGCGGCTCTCTCCGCGCTCGCTCGTTGCAACCGCTGCTTTCATGCTGGCGGGCTTTGCAACTGTATTCGTGCTGCGGCACCTTCTGAGCTGAGGAATGCGATGCATGCGCTGAGCGCTTTCGCGGTCGGGCTGATATTCGGCATCGGTCTCATCATCGCCGGCATGACGGATCCGTCGAAGATCATCGGCTTTCTCAACCTGGCGGGGCCGTGGGATCCCTCGCTCGCTCTTGTCATGGGAGGCGCGGTCGCGGTCGGCTTCATCGCCTTCGGGTTCGCGCGCCGGCGCACCAATGCATTCCTGGGCGGCGCGATGCACCTGCCCACCGCGCGGCAAATCGACCGGCGGCTCGTGCTGGGGAGCCTTGTGTTCGGGATCGGTTGGGGGCTTGCGGGCTACTGCCCCGGACCCGCGGTGGTGTCGGTCGGAATGGGCCAGGACAAGGCGGTCGTGTTTGTGCTCGCGATGCTGGCCGGGATGGGACTCTACGAGCTCTTTGAACGATCTCGCGAGCGCCGATAGGGGTCAGGTCCGGATGTCCGCTCGCGCTGCGGAAATCCGGACCTGACCCCACTCAGGCGCGCTTGTTGAACGCTCTCTTCATTTCCTCCCACTCTTCCTGAGTGAGCCCCTCGAAGAGCTCGCTTGCGTCGGAAGTGGGGTGCTCTGCCTCCAGAGCCGGCCGCCGGGGAATTTCCGGGGAAACCTTGTCATCCGCCGGATGATCAGCGGGCTCGTCCTGGGCCGGCAGTAATCGGGCGAGCTCGGTGCCCTTGGACAGGAGGTGCTCGATCTCGGCTCGATTGTGGATATTTCCGGACTGCGATTTGTCGAGCTTCGCCCGCGCGAATCGAATGTATTGATCCAGGGCGCGCGAGAGCTTTCGAAGGCGGCTCTTGTACTTGCTGTGAATGGAAACCTTGCGGTTCTTTGGCTCGCCATCGGGCGTCACGTCCGTCGCTCCTTTTGAGTAGCTCATGCGCGCCGGTGCTCCGCCCGGTCGCGCGAGCTACGCTCACGTGCTTGGTCGCGGATGCGGCACCTGGAAAACCTCGGCGGCTTCTCTCCTGGCGTAAGCTTCTCGCGGGAGGGATGCCCATTCTGGTTGGTCGCAGTTACGGGTTTTCGAGAGGACTATCCACTGCGGGACGGCTCTTGCAAACGGGACGGGCATCCCCTTTCGCTTAGTTGAATCCTCCCGGGCCGTGAACTATGTCACGGCGCAGAGAAAATTCCCAGCGCGGGGATTTCACAAATTGAAAACCCCGCCGAAGCGGGGTGGATTTCAAGTCGAAAAAAACTTGCCCCGTCGTTATCGATCACCCATCACTCATCACCCATCACCGATCACGCTCCATCAATAGCGGCCGTCGTGCGACGCGATCGCGACCACGGCCGGGCGCGCGGAGCGATTGCTCCAGGCATGGTTGGTGCCGCGCTGCACTGCGATCTCCCCGGCCTTGAGCGTCACTTCCTGCGTGTCGAGCACGAGCACGATCTCGCCTTCGAGCACAACGCAGAAATCGAGCGTGCGGGTCTTCTGCATGTAGGGATGGGGAGCAAGCGGCGAGTAGCTCGATGCGGACGGCGATCCCATCGCGCGAAAGAAGGCCTGCACTTCGGCTGCGCCGATCTTGCCCTTCCACGAATCATCGGGCGGGAAGGTTTCCACCCGGCACACCGAGCCTTGCGGCGGCGGCTCGAGCGTGTGCGGCAGCTGCAGCGTTTCGAATACGATCTTTGCCGGCGTGCTGTCGGTGACCCAGAGGCGCGCGCACGCGTAGCCGGGACGCGCGGGATCAGCGCGAACGTCGGGCGCGGGACCGTCGACCACCAGCGACGATTTGCCGGGCTCGCGGTCGATTGTGACGATTCTCCGTGTCGCCTTGACCCCAGCGGGCAGCTTGGGCTTCGTCTGCATCGGCTTGTCGCGGCCCTGCGCAAGCCCCGCCTCGCCATCCACGAAGCGCGCGCCGATCATGTCGAAAGCCATCATCGCGCCCTTGGGCATGCGCCACTGGTGCCAGGCGCCGACCTGGATCACGATGTCGCCCGGTTTCATGAGCAGCTCGCGATCATCGAGGATGAGGCTACGCTCGCCGGCCAGCACGATGCCGTAGTCCACCGTCTCGGTCTTGTGCATCGCCGAGGAGAAGGCGTCGTCTCCGCCCCGGTCCCAGACGCCGCGGCCGCCGGCGCGGGCCTTTGGCGGATGGGGCGGCACGAGGGCCTTGTCCCTGGCCGGGTCGTAGTCGGCCGGACGGGGCCGCGCCTGCACCACGCGGAAATGCCCGCCGTTCGCCGGTCCCGAAAAGGCGTAACGGAGATTTCCGTCGTCGCTCCCGCCCGAGAGCGGCGCCGGCGCATCATTCCACACCCAGATATCGGTATGGCCGCGACCGGAGCCCATCGACGCAACGTGAGCATTGGGCGCCGGGCCGTCCCATATCACTTTCGAGCGTCCACGCGGGTCGTTCCCGGTCACGACGCGGCGGATGGGCGTCAGGCCTTCTGCCATGGGATCTCCTCCTTTCTCCCTTGTTGCGCTCGATTATTACACGCCTGAAAACGGCGTAGAATGCACCGTCGCGCCACCCCGCACGGGCATCCGGCGCAGGCTGAGAGGAGATCCGCCATGGGACAGATCCTGGGGCTCGGAATGACCCACTACCCGGGCCTTTCCGTAAAGGGAAACATGAGCCGGCGAATGAGGATGTCGCTCGACGATCCTCTCCTCGCGGAAAAATTCCGCTCCCCTGAAAACTGGCACCCGACGATGCGCGAGCAGTGGAGCGACGATCAGGGCCAGGCGCATTCCGACCGCCATCGCCAGGATCTCATCAGCCACTTTCGCAGGATCCGCGCCGAGCTCGACGCCTTCAAGCCCGACTTCGTCGTGATCTGGGGCGACGACCAGTACGAGAATTTCCGCGAGGACTGCGTCCCGCCGTTCTCGGTCCTCGCCTACGACTCGATCGAGTTCCGGCCGTGGGAGCACAATCACCGCGGCAAGAACGTGTGGGACGAGCCCGATGACAAGGTGTTCACGGTCAAGGGCCACCGCGCAGGCGGCAAGTACCTGGCGACGTCGCTTCTCAAGGACGGCTTGGACGTCGCCTACGCGTACAAGCCGCTGCACGACGCGCTCGGCCACGCGTTCATGAACTCCGTCCTCTACCTCGATTACGACCGCAAGGGCTTTCCCTACCCGGTCGTGCCGTTCGCCGTGAACGCGTACGGGCGCTGGCTCGTCGCATCGGAAGGGACCCCCATGCGGCCTTCGGAGGCCGCCGCGAAGATCCCGGCCAATGAAGCCGACCTCGATCCGCCCTCGCCGCAGCCCTGGCGCTGCTTCCAGGTCGGCGCGGCGGTCGCGCGCGCGCTCAAGAAGAGCCCGTGGCGCGTGGCGGTGATCGCCTCTTCGAGCTGGAGCCATTCGTTCCTGGTGCAGAAGCACTCCCTCATGTTTCCCGACGTCGAATCCGACAAGCGCTATTACGAGGCGCTGAAAGAGGGCGACTGGGAATTCTGGCGCAATACCACCATCGAGCAGGTCGAGGACCGCGGCCACCACGAGCTGCTCAACTGGTTCTGCCTGGCAGGAGCGATGAACGAGCTGAAGCGCAAGCCCGACGAGTCTGTGTTCCTCGAGTCGTGGATCACCAACTCGGACAAGGTGTTTGCGGTATTCCGCCCGAACCACGCCTCCTGACTGTTCGCTCCTATAGGACTGAGGAGTCGCGTTTCAGCGTTCCTCCCCTCCTGCCCGAGGGTGAGCCGGGGTTTCGAGGACCATGTGTCCGAGCCGGCGAACGACCGCCGCGATGCAGCGCGGCGGGACGGACGGGGTGCCCGCGACAGCGGTCGGGGTGGTGGGAGCAGGCATCTTAAATGTCGTCTGACGCCGCTTCTAACGGCCGGCTAAAACAGGTCCTCGCGCTGGGCGTCACCCAGACCATCGCGTGGGCCTCTTCGACTTATCTCCCCGCGATCCTCGCTCAGCCGATCGCTGCCGACCTGGGCCTGTCGGCGAGCACCGTGTTCGGCGCGTTCTCTGTTTCACTCATCGTCATGGCCGTGGCTGGGCCCCCCGTCGGGCGCGCAATCGACAGGAGGGGCGGGCGCGGTGTCCTCGCGCTCGCCAACCTGGTGCTCGCCGCCGGGCTGGTGTTCCTGGGCCTTGCGACCAACGCGGCCGCGGTTTTTGCCGCGTGGTGCGTGCTCGGTGTCGGTATGGCGATGGGTCTCTACGATGCCGCGTTCGCAACGCTGGTGCGCCTCCATGGCGCCACTGCGCGCGCCCCCATCACGGGCGTCACGCTGATCGCGGGATTCGCCAGCACCGTGGGCTGGCCGCTCACGGCCTTTGTCGCCGAGCAGTTTGGCTGGCGCGAGGCCTGCTTCGGGTGGGCGGCATTGAACATCCTCGTGGCATTGCCGCTCAATTTGCTGTGTATTCCATCCGCGTCGCGCGAAGCGCACGAACACGATCGCCCCGCATCGGCCGGCGGCGCAGCCGACGAAAAGCCGAAGCCGGGTTGGAGCCATCCCGGGCAGAGGCGGGCGTTCGTGCTGCTCGCGCTCTTCTCGGCGGCGACCGCGTTCGTCACATCTGCCATGGCGGCGCATCTGCCGGGCCTCCTGCTCGCGGCGGGAGCGACTACCGTTGCAGCATTGACGGCAGCTGCACTGCTCGGGCCTGCGCAGGTCGCGGCGCGCCTCGCCGAGTTTCTCGCGGCTCATCGCTTCAGTTTTCATCCGCTGGTGACGGCGCGGATCGCGACGGCGCTTCACCCCGTGGGAGCGCTCGTGCTGGGGGTGTTCGGCGGAGCGCCGCTCGCAGCGTCGGGTTTCGCGGTGCTGCATGGCGCGGGAAACGGCATGATCACGATCGCGAAGGGAACGCTGCCGCTGGCGATCTTTGGCGTGGCGGGCTACGGATTGCTGCAGGGGCTCCTCGGCGTACTTGCGCGGGCGATGCAGGCGCTGGCGCCTTACGCGTTTGGACTGGTGCTGGAGGGATTCGGCGTGCGCGTGGCGATCGGCCTGTCGGCGGGGTTGTCCCTCGCGGCGCTGGCAGCGTTGTTCGGCCTGCGTGCCAGGGCGCCCGAGCCGCCAAGACGCACTGAGTAGCAAGACCAGAATCGAACCGCCGAGATCGCCGAGAGAAACAAGAGCAATAATGGAACCGCGGAGACGTGGAGAGAATTAAATGACTAACGCGTCTGCGTACTCCGAGCTCTGCCGCGTTCATTCGCGCCTCTACCGCTACTACCACCTTTCGTCCATCGTCGGCTGGGACCGCAACGCGATGATGCCCCCGAAGGGCAATGAGGCGCGCGCCGCGGCCGAGGCGGAATTGAACGCTCTCATCCACCGAGCGCGCACCGACGCCAGGCTTGGCGAGTGGTTGCGGGCGGCCGAGCAGGAGCCGCTCGACGACATCGAGCGCGCGAACCTCCGGGAGATGAAACGCGACTGGCACGAGGCCACCGCGCTTCCCGAGTCGCTCGTCGAGGCGAAGACCATTGCCGGCGCGCGCTGTGAGCACGCCTGGCGCAGCCAGCGCCCGGCGAATGACTGGCAGGGGTTTCTCGAGAACTTTCGCGAAGTCGTGAGTCTCGCACGGGAGGAGGCGCGCCTTCTTGCCGCGAGCACGGGTCTCTCGCGCTACGACGCGTTGATGGAGCGCTACGAGCCGGGCGCGCGCGCGGCTCACATCGAGCGGCTGTTCGTCGATCTCAAGAGCTGGCTGCCCGATCTCGTCGCGCGCGCGGAGGCAAAGCAGCGCACCGAGAAGGTTGTCGCGCCATCGGGCCCGTTTGCAGTGCACGAGCAGCGATTGCTTAATCGGGAAGTCATGAAGCTCCTCGGCTTCGATTTCGAGGCCGGGCGGCTTGACGAGAGCGCGCACCCCTTCAGCGGCGGCGTGCCCGAGGACCTGCGCCTGACGACGCGCTATCGCGAGGATGACCTCCTGCAAAGCCTGATGGGCACGATCCACGAGACAGGGCATGCTCGCTACGAGCAGAGCCTGCCGCGCGAGTGGCTTGGCCAGCCGATCGGCGTGGCGCGCTCCTATGGAATTCACGAGAGCCAGAGCCTGTCGTTCGAGATGCAACTCGCCCGAGGCCGCGCGTTTTCCGGACTGCTTGCGCATTTGCTGGCGCAGCGATTCAAGAATCAGCCCGCGTTCGAAGCTGAAAACTTCCACAAGGTGCTCACGCGCGTCCGGCGCGGATTCATCCGA
>DASPGR010000329.1:0-4207 GCA_035620515.1 Burkholderiales bacterium | reverse complement strand
CGGATCCTTTGCAAGATTCTCCTCGGCAAACGCGAGCATCCCCTTCCAGTCGCCCTTCGCGTCAAGTTCGGCCAGCCGCTGGCGGTTGGTGTCGTTCGTCTTCTCCAGGTGGCTCAAGAGGATCGGGAAGGTCCCGTCCGGAATGAGCGACATGAGAAGGTGCTGCTCGGGCGTGCAACCCGCGAGCGCAAAGGCAAAGACGGCGGCGCGCGTGAGGCGCGCTATCCCGCGCCGACCCAGTGTCTTCAACCGCAGCTGCACACGAGAATTCTACCCGCCATGAGACGGGCCATGGGATGGGCGGGGTGCGCGATCGAGGACGACCTCCTCGGTAAAGGCAAGCAGCACGCGGTTGAATCGATCGGGCTCGTCCACGAAGAGCGCGTGGCCCGCCGCCTCGAAAATCTCGACTCGCGTCCCGGGCCGCTGGCGCAGAAGGTTTTGCGCCTGGGCCGCGAATTGCTCTGTCACGACGTACATCAGCGGCTTGCGGAAGGCGCGGGCAATCCCGCGCCAATGTTCCCTTGGCACGCTGCGGGGAAAGAGCGACAGGCTCGCATCAAGGGGCATGCGCAACGCGGAATCGGTCAGAGCCGCGAGCTCCTCATCGCTGCGCAGCGAGTGGAACATGTCGCGCACGAATTGCTCCAGCGTCGCACGCCGGTCGCGCCGGAGCGATTCCAGAAAATCGCCCGCTGGCGGCGGGGCCGGCTCTTCGCCCACGGAGGAATCCACGAGCACCAGCCCGGCGAGGCGGTCCGCGCCATGGCGATGGATGAAATGCAGCGCTTCCAGGGCTCCGAGCGACCAGCCGATCAGTACCGGGCGCTCGTAGCGCGCAACGAACTCGGCCACGTCGTCCGCGCGCCGGTCGATATCAAAGCCGCTCGCGGGGACGTCCGAATCGCCCTGCCCGCGCGGGTCGAGCGCGGCCACGCGACGCGACGCGCCGAGCTGCACGAGCTGGGGCCGCCAGATCGCTGCCGGCATCGACCATCCGGGTACAAAGGCGAGCACGGGCGCTGTCCCGCCCGCGCGGGCCCGGCCCGCCGGGCCGGCCTCGAGGACATGCAGGCGCACGCCGTCCGAAGTAACGAGATCCGTGCTGCGGATTTCCTCGCTCATGAGGCAATCAGGATGCCGGAACGCAGGCGCGCGCGCCATGACTTCGGCGCCTTGTTGCCTGCCGGAGCCTGCCGCTCTATGCCCTGTTTACTGTGCCGGTGCCGGAGCCCGCGCGGCGCTTGCCGGCTCCTTGCCTGCCCCGAGGCGCGGCGCGCCCGCCTTCTGCGCGACCATGATGTGGGAGCGGTCGTCGCCGAAGCTGCGCCGGTAGCCGAAACGGAACGAGAGCGGGCCCGGACTCTGCAGGCTGTAGGCCTCGGCCAGCTCGGGCTGGTAATGGCGCTCGAAAGGAGGGATCGGCACTTCGTAGCGGCCGTACACGCTCACCTGCCAGCCGCGCTTGGCGAGTATCGAGTAAGGGATACCCGTGTCGTCCTGCACGATCAATCCGCTGACATCCAGCACGAGGTCGCGCATTCTGCGGAATTCGCCGACGTGCAGAAGATAGGACGCGGACTTGATGAGCGTTGTCGTGGGCGCGAGCCCGCGCACGTACTCCCCGAACCGCGGGTAGCGCGTCATGCCTGCGTTCGAGGCATCCATGGAAAAGTAGTTCACCCGCTGCACCGCGGTCACGCCCGGGCGGCGGAACTCGATCGTGATCCCCCTCAGCCTGCGGCGCAGCTTTGCGCCCGATTCGGCGTCTTCCAGCGGCGCAGCATCCTGGGCCGGGGCCAGCCTCAACGGCGCAATGCGGACGACCTCGACTCCGGCAAGCGCCATCGAGATCATGATGATCGGGATGACGCCGTTCAGCTCCGCGGCCTGCATCTGCTTGTCCATCCTCGAGGTGATGAAGTAGTTGCGGGCCAGCAGGTTCGCCATGGATTCCCGCACGTCCGTGAGCAGGCGCGTTATCTGCTCCGGGCTCATTTTCTCGATGGCAGGCACCGTGCCGATCGGCTCGAGCCCGAACAGTATGTAGGTCTCGCAGCTGGGAAAGAGCCAGTACGCGTTGAAAAAATCCGGGCCGCTGAACGGATAGAGCAGCGTATTGCCGACCGGACAATCCGGTGGAACGGCCTTGTTGCGCCATTCGGTCAGGGGCGTGATCTGCTGCTCGCGCAGGTGCGCCCACGACGCCTGGAGCCTGGCGCTGTGAGCCTTCCACTCCGCCGAGTCGGCAAGCGCCTGATGGTCAGGGTGGGTCGGGGCGAGTCCGGCGATGAGCCGCGCCGCCGAATTGACGCGCAGCTGCCAGTCCTTGCCGGCACCAGCCTGCGGCTGGGCTGCCGCCGCGCCGCCATCGAGCCCTGCCGAAAGAAACAAAAGGCAGGCCACGACCGCAATCGCGTGACGTCCCGTTCGCATATCGACTCGAGCCCGTAATAAAGTGGCAGCAATTCTATCAGCAATAACCTGCTCGCCGCGGGCGGAGGGCCGACAATTTTTCTGTACGGCGTGGCAAATGTCTTCTCTTGCGCCCATGCGGTCCCGATGCGATAGTTCCCGGGCTACCCGCCGCAGCAGGCCGCGACCCGTTTCCGCGACCGCAGCCCATACCATCGACCGCCATCAGGGAGGAATTAAAGCAATGCGTACACCCCGTCTCGACCGGGATCGCCAGCAATGGATCTTCGACTATCTCGTGAAGGAAACCGGGCGCGTCTTTCACTGGGACGCCGACGGCCGGAATCTTCCGGCGAGCGTGCGAAGCCATGCCCAGATCTCGAAGCATGTCGGCCGGATCGCACAGCGCATGGAGCGCGTGGCGTCGGAAGAGGAAGCGGCCGGCCACAGGATGACGGCGTTCGAGCTCTACTACCGCGCGTCCGCCCAGTTTGCCGCCGCCCAGCATCCGGTTCTCGAGACCAATGACGAGAAGCGCTACCTGCACGGACGCTGCCTCGCCAACTACGGGAAGGTGATCGAGCTTGCCCCCTATCCCATCGAGCGCGTCGAGATTCCCTTCGAGGGCGCCGAGCTGCAATGCAACTTCCACATGGTGAAGGGCCGCCCGAAGGCGCCGGCCGTGATCTTCATCCCCGGCTGCGACATGACCAAGGAGATGTATCCGGATCCGCAGATCAACCATGCCCTGGATCGCGGCATGCATCTCCTTGTCATGGACGGGCCGGGCCAGGGTACGAGCAACCTTCGCGGCACCCGGCTGACGGCGGACAACTACGAGCGCTCGGTCATCACCGTCGCGAAGTGGCTGCAGGGCCGCAAGGAAGTCGATCCCGACAGGATTGCCGTCTTCGCGCAGTCCATGGGATCGCACTGGGGCCTTGCCGCCGCGGCCCTCGGCGATCCCGTGATCAAGGCGAACGTCGGCGTCTGGGCGTCCTATCTCGACAAGTACTACATCCTCGACACGTTCTCGCCGCGCTACAAGCAGCTCTTCGGCTACCTCACCGGGGCGAAAAGCGAGGAGGAGCTCGACCGGATCGTGGGTCAGATGACGGTCGAGGGCAAGGAGGGCGGCATCACGGTGCCGACTCTCCTCACAACCGGCGAGTACGATGCGCGCAGTCCCGTCGAGCTCGTCTACCGCTTCTACGACCGGATCAAGGCGCCGAAGGAGCTCTGGGTCTACGAGGACACCTACCACCAGACGACGCTTTTCCCGGCGCAGGGCCAGCGCATGGACTGCCATTCAATGGGCATGGACTGGATCGTCGATGCGCTCGCCGGAAAGTTCAAGCCAGGCTACGCGCGCAGGATGTTCCTCCGAACGGGCGGTGGCGGCCCGCACGGCAAGCAGGGCGAGGGCCAGGACGCTCTGCACTGGTGGGCCAGCTGAGCGGCGAGGCAACACTCGCTTGATGCCGGAAGCCGCCATGCCGGGAAGCAGTCAGCCGCACAAGGTCGCCGGCGCGCCCGCGCTTGCCGGACACACGCCGATGATGCAGCAGTACCTGCGCATCAAGGCCCAGTATCCGGACATGCTGGTCTTCTACCGCATGGGCGATTTCTACGAGCTCTTCTACGGGGACGCCGAAAGAGCGGCGCGCCTGCTCGACATCACCCTCACCCGGCGGGGTGAATCGGCTGGCGAGCCGATCAGGATGGCGGGCGTGCCATACCACTCTGTCGACCAGTACCTCGCGCGCCTCGTGAAGCTCGGCGAGTCGGTCGC
>DASPGR010000328.1:0-4525 GCA_035620515.1 Burkholderiales bacterium | reverse complement strand
GGAGGAACTCGGACAGGGGGTTCCGATAGGGAGCCCGCACCCATTGCAGGTAGAAGCGCAGGAGCAGCGCGACCGTAAACAGGCTGAAGGCGACGTTGACGAGAAATATCAGCGCACCGGAAAGCACGCGTTCCCTCCAGAGTTCATCGATCCTTGCCGAGCTCGTCACCGAGCTCGCGCGAACGCTCGGCTGCAGCGCGCACGGCGCGTGCGATGACGGACTTGACGCCGTCCGCATCAAGCGCCTGAAGCGCACGCTCGGTCGTCCCGCCCTTCGAGGTCACGCGGGCGCGCAGCTCGGCCGGGGGCTCGCCTGCCTCGAGCGCAAGCCTGACCGCGCCTGCGAAGGTCTCGAGCGCCAGCTTGCGGGCGGCGTCCTCGCGCAGCCCGAGCGCGAGCGCCGCCTGCTCAAGCGCTTCGATGAAATAGAAAACGTAGGCCGGTCCGCTGCCCGACACCGCCGTCACGGCGTCGAGCTCGTCCTCGCGCTCGACCCAGACCGTCGCGCCGACGGCGCCGAGGATGCGTTCGGCTGCGCGCCGGTCTTCCGCGCGCACGTTCGGCCCGGCGCAAAGCCCCGAGACACCGGCCAGCACCAGGGCTGGCGTATTCGGCATGACGCGCACGATGCGCGAGTATCCCCCGAGCCAGCGCGAAAGGTCGGCGACGCGGATACCCGCCGCGATCGTGACGACGAGCTGCTCCCGAAGGAGCGGCGCCAGCTCAAGGGCCACCGTGCGCATCTGCTGGGGCTTCACTGCGAGGACAATACACGCTGCGTCTACTGCTGCGGCATCGATTGCGGGGACGGCCTTTACCTTCAGCCGGGACTCGAGCTGCGCGCGTGCCGGAGCAGCGATCTCGACAACCGTGATCGCCCCGGGTTTCCAGCCCTTCTTGAGCAGTCCGCCAACCATGGCACTCGCCATGTTCCCGCCGCCAATGAATGTGATTTTCATGGCAGGTGCGTGACCCGTGACCCGTGACCGGTGATCTGTTCTCGCATGGTGGGTATGTTAACAGCGGCTGGGTTGCTGGATTGCGGGTCACTGGTCACGGGTCCCCGGGTCACCGGGGCCGAGGGCCGAAGATTGCCGTGCCGATACGCACGAGGGTGGCGCCTTCCATGATCGCCGCCTCGAAGTCATCGGACATGCCCATCGAGAGCGTATCGAGAGCGTAGCCTCGCGAGGCGAGCTTTTCCGCGAGCTCGCGCAGCAGCGCGAAGCGGCGTCGCTGCAACGCCGTGTCGGATGTCGGCTCGGGAATCGCCATCAGCCCCCGCAGCCTCAAGCGCGGCAGCTGTGCAATCGCCTCGGCGAGCGGCGCCTCGCCACCCGGCGCGACGCCGCTCTTGCTGCGCTCGCCGCTTACATTGACTTCGATGCAGACCTCGAGCGGCGGCAGGTTCGGCGGGCGCGCGTCGTTCAGCCGGAGGGCGATTTTTTCGCGCTCAATGCTGTGGACCCACTGGAAATTCTCTGCAATGGCGCGCGTCTTGTTGCTTTGAACGGGGCCGATGAAGTGCCACTCGAGATCAGGCATTGATGCGAGCTTCGTGATTTTTTCCACACCTTCCTGCGCGTAGCTCTCACCGAATGCATGCTGACCTGCGGAGTAAGCCTCAAATATGCTTGCGGCAGCGACGGTTTTGCTCACCGCAAGCAGCTTGATGTCGTCCGCGCGCCGGCCCGCCATGCTCGCGGCCTGCTCGATTCGTGCGCGAACTGCTTGCAAGTTAGCAGCGATTGTGGCCATAATCTCCCGCGGGCTGAACACTCATGTTTCAATAAAGAATCATTGCGTTAACGCATATTCCGAAGGCCCAACTTGAACTTGGAGCATTATAAATGGACATCGCTGAACTCCTAGCATTCGTCGTCAAGAACAAGGCCTCGGACCTCCACCTCTCGGCCGGGCTGCCGCCCATGATCCGCGTGCACGGCGACGTGCGGCGCATCAACCTGCCGGCGCTCGAGCACAAGGACGTGCACGCCATGGTGTACGACATCATGAACGACGGCCAGCGCAAGTTCTACGAGGAAAACCTGGAATGCGACTTCTCGTTCGCGATCCCGAATCTGGCGCGCTTCCGCGTGAACGCGTTTGTGCAGCACCGCGGCGCCGGCGCGGTGTTCCGGACGATTCCCTCGAAGGTGCTGACGCTGGAGGAGCTCAACTGCCCGCGCGTCTTCGTCGACATCGCGTGCCAGCCGCGCGGCGTCGTGCTGGTCACCGGCCCCACGGGTTCGGGCAAGTCGACGACGCTTGCGGCAATGATCAACCACATCAACGAGAACGAGTACGGGCACATCCTCACCGTAGAGGACCCGATCGAGTTCGTGCACGACTCCAAGAAGTGCCTGATCAACCAGCGCGAGGTCGGGCCCCATACGCTTTCCTTCGCGAACGCGCTGCGCTCGGCGCTGCGCGAAGACCCCGACATCATCCTCGTGGGCGAGATGCGCGATCTCGAGACGATCCGGCTTGCCATGACCGCGGCGGAGACCGGGCACCTGGTCTTCGGCACCCTGCATACCAGCTCGGCGGCGAAGACGATCGACCGGATCATCGACGTCTTCCCGGCCGAAGAGAAGGACATGGTCCGCGCGATGCTCTCGGAGTCGCTGCGCGCGGTGATCTCGCAGACCCTGCTCAAGACCCGCGATGGCGCCGGCCGCGTTGCCGCTCACGAAATCATGATCGGGACCCCCGCCATCCGCAATCTGATCCGGGAGAACAAGGTCGCGCAGATGTACTCGGCCATCCAGACCGGACAGCAGCTGGGGATGCAGACGCTCGACCAGAACCTGCAGGAGCTGGTCAAGCGCAACACCGTCTCGATGGACGAGGCGCGGGCGAAGGCGGCCAACAAGGACATGTTCCGCTAGGGAACGCTTCCGGCGGGGACGGCGCCGGGGCGCGGAATTCGAGGAGACGTTTATGGATCGAGACCAGGCAGTTAGATTCATGCATGACCTCTTGAGGGCCATGGTGGCGAAGAAGGCTTCGGACCTCTTCATCACCGCGGGCTATCCCCCCGCGATCAAGCTGGACGGAAGGATGACGCCGGTGGCCAATCAGCCGCTCACGCCGCAGCACACGGCGGAGCTTGCGCGGGCGGTGATGAACGACAAGCAGGCCCAGGAATTCGAGGCGTCGAAGGAATGCAATTTCGCCATCAACCCGCCCGACATCGGCCGCTTCCGCATGAACGCGTTCATACAGCAGGGGCGGGTGGGTCTCGTTGCGCGGACGATCACGACGACCATTCCCAAGTTCGAGGACCTGAACCTGCCCGGGATCCTGAAGGACATCTGCATGACCAAGCGCGGGCTCATCATCATGGTGGGCGCGACCGGTTCCGGCAAATCGACCTCGCTCGCCGCGATGACGGGCTATCGCAACGAGAACAGCTATGGCCACATCATCACGATCGAGGACCCCATCGAGTTCGTGCACGATCACAGGAACTGCATCATCACCCAGCGCGAGGTGGGCGTCGACACCGACAACTGGCACGCGGCGCTCAAGAACACCCTGCGGCAGGCCCCCGATGTCATCCTGATCGGCGAGATCCGCGACATGGAGACCATGGACTACGCGATCGCCTTCTCGGAGACGGGGCACCTTTGCCTCGCAACGCTGCACGCGAACAGCGCCAACCAGGCACTCGACCGGGTCATCAATTTCTTCCCCGAGATGCGCAAGCAGCAGCTGCTGATGGACCTCTCGCTCAACATCAGGGCGATCGTGTCGCAGCGGCTGATTCCGAAAAAGGACGGACGGGGGCGGGTCGCCGCGGTGGAGGTGCTGCTCAACTCACCGCTCATCGCGGATCTCATCTTCAAGGGTGAGGTGCACGAGATCAAGGCCATCATGGCCAAGTCGCGCGAGCTCGGCATGCAGACCTTCGACCAGCATCTCTTCGATCTCTACGAGCAGGGCCTGATCAGCTACGAGGACGCGCTGAGAAACGCGGACTCCGTCAACGAATTGCGCCTGATGATCAAGCTCCACGGCAAGGAGTCGAAGGACAAGGACATCATGACGGGAATCGAACACCTCAACATCGTTTAATCCGGCACTTGCGTGCCGGATTAAATGCGCCGGTTCGAACGGACGAAGCAAAACCTCGCCGTTCAACCGGCGCGGCTCACACAGTGAGGCGCCGGCGGAAATACCGGCGCTTTCTTTTTGCTCATGACCGTCCCGTTTGACCTTCAAACGTATGCGATCGCCGCGGCGGGCGTAGCCGCGGCGTACGTGATCTTCGGCATCACCGCGTTTGGCGCGGCGCTCTTCACGGTCCCGCTGCTCTCGCACTTCTTTCCGCTCCAGTTCGTGCTGCCGATGGCTGTCCTGCTCGATGTGGCGGCGGCGCTTGCACTCGGCACGCGGTTCTCGCGCGAGGCGGATAAATCCGAGCTGAAGCTCATGGTGCCCGCGAGCCTCATCGGCGCGGTGCTCGGGGTCACGCTGCTCGTCAATCTCCCGCGGGCGACGACCGTCGGGGCGCTCGGGG
>DASPGR010000327.1:0-12117 GCA_035620515.1 Burkholderiales bacterium | reverse complement strand
GTACTTGCTGCACCCTTCCATCACCGACACGAAGGCGCTTGCGCCCTCGGTGCGGGCCGGCGGCAGGTGGTCGAACTTCTCGATCTCCGGGAACGATACGTCGACCTGCGGCGCGCCGGTCGCGCGCCGCGCGTCGATCATCTCCGGCAACCGGTGCAGCGTCTGCGGGCCGAAGACGAGGTCGACATAGGGCGCGCGCTCGACGATCGCCGCGCCCTCCTGGCTCGCGACGCATCCACCGACGCCGATCAGCACGCCGGGGTTGGAGCCTTTGTAATGCTTGACGCGGCCGAGATCGGTGAATACTTTTTCCTGTGCCTTTTCCCGCACCGAGCAGGTGTTGAAGAGAATCAGGTCCGCGGCGGCAGGATCGTCGGTCGTCTCGAGGCCTTTTGCGGAGCGCAGCACGTCGGCCATCTTGCCCGAGTCGTACTCGTTCATCTGGCAGCCGAACGTCCTGATGTAGACCTTCTGGGACACCGCTCTGTGGCAGCAGGGGTTCAGGGCTTGAGAGTGCGCTCGAGCCGGGCGAGCTCGTCGGGACGCAGGAGATAGATGCGCACGATCTGCCCGCCACGATCCTCGACGAACAACACCTTTGAATACGGCGGGACCTGGTTATGCAGAATCGTGCGGTTCTCGCGATCGTAGATCAGTGCACCGGGCGCAAGCCGCACGACTTTCTTGTTGAGCTCAATTAAAGGGAACGGATGCTGCTGGCCGACGAGCTCGCCCAGCTTGCCGTTCGCGGGAAGGAGCCGGCCCACCTGTGCATGGCTCATCGTGGCGATTCCCGCCACCAGCAACCCGGCCCAAAACCACTTAATCATCGCGCGACACTAACACGTTGAAATCTGCCCCTTCAATCGCCGCCCCTCCCGGTTGGCGCGCCGTGGCAAGCACGAGGCATCGCAAAAACTGGTGGCGAGTCAGGGAATCGAACCCTGAACCTCCGGCTTATGAGTCCGGCGCTCTAACCAGTTGAGCTAACTCGCCATGGGAAGGGAAGGCGGCGAGTGTAAGGAAGCCCGGGCCAATTTGTCAAGTTAACCCACTGAATCTCCTTAAGAATCAGGTTGGATATCACCGTGCCGACGGCCACGCTACACTCGCCCCATGACACGAGGCCGATCCGGGCATGGTGAACGATTTTGACGTCTTGATCGTGGGCGGCGGGCTCGTCGGCCTCGCCGTGGCGGCGGCGTTGCGCGACACGGGGCTTCAACTTGCGCTGGTCGAGCCGCAGGCGCCGCGCGGCGTGCGCGCCGAGGGTGGTTGGGACAACCGCCTCTACGCGATCAGCCCCGGATCCGCGGCGTTCCTCGAGCAATGCGGCGCGTGGCAGAGCGTGCCGGGCGAGCGGGTGGCCCGGGTCGAGCGCATGCGCATCTTCGGTGACGACGGGCGTGCCGAGCTTCAGTTCAGCGCCTACGACGCGGGATTGCGCGAGCTCGCATTCATCGTGGAGAACGAACGTCTGCAGGAGGCGCTCTGGCAGGTCGTGCGCGGCGCCGCGCGCGTTTTCTGCCCGGCCGGCTGGAGCGCGCTCGAATTCGGCGAGCGCAGCGCCCGGCTGCATCTCGATGATGGGAAGGAGCTCACCGCGCGCCTCATCGTGGGAGCAGATGGCGCCGAATCACGCGTGCGGGCGGCCGCGGGCATCGCCGCTTCCCCGAGCGACTACGGTCAGCTCGGCGTCGTCGCCAACTTTTCCTGCGCGAAGGCGCATCGCGGCGTGGCGTTTCAATGGTTCCGCCGCGATGGAGTGCTGGCACTCCTGCCGATGCCGGGAAATCACGTTTCCATGGTGTGGTCGGTCGGGGAGGAGCGCGGCCGCGAGCTCCTCGACAAGTCTGCCGGCGAGCTCGCTGCGGAAGTCGAAGCGGCATGCGGCGCAATCATCGGCGCGCTCGAGCTCGTCACGCCTGCCGCGGCATTTCCCCTGAGACTGCTGCGCGTGACGGAATTCACGCGCGCGCGCCTTGCCCTCATAGGGGACGCCGCTCATAATGTGCACCCCCTCGCGGGACAGGGCGTCAATTTGGGCTTCAGGGATGCGCGGGAATTGAGCGGCGTGCTTGCGAACCGCGGGCCGCAGAGGGACTGCGGTGACCGGCAGCTGCTGCGTCGATACGCGCGCGCGCGGCGGGAAGATGTGCTCAGCATGCAACTTATGACACACGGGTTGCTGAAACTTTTCAGCCATGATGCTGTCTTGGTCGGGAGGGTGCGCAATCTGGGTCTCAACCTGGTGAACTGGCAAGCGCAGCTGAAGAGCTTTCTGGTGCACCACGCGGTGGCCTGACGGACCACTGGCACCGAACACACCGAACTCAAAGGACTGAGATGGCGCGATCACTGGTTGTCGTTCTAGGAATGCTGCTGGCACTTGCAGCCGCGCCTTTGCGGGCGGACGAGGCAGGGGTGAAGGCTGCTTTCGAGAAGAAGTTTCCGCAGGCGACGGTGGAGAGCGTCAAGCGCACGCCGTTTGCGGGGATCTATGAAATCGTGTTCATGTTCACCGACCAGAAAATCGCCTATGCCGACGAGAAGCTCAACTTCATATTCATCGGCGACATGATCGACGTGCGGGGCAGCGACAGGCTGAACCTGACCGAGGGACGCCGGGGCGAGCTCGCGTCAAAGACCCTGCAGGAATCGACGGCGCTTGCGATCAAGCGCGTGCGCGGCAACGGAAAGCGGGTGCTCTACACCTTCGAGGACCCGAACTGCAGCTATTGCCGGAAGCTGCAGCAGGAACTCGTCAAGATGACGGACATCACGATCTACACTTTTCTCTGGCCGATTCTCTCACCCGATTCCGTGGAGAAGTCGAAAGCGGTGTGGTGCGCGAAGGATCGAGGCAAGGCCTGGGACGACCTGATGACGAGCGGGACCGTGCCGCAGAACGATCGCAAATGCGAGAACCCTCTCGCAAAGAACAACGAGCTCGCGCGGCGCTTCGGGGTGCGCGGAACACCTGCGATCTACCTGAAGGACGGCCGCCAGGTCGGCGGCTACGTGGCCGCGGAAAAGCTGGAAGAAGCACTCCTCGCCGCTTCGTCCAAGTAACCCGGCCGAGCGCCTTGTGGTGCGGCGTCGATTGCCGGCTAGCCGGCCCTAGCGGATGCTTGCCGGCACGGCGTACTCGTGCGGCAGCAGCACCCACATGCGCAGAGGCTGTTTCATTCGTCCCGCCTCGTACGCTGCATCCTCACCAAAGCCCCAGAAAAAATCGGCGCGCACGGCGCCGCGAATGGCGCCACCCGTGTCCTGCGCAAGCATCAGGCGGTTCAACGGCTGATCGGTCAGCGGAAACGTCGTTGAAATGAAAACCGGCGCCCCGAGCGGCACGACGCTCCTGTCGACCGCGAGACTGCGCCGCGGCGTGAGCGGCACGCCCAGCGCGCCGATGGGTCCCGGAGAATCGGCCGGCAACTCCCGGAAGAACACGTAACTCGCATTGTGGTCGAGGAGCTCGCGCAGCTTCCCCGGGTTCTTCCGCGCCCAGGACTTGATCCCTTCCATCGACGCGCGTTCGAGGGGCAGATCACCCTGATCGACGAGACGCCTGCCGATCGAGCGGTAGGGATGGCCATTCTGGTCGGCGTAGCCCAGTCGCAGCACGCCGCCGTCTTCCAGGAGAACGCGGCCCGAGCCCTGGATCTGCAGGAAGAAGAGCTCGATCGGATCATCTACCCACACGAGCTCCTTGCCGGCAAGCGCCGCGTAGCCGCTCTCGATCTCCGAGCGGTCGTAGTAGGGCACGACCCGCCGCCCGTCCACGCGCCCACGCAGGCGCTTTCCCGCCAGCTCCGGGTAGAGATCGCCAAGATCGATGACCAGGAGATCTTCCGGGACTCCGTACACCGGATAGCGGTAACGGACGTCGGGCGTCAGCCTGCCGCGCAGCAGCGGCTCGTAGTAGCCGGTCACGAGTCCCACGTCATAGCCATCCTTGTCGACAACCCGGTAGGGCGTGAAGCGGGCCTCGAAAAACTTCCGCGCGCCTTCCCGATCAGGGTTCGCGAGGCCGCGCGCGGCCGCGCAAACCTCGCGCCAGTCGATCCGGCTTCCGATGGCATCGCAACTGCGGAGAAGCGCCTCCCAGGCGAGTGACGGATCATCGTCCTGCCAGCCGGGGAGCTCATTCCAGGACGCCCGCTGAAGCGGCTGTACGATCGCGGGCTTGCCGACCGGCGGCTTCGCGGGCGGCTTGTCTTCCAGCCCGGCGCAGCCAGCCACCGCCAGCAGCGCGGCGAGCGCGGCGAGGCGGGCGGCACGCGTTTGGTTTCCGCGATTCAATTCGCTAGAGTGTCGCATACAACGATTTGTTGCCCCGCGAGTATAAGACGACGGTTCCGATGGAAGGTTTACTCTGGTTTCTCATCGAGGCGGCGGTCGCCCTCGCTCTGCTGGTTCTAATAGTGTGGTGGACGCTGCCGCGCAGGCGGCGCGGGGGCGACGACGAGCCGCCCAAGTGAGCGGTCTGCCACGGCTCGCAGGCCCTTCAGGTCGGGTGCTAAAAGGGAAGAGACGTCTGCCGGCCATCCGAAGACGAAGTGTTGTCCCCGGATACGTTATCCGTCACCGGTCACCGATCACGCGTCTCAATGCAGAACGCGCGGCATGGAGAGCGTGAACTCCGGGATGGGCGCGTCGAACTGGGCGCCGTCCTCGGCCACCATCTGATAGCTGCCGCGCATCGTTCCGACCGGCGTCGCGATCGCGGTGCCGCTGGTGTACTGGAAGCTCTCGTTCGGGCGCAGCAGCGGCTGCTCGCCGACGACGCCCAGTCCCCGGACCTCCTGGATCTGGTTGTTGGCGTCGGTGATGATCCAGTGCCGGCTCACCAGCTGCGCGGAAACGTTTCCCGCGTTCGTGATCGTGATCGTATAGGCAAACACGTAGCGGCCGTTTTCGAGGTCCGACTGCTCCGGAATGAACGCGGTGCGAGCCGTGACCTGGATGTCGTGCTTGAGGTCGCTCATGAAGACGATTCTTGATCATTTCCCGGGTGCGTGCAAGCGCGCGCGCTGGGCCGGCACGGCGCGAACGGGTAGAATTCGACGGTCCCCGTTGAGGCGCAAACTCGCCATGCCGTTTCGCATCGCTCCAAGCATTCTTTCGGCCGATTTCGCCCGTCTGGGCGAGGAAATCCGGCAGGTGGTGTCGGGCGGAGCCGACATCGTGCACTTCGATGTGATGGACAACCATTACGTTCCGAACCTGACCATCGGGCCGCTGGTGTGCGAGGCGATTCGCCCGCTCACGCTGGTGCCGATCGACGTGCACCTCATGGTGAAGCCGGTCGACCGGATCGTTCCTGATTTTGCGAAAGCCGGCGCGAACATCATTTCGTTTCATCCCGAAGCCTCCGAGCACGTCGATCGAACGATCGGTCTCATCAAGGAATGCGGATGCAAGGCGGGCCTCGTCTTGAATCCCGCCACGCCGCTCACCTGCCTCGACCACGTGATCGGTAAGCTCGACCTCGTTCTCATCATGTCGGTCAACCCGGGATTCGCGGGACAGCAGTTCATCGCCGAGGCGTTGAAGAAGCTTGCCGCCGTCCGAAGCCGCATCAGCGCATCCGGACGGGACATCTGGCTCGAGGTCGATGGGGGCGTCAAGGTCGACAACATCGCCGAGATCGCGCGCGCGGGCGCCGATACCTTTGTCGCCGGATCGGCGATATTCGGGACCAAGGACTACAAGGCGACAATCGCGGCGATGCGCGCCGAGTTGGCGAAGGCGCAGATACCCTGACCGCGGTTAACGGATGGATTCGCGGTTCCCGCTGCGCGTAAAAGCGGTCACGATCGATCTTGACGGCACGCTCGCCGACAGCGTCCCGGACCTCGCGGTTGCGGCCAATTTGATGCAGCGCGAGCTCGGGCGCCCGGAGCTCCCCCAATCTTTGATCCGGACGTTCGTGGGGAAGGGCATTCCACGGCTCGTCGAGCGCGTGCTGGCGGGTGCTCTCGACGGCAGCGTCGACAAAGGCATGCTCGATGCAGCGCTGCCCGTATTCGAGCGTTGCTATGCTGAAGTCAACGGCGCGCATACCACGATCTTCCCGGGCGTGACAGAAGGCCTCGATGCGCTTCGCGCCTTGGAGCTGCCCCTTGCCTGTGTCACGAACAAGGCGGCGCGTTTCACCATCCCGCTC
The DNA here is from genome assembly GCA_035620515.1 of Burkholderiales bacterium. Lineage (GTDB taxonomy): Bacteria > Pseudomonadota > Gammaproteobacteria > Burkholderiales > SG8-41 > SG8-41. Next base: position 5,945 of record DASPGR010000327.1, on the reverse strand, counting down.
CTCGAGCGGCTCGGCATCGCGCACTACTTTGCTCACGTGATATCGGGCGACACGCTGCCGCAGAAGAAGCCGGATCCCGCGCCGCTTCTATATGCCTGCCGTCAGTTCGGCATCGCGCCGCTCACGATGCTCATGATCGGAGACTCGGTGAACGATGCGGCAGCGGCGCGCGCTGCAGGCTGCCCGGTATTCTGCGTGCCCTACGGCTACAACGAGGGACGGGACGTGCGGGCGCTCGATGTAGATGCTATAGTAGCGACGCTTTTCGACGCTACGCGGTTGATTCAGAAGATCTAACTACCGACTTGGTCATGCACCAGACAGATTGTGGAACGAAGCCGCAGACGACCGCGCCGCGACGCTGGCGACGCTGGTGCTGCTTGCCTGTGCTCTGGCGCGCGCGCTAGACGCGCCGCACCGCCTCGTTCCGTTTTCTGCACTGGAGTGATCCATGACTGAAGTTGAATTCGACCGGCTCGCGCGTGCCGGCTACAACCGGGTTCCGGTGGTGCTCGAGACCTTCGCGGATCTCGACACACCGCTCTCGATCTATCTCAAGCTCGCGAACCGTCCCTACAGCTATCTCCTGGAGTCCGTCGTAGGCGGCGAGCGCTTCGGCCGCTATTCGTTCATCGGGCTGCCGGCACAGAGGCGCCTGGAGATTCGCGGCGACGCCTGCACGGAGTATCGCAGGAGAAAAGCTGTCGCCAGCACGCGCACGGCTGATCCGCTGGCTTACGTCAACGACTACCTCGCGGGCTTCAAGGTCGCGCAGGACCCGGGCCTACCGCGGTTCTGCGGCGGTCTCGTCGGCTACTTCGGCTACGACACGGTTCGCTACATCGAGCCCCGGCTCTCCGGTGTCCGCAAACCGGACCCGATCGGGGCGCCCGACATCCTGCTTCTCGTCTCCGAGGAGATCGCGATCGTCGACAACCTGTCCGGGAAGCTGACGCTGGTCGTCTATGCCGAGCCGGGCAAGGCAGGCGCTCTCAAGCGAGCGCGCGCGCGGCTCAAGGAACTCCTGGGTGCGCTGCGCAAGTCGGTCAAAATCCCGCGCGACTCGCATGGGCCGTCCGAGTCAGCGGTGTCAGGGTTCGGTGAGGCCGCGTATCACACGGCCGTGGAGCGCGCGAAGCGCTACGTGTACGACGGCGACATCATGCAGGTGGTGCCCTCCCAAAGGATGACCAAGCGTTTCCGGGCGACACCGCTCGCGTTTTACCGCGCGCTGCGCACCATCAACCCCTCGCCATATATGTACTACTTCGATTTCGGCGGTTTTCATGTCGTGGGCGCCTCCCCAGAAATCCTGGTGCGCCTCGAAGGCGACACGGTGACGGTGAGGCCGATCGCGGGCACGCGGCGGCGCGGAGCGACGCCCGCGGAGGACGCAGCGCTCGAAAAAGAGCTGCTCGCTGATGAAAAGGAGCGGGCCGAGCACATCATGCTGGTCGACCTCGGGCGCAACGACGCGGGGCGTGTCGCGTGCACGGGAAGCGTCAAGGTGACCGAGAGAATGGTGGTGGAGCGCTACTCGCACGTCATGCATATCGTCTCGAACGTCGAAGCCCGGTTGAGGCCGGGGCTTGGCGCGATCGACGTGCTGCGTGCAACGTTTCCGGCGGGCACAGTGTCCGGAGCGCCCAAAGTGCGGGCGATGGAGATCATCGACGAGCTCGAGCCGGTCAAGCGCGGGGTCTACGCGGGCGCGGTGGGATACCTCGGTTTCCACGGCAACATGGACGTGGCGATTGCGCTGCGCACCGCGATCATCAAGGATGGAATGCTCCACGTCCAGGCCGGCGGCGGCATCGTCGCCGACTCGCAGCCGGCGGCCGAATGGCAGGAGACGCAGAGCAAGGCCAGGGCATTGCTGCGAGCGGCCGAGATGGCCGAGGCGGGGCTCGATACCAGGATGGATTGAACCGCAACAGGGTGTGGCATGGTTTTGATGATCGACAATTACGATTCCTTCACCTACAACCTCGTGCAGTATCTCGGCGAGCTGGGCGAAGAGGTGGAGGTGTTCCGCAACGACCAGATATCCCTCGAGGACATTGCGCGCTCACGGCCTGCGCGGATCGTGATCTCACCCGGGCCGTGCACGCCGAACGAGGCCGGGATTTCGGTGCCGCTCATACGAGAGTTCTCGGGCAAGATCCCGGTGCTCGGCGTGTGCCTGGGCCATCAGAGCATCGGACAGGCGTTCGGCGGCAGAATCGTCCATGCCCGGCAGCTGATGCACGGGAAGACCTCGCCGATCCACCATGACGGCCGAGGCGTGTTCCGCGGGCTTCCCGACGCGTTCACCGCCACGCGCTATCATTCATTGGTGATCGAGCGCGCGAGCCTCCCGGAGTGCCTGGAGGTCAGCGCCTGGACCGAGGACGGGGAGATCATGGGCGTGCGCCACAAGGCGCTCGCCGTCGAGGGCGTGCAGTTTCATCCCGAGGCGATCCTGACCGAGCACGGCCACCGGCTCCTCGAAAACTTTCTGAAGGGAGGCCGCGAATGACGCCACAGGAAGCGCTTGCCCGGGTGATCGAGCATCGCGAGATCTTCCGGGAGGAGATGCTCTCGCTCATGCGCGCGGTGATGAGCGGGGAGGTCTCGCCGGTGCTGATCGCGGGGATCATCACGGGTCTGCGTGTAAAGAAGGAGACGATCGGAGAGATTGCAGCGGCTGCGGAGGTCATGCGCGAGTTCGCGACCAAGGTCCCGGTCCCGGACGAGCCCCATCTCATCGACACCTGCGGCACCGGCGGAGATGCCGCGCACAGCTTCAACATCTCCACCGCGGCGATGTTCGTGGCGGCGGCAGCAGGCGCAAAGGTCGCCAAACACGGTGGACGCTCGGTCTCGAGCAAGTCGGGGAGCGCCGACGTCCTCGAGGCGCTCGGCGCTGACATCAACCTCAAGCCGGAGCAGGTCGCGCGGTGCATTGCGGAAGTGGGGGTGGGCTTCATGTTTGCGCCCAACCATCACGGCGCGATGAAGCATGCCGCGCCTGTGCGGCGTGAACTGGGCGTCAAGACGATCTTCAATATTCTCGGGCCGCTTACCAATCCCGCCGGGGCCCGGCAGCAGATGATGGGCGTGTTCCATCGCGATCTCGTGGGCATCCAGGCGCGCGTGCTGCAGCGGCTTGGGAGCCGGCGCGTGATGATCGTCCACGGGGCCGAGGGCCTCGACGAGATCTCGATTTCGGGCGAGACGCTGGTGGCGGAACTCAAGGACGGAAACATCACGGAATACACGGTTGCGCCGCAGGATGTCGGACTCGGCGTGCACGACGCCGCAGCCATCACGGTGCAGGGCATCGAGCAGTCCAAGGCTCTTCTGCTGGCAGCGCTCGGCAACGAGCCCGGAGCGGCGCGCGATATCGTGGCGTTCAACGCAGGGGCGAGCATCTATATTGCCGGGCTGGCGCCGACGCTGGGCGAGGCCGTCAAGAAGGCGATCAAGGCGATCGAGAGCGGCGCGGCGAGAAAGAAACTTGATGCGTTCGTCGCTTTCACGCGCAGCGCGAATGCCTGATCAACCGCGAAGACCCGTATGGCTGACATCCTGCAACGGATTCTGGCCGTCAAAGCCGGGGAAATCGCGCGATTGAAGCAGGACAAACCGGCGGAAATCCTGCGCAGGGAAGCGCTGTCCGCCCCGCCGCCGCGCGATTTTGTCGGCGCGATCCGCAAGCGCATCGCTGCGGGCGAGCCCGCCGTTATTGCCGAGATCAAGAAGGCGAGCCCGAGCCGCGGCGTGTTGCGCGATTCGTTCGACCCGGCGGCCATTGCCGTGAGCTACGAGCGTCATGGCGCAACCTGCGTATCGATCCTGACGGACGAGCAGTTCTTCCAGGGAGCGCTGCAGCATCTGAAAGACGCACGCGCAGCGTGTGCCCTGCCGTTTCTGCGCAAGGACTTCATGATCGATCCTTACCAGGTACTCGAAGCACGAGCTGCCGGGGCGGACTGCATTCTCCTTATCGTCGCGGCGCTTGAGGACGGGCAAATGAGCGCCCTGGAAGCAACCGCTCACGAGCACGGAATGGCGGTGCTCGTCGAGGCGCACGACGGGGCCGAGCTCGAACGCGCGCTCCGGCTCGAGACGCCCCTCATTGGCATCAACAACCGCAACCTGCGAACGTTCGAGACGAAGCTCGATACGACGCTCGGGCTTCGCGCCCGCGTGCCCGACGGCCGGATCGTTGTGACCGAGAGCGGAATTCTTTCACCCGACGACGTCCGGACAATGCGATCCCGTCGGGTCGACTGCTTTCTCGTGGGCGAGGCATTCATGAGAGCTCCGGATCCGGGAGCGGAGCTCGCGCGCCTTTTCGCCGATTAGCCGTGAAATAGTGGCAGGCGACGGACGGCGGACGACGGCCCATGTGCGCCGATCGCAGACCGTGAATCCCGGAATCTGGCAAAATACCCGCATGTTTCCCAGCGTTGACGAGCTCATCATCGCCTTCGACAAGGGGCTGCGTACCGTTTTTGGCGCGGCGCAGTCCTCGCGCGAAACGCCGGGCGAGGAGCTGCCCGAGAGCGCCCTCACCGGGACCGAACGGACACTGGCCGCGTCGCTGATGCGCGTCAATCACACCGGCGAGATCTGCGCCCAGGCGCTCTACCAGGGCCAGGCGCTCACCGCGCGCAACGCAAGAGCCAGGTCGGCCCTCGAGCAGGCTGCGCTGGAGGAAACCGACCACCTGGCGTGGACTGAGGCGCGCATTCATGAGCTGGGAGGCCGAAAGAGCTTGCTCAATCCCGTCTGGTATGCGGGCTCCTTTGCGATGGGTGCGGCCGCAGGGCTCCTCGGTGACCGCTGGAACCTGGGTTTTCTGGCGGAAACGGAGCGGCAAGTCGTCAATCACCTGGAGGGGCACCTGCGGCGGTTGCCGAAGTCAGACCACAAGAGCCGCTTGATCGTGGAGAAAATGAGGGCCGACGAGGCCCGGCACGCGACGAGCGCGGTGAAGCATGGCGGAGCGGAGCTGCCGCGCCCGGCGAAGCTCGCGATGCGCCTGTCGTCGAAGCTGATGACCGGGACCGCGTTCTGGATTTGAGCGCCCGCCGGAGATTAGCAGCGCGTGATTTGGTCTGTCGGTCAACTGTGAGGTGCCCGCGTGATCTCCCATGCCCACCGTTGCATATTCGTTCATATTCCCAAGACGGGCGGGACAAGCGTTGAGGACGTGATCTGGCCCGGGCCGCGGACGACTGATGACCTGTGGATGGGATTTGTCGACAGGTATCACAACAAATACCAGACTGGCGGACTGCAGCATCTCCTCGCGACGCAGATTCGGACCGAGGTCGGCGCAGAAATATTCTCCCGCTATTACAAGTTCTCAATCGTCAGGAATCCCTGGGACCGGGCGGTCTCGCAGTTCGTATTCATGGACGCGCGTGACGACCTGCGGGACTTCATCGGCATGAAGAAGGGCGATGGCCTGAAGAAGTATGCCGAGCTGATCAGGAAGAAAAGGCATGTCCAGTGGGAGCCGCAGGTCAATTTCGTGCAGGATGCAAACGGCGACTCATTGCTGGACTATATCGGCCGGTATGAGACCTTCTCCGACTCGGTCACTCACGCGCTGCGTACTACAGGGATCAACGCCGCCACGATACCTCACCGGAAAAAAGGGCAGCGTGGGCCGTACGAGGTCTACTACGACGCCGAATCCAGGGAAATGATCGGGACGATGTACGCCGCCGACATCGAGGCGTTTGGCTACCGCTTTTCGGAGGAAGACGCTCCGGCCACCGTCGGTGATCTCGCCGCGCGCTCCTAGCATCCTCGCCGCGATCTGGCGCAAGGCAAAGGTGGAGATATGTCGCCAAGAAAACACGTAGTGATTACCGGCACGGGCAGATCCGGGACGACGTTTCTGGTCGAGCTTCTGACGCACCTGGGCCTTAACACCGGGTTTACCCCCG
>DASPGR010000326.1:0-6826 GCA_035620515.1 Burkholderiales bacterium | reverse complement strand
TACGGCCGATGCCGAACTGATCGAGAAACTCCTGAAGCGGAAGAACCCGACGGAAGGGCTCCGGGTCTTCGCCGGCTTTTCGGGATGGGGCCCCGAACAGCTGCAGCGGGAAATCGCGCGCGGCGACTGGCACATCGTGCCCGCGAGCGCGGAAACGGTGTTCCGGAAAGACCCGAGCAAGGTCTGGCAGGAGCTGGTCAAGGGCGCTGGCGTGCGCAAGACACGGCTGTAGAATCAAAGGCTGTCTCGGGACAGGGGGTTGGATGCGCGTAGGGATCATCGGCGGCGGCACCATCGCCCGCCTCATACTTGATCATGTCCGGCGTGGTGACCTCAGGCGCATGCGCGTCGTGGCCATCGCGGGCCGAAGCGAGCAATCGAAGGGCCGGTCTTTTGCAAAGAGCCACCGCGTTCCGTTTGTGGTCGGCGTCAAGGCACTCCTTGCGAAGAAACCCGACGTCGTGGTGGAGGCGGCATCGCATGATGCTCTGCGCGAATACGGCGAAGCGGTTCTACGAAAAGGCACAGCACTGATCGCGCTGTCAGGAGGGGTTCTGGCAGACGATGCACTGCGCGCGCGCCTCGAGCGAGCATCAGCAAAGAGCGGTGCGCTGCTCTACGTACCCTCCGGGGGCATCGGCGGCCTCGATGCGCTCAAAGCAGCATGCGTGGCCGGCGTTGACGAAGTGACGATTGCGGTAACCAAGCCGCCTCGGGCGTGGAAGGGAATCCCCTACGTCGAGAAGCTCGGCGTCGATCTCGATGCGCTGCGCGAGCCCCGAACTCTCTATGAAGGGCCCGCCCGCAAGGGCGTGCCGCTCTTTCCGGCCAATGTGAATATCGCTGCGGTATTGTCGATGGCGGGTATCGGATTTGACCGCACGCGGCTCAAGGTGGTGGCGGTGCCGGGCCTCGCGCACAATACGCACCACATCGAGATCAAGGGCCGCACCGGCAACATCAGCGTCAAGCTCGAAAACGTGCCGGCGCCCGACAATCCCAAGACCGCCTGGCTTGCGTGCTACAGCGCCCTCGCGGCGCTGAAGGCGTTGAAATCGCCCGTGCGCTTTGGTACATAAGACCAGATGAAGATCCAGTTCGACCCGACCAGCTCTGAAGCCGAAGGGATCCGGCAGCGCTACCTGAAGGTGGATGCAGCGACCGTTGCCGACGTGCTCGATACGCTCGGCTATCAGCACCAGGGTCTTGCATCGATATTCGCGCCGTATCCCTCCGACGGCGGGAAGCTTGCGGGATGGGCCTACACGATTCTCGGCGAGATGCGGCCCTACGCGGGCACGGGGGATCCCGAGAAGATGAAAGCCGTGGACGGCGTGAAACGCGGCTGCGTCGCGGTATGGAGCGGGGCGGGAGACGGCGTCTGCTTTTTCGGCGAGCTGATCGCCCTCGGCATGAAAACCCGCGGCTGCGCAGGCGCCCTTGTTGACGGCGGCATCCGCGACATCGCGTGGATTGCCAAGCAGAAATTCCCCGTCTACGCGCGCTACCGCACGCCGGTCCAGTCGATCGGGCGCTGGAAGGTAACCGCCTGGCAGATGCCCGCGTATCTTCCTGGGGCAACCAAGCAGCATGTCATCGTCAACCCAGGCGACTTCGTGCTGGCGGACGTCGACGGCGTCATCGTGATTCCCTCAGAAGCGGTGGAGAAGGTGCTGAACGAAGCCGAGCGGCTGACGGAAACCGAAGTCAAGATCCGCGCGGAGCTCGATGCCGGCGCGACGCTCGAGCAGGTGCTCGCGAAATACGGCCACGTTTAGGAATGCCTAAGCCAACGAACCTGCTGATCATCATGTCCGACGAGCACAACCCGAAGGTCATGGGTTGCGCGGGGCATCCGCTGGTGAAGACCCCCAACATCGATGCGCTGGCGCGGCGGGGCACGATATTTACTTCCGCCTACACGACTTGCCCGGTCTGCGTTCCGGCGCGCGCCGCGTTCGCGGCCGGAAAATACGTGCACCAGATTGGCTTCTGGGACAACGCCGATGCCTACGACGGCTCGGTCCCGAGCTGGCATCACCGGCTGCGCGAGCGCGGGCACAGAGTAGTTTCCATCGGCAAGCTCCATTTCCGCGGTCATGAAGGCGACGACAACGGCTTTTCCGAAGAGATCATCCCCATGAATATCATTGAGGGGAAGGGCGATCTCATGGGGCTCGTGCGCAAGGACCTGCCCGAGCGCGGGTTGTCGTGGAAGATCGCGAAGCTTGCCGGACCGGGCGAGACGCCGTACACGGCCTACGACCGCGAGATCTGCACGCGCACGCAGATCTGGCTGCGGGAAGAGGCGTCGAAGTATCGCGACAAGCCCTGGGTGCTGTTCGTCTCCTTCGTCTGCCCGCACTTTCCGCTGGTGGCGCCGGCGGATTTCTACTACCAGTACCCGCTCGATCGTATGCCCTTGCCCAAGCAATACGCGCAGGGCGAGCGCCCGGACCATCCCTACCTGCGCGATTACGCAGGGAGCTTCGTCTACGATCGTTTTTTCGACGCGGAGAAACTCAAGAAGGCCATCGCCGCGTACTACGGGCTCTGTAGTTTTGTCGACGACAACATCGGCAAGGTGCTGCGAACGCTCGATATTACGGGGCTCGCGGATTCGACCCGGGTGCTCTACACCTCGGACCACGGCGACAATCTCGGCGCGCGCGGGCTGTGGGGCAAGTCCACGATGTATGAGGAAGTCGCGGGCGTGCCGCTCATCATCGCTGGCGCCGACGTGCCATCGGGCAAGAAAGTTCGCACGCCGGCGAGCCACGTCGATACCTATCCGTTCATACTGGAATGCGTCGGCGAGGATCGGCGCGAGCTTTACGACGGCTACCCCGGGCGCTCGCTTTTCGGCTTGGCAGGAGGGGATAATCCCGACCGTAACGTCCTGTCGGAGTATCACGGGATGGGATCGACGACGGGAGCCTTCATGATCCGTCACGGCAAATACAAGTACGTTCATTACGTCGCGTATCGCCCTCAGCTCTTCGATCTCGAGTCTGACCCCGAGGAGCTTCGCGATCTCGCGGGCGACGCGCAACACGCCAAGGTGCTGGAAGAGTGTCGAGCGCGTCTTTACGCGATCTGCGATCCCGCAGCGGTGGACCGGCGCGCGAAGCGGCGCCAGGCGGAGCTGCTTGAAGCGGAAGGCGGGCGCGAGGCCGTGATCAAGCGCGGCGACCTGGGGTTCACTCCGCCGCCCGGCTATCCAGCCATCTTCGGCTGATGACGGAAAAAGGTGTCAGGAACCTTTTCTGCGAGAGAAAGACAGGTTGTAGTACAGGAAAAGGTTCCTGACACCTTTTTTGATCAAGGAGGCGGCCATGAGAGCAAGAATCGCATTGCTGGTCACGCTCGCTGGTGTGACAGCGGCTGGGCAGATGGCGTGGGCACAGGATTATCCGACCAGACCGATCCGCATGGTGGTGCCGTATGCACCGGGCGGGAACACCGACATCCTCGCGCGCGCGGTCGCGCAGCGCATGAATGCGAACTGGAGTACTCCCATCGTGGTCGATAACCGGCCGGGAGGAAATGGCTTCATCGCGGCCGATATCGTGGCCCGTGCGAACCACGATGGCTATACGGTGCTGGTGGCCTCGAGCCGCGAGGTGTCGATCAACAAGGTCCTGTTCAGGAAGCTTCCCTACAATCCCGACAAGGATTTTGCGCCGGTCACACTCGGCACGGTCTCCGCCATGCTGTTCGCGGCGCACCCCTCGTTCTCAGGGAACGCGCTGCGGGATGTCATAGCGCTGGCCAAGACACAGCCGGGCTCGGTGCCGGTCGGAACGCCGGGCGTGGGAACGCCGATGCATCTCTCCCTCGAGCTTTTCAATCTGTTGATCGGAGCCAAGGCCGTCCACGTACCGTACAAGGGTGGTGCTCCGCTTGCGGTGGCCCTCATGGCCGGGCAGGAAGTGAAGCTTGGCATCGTCGGCATGGGCCCGGCCATTCCCCACGTGCGCGCGGGCCGCGTCAAGCCGATTGCCATCACGACAGCCAAACGCTCCAAGCTGCTGCCCGATGTGCCAACCGTGCAGGAGGCCGGGCTCAAGGACTTTGACACGAGCATCTGGTTTGCCTACTACGTGCCGGCGAACACGCCGAAGAAAGTGATTGCCAAGCTCCACGGCGAGCTGGTGCGGATTCTCCGGCTGCCGGATGTTGTGAACTACCTCGAGAACGTGACCGGCGTGGATGTGGTGCCCGGCACGCCCCAAGAACTCGCGCGGTTCGCGAGTGCCGAAGCCGCGAAGTACGGAAAGATCATGAAAGCGGCGGGCATCAAGCCGCAATGAGCTGACAACAGGAGGGCGATATGTTCCCGCAGAAGACAACACTCATGGCATGTGCCGCATGCTGCTGGATGTTCACGGCGGACGTGGCAATTGCACAGACCTATCCGACAAAGCCGATCCGCGTGGTAGTGCCCTACGCACCGGGCGGCGCAACCGATCTCACCGGGCGTACGGTCGGCCAGAAACTCCAACAAAGCCTCAATCAGAAAATCGTGGTGGACAACCGCACTGGAGCGGGCGGGATAATCGGTGCCGATATCGTCGCCAAGGCGCCAGCCGACGGCTATACCGTGCTGCTCTCGTCTCCGGCCGAGATCGCGATCCTTCCTCACCTTCAAAGGCTGCCGTATAACCCGGAGCGGGACTTTGCCCCGGTATCGCTCGCTTCCACGACGCCGCTGATCCTGGTGGTGCACCCGTCGCTGCCGGTGAAGTCGGTGAAGGAGCTCATCGCTTTCGCCAAGGCGCGGCCGGGGCAGCTGAGTTACGCGTCCGCCGGGACCGGGGGCGTGCAGCATCTGGCGGGCGAGCTTCTCAAGATCACCTACAAGCTCGACATGGTGCACGTGCCGTACAAAGGGGCGGGACCGGTCATGCCCGATCTCATCGGGGGGCACATTCCGATGTTTTTCTCCGGCATGCCGCCTTCCATGCCGCATGTGCGCGCGGGAAAGCTCCGCGCGCTCGCGGTGACGTCCGTCAAGCGCTCGCCGGCGGCCCCCAACGTGCCGACCATGGCCGAGGCCGGCGTGCCGAATTTCGTGTTTACGAACTGGTTTGCCTATTTCGCGCCCGCCGGGACGCCCGCCGAAGCCATCGCCAGGCTGAATGGCGAGATCAACCGGGCATTGAAGCTCGACGACGTGAAAGCCAAGCTGGCCAACGTCGGCCTGGAGACGGTGGGAACCTCACCGCAGGAGCTCGGCAAGTTCGTGCGCGATGAGAGCGAGAAGTTCGCGAAGCTGATCAAACTTTCGGGCGCCAAAGGCACCGACTAGGTTGCGTGACGAGTGACGGGTGACCAATGACGAGTGTTGAGGCCGCGCGGTGGCGATGAAGCTGACCGGTGAAGAGCGGGCGATGCTGCGCGGGGAGCGCGGCGAGCCGGTCAGGCGCGCACTCGAGCTGCAGCTCGAGGTCGGCAAATTTTACGGGGCGAAACGCTTCGTTGCCGTGACCAACGTGCACATGATGGGCGACATCGAGGTGATGGGCGACGGCGGTCTTGCCCATCTGGAGAGCCTCGCACGGAAGGGCGCGCGCTGCGAGGTCGCCATCACCACCAACGCGCGCTGCTTCGATTTCGCTTATGTCGATCGCTTCAAGCAGGACGCGATCGAGGCCGCGAAGGAGAAGCAGCTCATCGGTTTCCTCAAGCAGATGAACGTCATGACGACGGACACCTGCATCAACTACCAGACGACCTATCAGCCCCATTTCGGGGAGCGCGTGGCGTGGGGCGACACCGGGACGGTGATCTGGGCCAACTCGGTGTGCGGCGCGCGCACCAACTTCGAATCGGGGCCGGCGGCGATGGCCGCAGCGATGACGCGGCGCGTGCCCGAGTACGGATTTCATCTCGATCGACATCGCGCTGGCAGCATTCTTGTTGAAATCGAGACGGAGATTGAAGACCTCGCGGAGTGGGGCGCGCTTGGGAAAACCGTCGGTGAATCCCACCAGAGCTATTTCGCGGTTCCGGTATTCACTGGAATCCGGCGCGCACCGACGGCGGACGAGCTGAAGCATCTCGGGGCGTCGCTCGCGAGCTATGGCTCGATGGCGATGTACCACATGGTCGGGGTCACGCCGGAAGCGCCCACGCTACGGGCGGCGCTACGCGGCGGACGGCCAAAGGAACGCATGCGGGTGCGGCGCGGCGATATCGAGAAAGTGTTCGCGAGCTACCGCAACCCGGACAGCACGTGCAATTTCGTGGTGTTTTCCGGACCGCAGCTCTCGCTCTTCGAGCTGCGCGATCTCGCCGATCGCTTCGATGGACGGCGCGTGCATCGCGGCACGACAGTGTTTGCCACGACGGCAAGCGGGGTGCTCGCGGCGGCGCGGACGCTCGGCTACGCGCAGAAGCTCGAGGCGGCCGGCGTGACGCTCCTCGAAGGGGTATGCGTCTACATCCTGCAAAACCTCTCGAAAATGCGCGCGGCAAACGGATGGAACAACATGATCTCGAACTCGGCCAAGATCGTTAATACCATCACCGCGCACAAGTTCAACACGATCCTGCGGCGCACGCAGGACTGCGTGGACATCGCCTGCACCGGGGTATTCCGGTGAAGCAGGCGCGCATTGCGATCAACGTGCGGCGCGCGTTCGGTCCCGTGGTGGAGGGAGAAGCAGTCGTGTCGGACGAGGGCTTCAGCCCGCGCTACGATCTCGACCGCTGGACCGGCGTCATCACCAAGCCCGGGCACAAGCTCGAGGGCATCAACATCCGGGACAAGATCCTCTTCTTCCCGACCGCGAAGGGCGGCATCGCGGCGGGGTGGGCGTTC
>DASPGR010000325.1:0-15542 GCA_035620515.1 Burkholderiales bacterium | reverse complement strand
CGCTCCCAGCGCTGGTCGCGGTCCATCGCGTAGTAGCGGCCGCAGAGCGAGGCGATGCGCCCGCCCTTCAGCTCGTCGCACTTTCGCTGCAGCGCTACGAGCGAGGCCTCCGCGCTTTTCGGCGGCGTGTCACGTCCGTCGAGGAACGCGTGCACGCGCACGTCGCGAACGCCGCTCCCGACGGCGGCTTCCAGTAGCGCATAAATCTGCGTCTCGTGACTGTGCACGCCCCCGGGTGAGAGCAGCCCGAGGATATGCAAGGCGCGCCCCGGCGCACGCGCCGTCTCCAGCGCCTTTGCGAGCACCGCGTTCTTCGCGAATTCACCGGTCTCGATCGCGCGCTCGATGCGGGTGTAGTCCTGGTACACGACCCGCCCGGCGCCGATGTTCATGTGCCCGACCTCCGAATTGCCCATCTGGTCCTTGGGCAAGCCGACCCACTTTTCCGAGGCATCGATCGTCGTGTGCGGATAGCGCGACCACAGCGCGTCCCAGCGCGGCTTTCGCGCCTGGCAGATGGCGTTGTTTTCGCATTCTTCGCGATAACCAAAGCCGTCCAGTATGACCAGGAGAACAGGCGTTACCTTCATGAATTGACGGATGTTCCTGCCACAATCGGCCGCTCGCTAAATTTTAGTATATTCTAATGAAGCAACATACCCGGGGTTCGGAAATGGTGACAGACGCAGAAGGGGTGCGTGCCGCGCTCATGCACCGGCAGGAACATATCGAGCAGGCCTCGCGCGCGCTCAAGGCGATGGCGCACCCGTTGCGGCTCAGGATCCTTTGCGTGCTCGGCAATCAGGAGCTGAGCGTGCAGGACATCGTCGACTGCGTCGGCACCTCGCAGAGCAACATCTCGCAGCACCTCGCGATACTACGGGAAAAGGGAGTGCTTCGCACGCGCAAGGAAGCAAACCGCGTGTATTACCGCGTGGGTGACGAGCGCACGCTCAACCTCATCGGCTTGATGCGGGAAGTGTTCTGCGGCCACAGCTGATATCACCAGACATGCGGCGCGGGGCGACGCGGTGCTGAGCCCGGCCCGCGCAAGTCTTTACTGCTGCGGGCTGATGCTGGCGCTGCCATTCGTGCAGCCCTATCACCGCTTTCCGCTCACCTCGTTCTACAGCGAATGGCTGGCGTTCGCGCTCGGTCTGCTGGCCGCGTTGCTGCTGCTCCGCCGCCAGTCAGGCTCGCTTGCCACGTATCCGGCGGTGGCATTGGCGCCGCTCGGTTTGATCCTTTTGCTGGGGCTGCAGACGGCGCTCGGGCGTGTGCCCTATCCTGAGCAGGCACTGGTCGCCACGCTGTACCTTCTGTGGGCGTCCCTGATCATTGCGCTGGGACACCGACTCGGGCAGGAGCTTGGGCTCCGCTCCGTTGCCGATACGCTCGCCTGGTTCGTGCTCGTGGGAGGGCTGTTGAATGCACTGGCCGGGCTGATTCAGCACTACGACCTCACTACTCCGGTCGGATTTCTTATCGCGCGAAAGGAGGCAGCGGCCGTATTCGGCAATGTTGCCCAGCCAAATCATTTCGCGGCCCAGATCGCGATGGCGCTTGCCTCGGTAGCATATCTCTACGGCCGGGGGCGGTTTGGGATTTCGGTGGCGATCGCGTGCGTCGCGATGCTGCTCCTCGTATCGGCGTTCGCAGGCTCGCGCAGTCCCTGGCTCTATTTCACGGCCTTCGCGGCCCTATCCATGCTGATTCGCCGAATCCGCCGCGATGACGAGAGCCGCAGGCTGGTGACTCTCACGATTCTGCTGCTGCCGGGTTTCCTCGTCGCGCAAGGCGTCGCAATCTTGATCGCACCCGCCGCAGGGGACCAGGTCACGTCGATGCAGCGCGTATTCGAGTCGGCGAGTGGAGTCGCAGCGCGCGTCCAGCTCTGGACCGATGCATGGCATATGTTCCTGGCGGCACCGTTTCTCGGAAGCGGGTGGGGGCAGTTTTCCTGGCACCATTTCCTGAACCAGGCCGCGACCGGACCCGGCGCGGCGCCGCAGCTCTTCAACCACGCGCACAACCTCGCGCTGCAGCTTCTCGCAGAGACCGGACTCGTGGGTTTCGTCATCATTTCCGGCGCAGCCGTCGCCTGGCTCGCCGGCCTGCGCAAGGTGGCGATTGACGCCGACTGGTGGTGGATGCTTGCACTGCTGTCGGTGATCGGGATTCACAGCATGCTCGAGTACCCGCTGTGGTACTCCATCTTTTTGGGGCCTGCCGCGCTCCTGCTCGGGTTGGGGACGCAGCACGTTCTCACTGTTCGTTTTCAAGGCGCGCTACGACTTACGGTTCTTGCCTGCATTCTCGCGGGCTCGCTATACCTTCTCGGTGTTCTGGCGCCTTATCGCGAGTTCGAGCGCGTCGTCTTCAGTCCGGAGAGCAGCTCCCTGGCACGCGCGGACGAGCGGGCTTTCATGGCCGTGATTTCTGATGTGCATCGCGAGCCATTGCTCACGCCCTATGTCGAGCTGGCGATCGCGCACGGCGTCACCGTTTCACGGGACAGTCTCCCCGAGAAAGTCGACGTGACACGGCGCGCGATGCACTTTGCGCCCGTATCGGTGGTCGTCTATCGCTATGCGTTGCTGCTCGCGCTGACCGGCGACAGAGCCGCTGCGCTGCGGCAACTCGAGCGGGCGATCCGCGTCTATCCCGGCGAGCTTGGCGAAGTGCTTCGAGAGCTGCGGGCGCTCGCGCGCGAGCACCCCGAGGAGATTACCCCTCTGCTAGAATTGGCGACGGCAAAAAGCGCGGAATTCGGTGCGCCTGCCGCCCATCGTTGATCCTTCTGGCCGCGCCACTTCCGGGAGCGTGTAGTGGATTCGTTTCTAAGTTTCCTGGGCAAGAGCCCTTTCAACATGGTGCTGCTCGGGGTCGTGATCGCCTCCGGCACCATGCTGATCTGGCCCCTCGTGTCGCGACTCCTGCGGCAAACGAAGGAGGTCGGCACGATGGAGGCGGTCCAGCTCATCAACCGGCGCGATGCCATCGTGCTCGACGTGCGCGAGACCGGAGATTTTGAGGCCGGACACATCGCGAATGCCAGGCATATTCCCGAGGCGCAGGTGAACGAGCGCATCCGGGAGCTCGAGAAATTCAAGGCGCGACCCATCATCGTGAGCTGCCGCACCGGAACGCGGGCGCCGACCATTGCGGGCGTGCTGCGCAAGCGCGGTTTCCAGGAGGCCGTTGCGCTGCGCGGGGGCATCGCCGCATGGCAGCAGTCCGGCATGCCGTTGCCCAAGAGCTGACAGCAGGCATGCCCGAGGTCACGATGTACAGCACGGGGTCCTGCCCGTACTGCCAGGCGGCGGATCGGCTGCTGCAGCTCAAGGGCGCCAGGATCCAGCGCATCCGCGTCGACCTCGAGCCGCAGCGGCGCGCGGAAATGATGAGCCGGACCGGACGTCGCACCGTGCCCCAGATATACATCGGCGATCTCCATGTCGGCGGCTATGAAGAGCTGGCCGAGCTCGATCGGCAAGGACGGCTCGAGTCCCTGCTTCGCACCGAATGATCCCGATATGAACCGGAGTCCATAACCCATGAGCGCGCAGCCGGAACAGCAATTCTCGGTCGAGAAAATCTATCTCAAGGATCTGTCTCTCGAGATCCCGAACGCGCCCCAGGTATTCGCAGAGCGCGATTCGCCCAGGATCGACATCAGCCTGCGGAACGAGGCGCGTCCGCTGGAGGCTGGGGTCTTCGAGGTCGTGCTGACCTCGACTGTCACCGCCAAGGTGCAGGATCGCACCGTGTTCCTGGTCGAGGCCGCACAGGCGGGTATCTTCCAGCTGCGCAATGTCCCGCAAGCCCAGATGGAGCCCGTGTTGAACGTGCTTTGCACCAGCGTTCTCTTTCCATACCTTCGCGAGACCATCTCGAACGTGGTTGCGCGCGGGGGCTTTCCGCCGTTCATCATGAATCACGTGAGCTTTGAGGTCCTCTACGAGCAGCGCCGTCAGCAGCAGCAACAGCAGCAACAGCAGTCCCAGTCAGGCGGCGCTCCTCCGGCATGAGGCCTGTCACACTGGCGATGCTTGCGGCGCTCGTCGCGCTCTCGGGCGCGCTGCATGCCGGCGAGTTCCGTTCGATCGGCGACAAGGCTGCCGTCCTCTACGATGCGCCATCCAGCAAAGCGAACAAGCGATACGTCCTGACCCAGGGCTATCCGGTCGAGGTTGTCGTCGTCGTGGAGGGATGGACCAAGGTGCGCGACGCCAAGGGGGAGCTTACGTGGGTCGAGACCAAGCACCTCGCCGAGAAGCGGTTCCTGCTCGTCAACGTGCCCGTGGCACAGATCCGCGAGAGCGCCGAGGACGGAGCGCCGGTTGCCTTCGAGGCCGAGGAAAACGTGCTGCTCGAGTTGCTCGAGGTGGTGAGAGGCGGCTGGCTGCGCGTGCGTCACCGCGACGGCCAGGAGGGTTTCGTCAAGGTCACCCAGATCTGGGGCGCCTGAGCGATGAAAATCGCGGTACTGGGAGCGGGCGCCTGGGGCACGGCGATCGCGACGACCCTGGCGGCTCGGCATCCAATCCGGCTGTGGGCGCGGGATCAAAGGCTGCTCGCGATCTTGCGCAGCGCGAGAGTCAACGAACGCTATCTCCCCGGCATCGCCGTGCGGGCAGAGGTGGAATTGATCGACGATCTCGCTCATGCGCTGGATGGCGCGGAACTCGCCCTTCTTGCCGTGCCGACCAATGGGCTGCGCGAACTCCTGCGGGCCACTCGCAAGGTTGCGGGCCGCGTCCCGCTCGTCTGGCTGTGCAAGGGGTTCGAGACCGATGGCGCGAAGCTGCCGCACGAGATCTGTAACGAGGAGGCGCCCGGTGTGCCGCGCGGCGTGCTCTCGGGGCCGAGCTTTGCGGACGAGGTGGCGCGAGGGCTCCCCGCGGCGCTGACGCTGGCATCGGACGATGCAGCATTTGCCCAGCGCGCGGCCTCCGCCGTGCATGGAGCGGCGCTCAGGGTCTACCTCAGCAACGATGTGGTGGGGGTCGAAGCGGCAGGGGCGATCAAGAATGTCGTCGCAATCGCAGCGGGCGTGAGCGACGGTCTCGGCCTGGGCTTGAGCGCGCGCGCGGCGCTCATCACGCGGGGCCTCGCGGAAATGACCCGGCTCGGCGTGGCGCTGGGCGGGCAGCCCGAGACATTCATGGGCCTTGCTGGTGCGGGCGATCTTATCCTGACCTGTACCGGAGATCTTTCCCGGAACCGGCGGGTGGGCCTCGCACTTGCCGGGGGCACGCCACTCGCCACCGCGCTGTCCGGGCTTGGCCACATCGCAGAAGGCGTTTACACGGCCCGGGCCGTGGCAAGGCTTTCCGCGGACCACGGCATCGAAATGCCGATTACCCGCGCGGTTTGCCGCGTCCTCGACGAACCGGGCAGCGCGCGGGCGGCAGTGCAGGAGCTGATGGCCCGCGAGCAGAAGCGCGAGTACTGACCCGGATTTCTCGCTGTTGTCCTCTCGATTGTTGCAGACTTGCCACCCTACTCTTTGGCGGGTCACGCGCCTCACCTGGGGGCCACCGCTCATCGGTTCCCCGTCATGGCCCAGAGTACCGTAACCGATTGATTAGGCGTCGATTGGGGCGTAGCTACGCCGCCAATTGGCGGTGCGTAGCGATGTACGTGAACACGAACACGGCAGGGGACAGAAGTGAGCGCTACCGTCGGTTTAGCAGTGATGCGTCGGGAGAAGCATCACTCGTAATGTTCAGTACTAGGTTTAGCGTGTAATATATTGTATTCACTGGAGAATAATCTGTGCTTTTCGGGGCACGATTGGAGTCCCCGAGCAGGCAACGAGTTGGCTGCGGTATGAGAAGGAAAGCTCAAAGGCTTCGGATTCGACCCAAGCTTGCCGCCTTGGCAGTCGCGGCGTGCTTTGCGTCGGAGCCTGCTTTTGCAAACCCGACCGGGCCGGTCGTGGTCAACGGGCAGGTGATGTTCGGCGTGGCGGGCAGCGTCCTGACGGTTACCAACAGCCCGAATTCCATCATCAACTGGCAGCGGTTTTCGATCGGTGCGGGCGAGACGACGCGCTTCATCCAGCAGTCGGCCGCGAGCGCGGTGCTCAACCGCGTGGTCGGCGCTGACCCCTCGTCAATACTCGGAGCGCTTCAGTCGAACGGCCGCGTATTCCTGATCAATCCCAACGGCATCATTTTCGGCCCCGGGTCGCAGGTTGATGTGGCGGGGCTGGTGGCCTCAACGCTCAATCTCTCAAATGAGGATTTCCTGGGCGGCCGGTTGAACTTCGTGGGCGATCCTGCGAAGGCTGCCGCGGTCGTCAACCAGGGCCGCATCACGGCAAGCGAAGGCGGACGCGTTTACCTTGTTGGCTCGGCGGTCGACAACCAGGGGATCATCTCCGCCCCCAACGGTGAGGTCGTGCTGGCTGCCGGCAGCTCGGTGCGCGTGACCGACAGCCCCGGCAGCCGACTGCAGGTCGAGATCACCGCGCCTGGCGATAGCACCGTCAATCTCAGCGAAGCCGTTTACGGCTCGCGCGGCATCTACGGCGGCCTGGTCAGGAACAGCGGGACGATAAGCGCCAATGCCGCCGTCCGGACCGCCGATGGCCGGATCGTACTCAAGGCATCGAAGGACGTCACCCTGGAGAGCACCAGCGTGGTGAGCGCAAGCGGCGCACAGGGCGGGGCCGTTACGGCGCAAGCGGACACCGGCACGTTGCTGGTGGATGGTCGGGTCGACGCAACCGGTAGCGAGGCGGAGGGCGGTACCGTCCAGCTGCTCGGCGAGCAGGTCGGCCTCGTCAACCAGGCGGTGGTCGACGCATCGGGCGCGGCAGGACGCGGAACAGTCAACGTCGGCGGCAGCCGTCAGGGCGAAGGCCCGCTGCCCAACAGCCGCGCGGTATTCATCGGATCCGACACGCGAATCGCGGCGAATGCGACCACGGCGGGCGACGGTGGCACCGTCATCGTGTATGCCGACGACGCGGCCAGGATCCATGGCGCGCTCGAGGCGAGGGGTGGTCCCGAGGGCGGAAACGGGGGCTTCGTCGAGACATCGGGCAAGCAGTTTCTTGATGTCACGCGCTTGCCCGATGTCACTGCCGCCTCGGGCGATGGAGGCGAATGGCTGATTGATCCCTTCAACATCACGATCACGGTAACCGCGAACCAGTGCAACAACCTGACGGGGTGCGTTGCCGGTCCGGACTGGACCTCGAGCGCCAACAACGCGCAGCTCGGCGTCAACCTGATCAACAATGCCCTTGACGCGGGCACGAGCGTCACGGTCACCACCGGCGCAGGGGGCGTTCAGGCCGGGAACATCACGTTTGCAAACAATGCCGCCGTCAACAAGACCGCGGGCGGCAATGCGTCGCTGACAGTGACAGCGGCGAACAATATCGCGTTCGGCTCCGGCGCGAATATCACCTCCTCGAGCGGTCAGCTCGATGTCAACCTGAACGCGGGCAGCGCGATAACCAACCTGCGCGCGATCGACACGAACGGCGGAACGCTCACGCTGAACAACTCGACTACCATCACCCAGGCTGCCGGCGGGATCTCCGGGAGCGGCGCGCTCGTCAAGGACGGCACGGGCACGCTGACGCTGTCGCAGAACAACACTTACACCGGCGGCACCACGATCAACGCCGGCACCGTGATCGCGACCAATGCAGGAGGCCTTGGAGACGCCGCGGGCGGGACCACGGTCAACACAGGGGCGACACTCGAACTGAGGGGAACCCTGGTCTGGGCAGAACCCGTGACGCTCGCCGGAGGCACGCTTTCCCGCGGCACGGGAAACCCGACGTTGACGGGCGCCGTTGACCTTGCCGCGGACAGCGTCATAACGGGGGCTGCCGGCATTCTGACGCTTTCGGGGGACGTGAGTGGCACCGGTGCGCTGACCAAGACCGGTTCCAACACCGTAGTGCTGTCGGGAAACAACACATACTCCGGCGCGACGAACATCAACGGCGGTACGCTGACCGTGACGAGTGCCGGGGCCCTCGGGAGCGCCGCGAGCGGGACCACGGTCAGCCCCGGCGCCACGCTCGCGCTCAACGGAACGCTAGCCTCGGCCGAGCCGGTTACGCTCGCCGGCGGGACGCTTTCCAGCGTCGCCGGGGCCCCGGTGCTCTCCGGCGCGGTCGACCTCGCATCAGACAGCACCATCACCGGAGCGGGGGGAACCACGCTGACCCTTTCGGGTGACGTGAGCGGCGCTGGTGCGCTGACCAAGACCGGCGCGAGCATCTTGCTCCTGTCGGGCAGCAATACCTATATCGGGGCGACCAACGTCAATACCGGCACATTGCGCGTCGCCGGCGGCAACGGCATTGGCGACGCCTCTTCGGTAAACGTGGCCGGCGGCACACTCGACCTGAACGGCGCGACGGAAACGATCGGCTCGCTTGCCGGGACGAGCGCCGTTACGCTTGGCGCCGGAACTCTCGTTGCGGGCGGAAACGATGCGTCGACAACCTACAGCGGGGTGATGAGCGGCGCCGGCACGCTGACCAAGGAGGGGACGGGCACTCTGACGCTCGCCGGCAACAACTCCTACACCGGTGCCACGAATGTAATTGGCGGGACCCTCGCGCTTGGCAACAGCAACCGCATTTCGAACGCGAGCGCGGTCACGGTGGTGGCGGGTGCAACGTTCGACCTCGCCGGGTTCAGCGAGACGGTGGGCTCGATCGCCGGCGCGGGAACGATCACCACGACTGCTGGCGCGGGAACGATCACGCTGAACGTCGGCGGCGACGGCACATCGACCACGTTCTCCGGCGTGATCGAGAATCCGTCCGGCACGCTGGCGCTGACAAAGGCCGGCGCGGGCACGCTGACGCTCTCGGGCGCCAACACCTACACCGGGACGACGACGGTGAGCGGGGGCACACTTCAGTTTGCGGGCGGCGGTGCGCTGGAGCCGACGAACGCCGTGGTGCTGGTGAACGGGGCGGGGGTGACGCTGGATCTCAATGGGACGAACCAGACAATCGGCTCGCTTGCCGGCGGTGGCGGGACGGGTGGTGTCGTGATGAGCAGCGTTCCCGGTGCTGTCACGTTGACCACCGGCAGCAATGGCAGTTCGACCAATTTTGCGGGGTCTATCCAGGACGGCAGCGGCACGCTTTCACTCACCAAGGTGGGCAGCGGGACCTTCGCGTTGAGTGGCACCAATGCAAACACCTACACGGGCCCGACCACGATCAGCGCGGGAACGCTCGCGCTCGGCAACGATGAGCAGATACCGGACACGAGCGCGGTGACGGTGGCGGCAGGAGCAATCTTCGATCTGGTCGCACGCACCGAGACGATCGGCTCGCTGGCCGGCGCGGGCACGGTGAGCAAGACAGGCGCCGGCACGGACACGCTCACCATCGGGGGTGACAACAGCTCGACCACCTTCTCCGGCGTGATACAAGACCCGGCGGGCACCTTGCATTTGACCAAGGTGGGGACCGGCACGTTGACGCTCTCGGGTGCTAACACCCATAGCGGGACGACAACCGTCAACGACGGCACGCTGCGCCTTGCCGGCGGGAACGCGATCGCGGATACCGGTGCCGTCTCGCTTGCGAACACGCCTGGCGCGACGCTCGATCTGAACGGCTCGAATGAGACCATCGGCTCCTTGACCGGGGGCGGGGCGGCCGGAGGCAACGTGACGCTTGGCGCCGGGACGCTCACCACCGGTGGCAACAACGCGACGACCACGTTCTCCGGCGCCATCAGCGGGACCGGGGGGGTCACGAAGGAGGGTACCGGCAACTTTACGCTCGCCAGCGCCAACACGTTCGACGGTATTGCCATCGTCAACGCCGGTACGCTGACGGTGACCGACGCGGGAGCCCTTGGCAGCGTCGCGGGTGGGACGACCGTCAACGCCGGCGCGACACTGTCGCTGAACGGAAGCCTGGCGTGGGCCGAACCGGTCACGCTCGCCGGCGGGACGCTCTCGCGCGCTGCCGGCGACCCGACTTTGACTGGCGCGGTCGACCTCGCTGCAGACAGCGTCATCACCGAGGCTGCCGGCACGCTGACCCTGTCCGGCGATATCAGTGGCGTCGGCGGCTTCAGCAAGGCCGGGAACGGCGTGCTGCTTCTCTCGGGCAACAACACCTACGCCGGCGCGACGATCGGAAACGCCGGCACCCTGCGCGTCGCCGGGGGCAACGGCATCGGCGACACGTCGGCCGTCACCATGGTCGGAGGCACGCTCGACATCAACAACACCGCCGAAACGATCGGATCGCTCGGCGGCACGCGCCCCGTCACGCTTGGGACCGGGACACTCGTCACGGGCGGTAATGATGCCTCAACGGCTTACACCGGCGTGATAAGTGGCGCCGGGGGCGCCCTGACCAAGGAGGGCGCCGGGACCTTCACGCTCGCCGCCAACAACACGTATACCGGTGCCACGAACATCAATGGCGGAACCTTGGTGGCGAACCATAACAATGCGCTCGGTACCACGGCCGGCGGGACGACGGTCGCCAGTGGCGCCACGCTCGAGATCGCCAATGGTGTCGCGATCGGCGCCGAAACCTTGAACCTCAGCGGGGCAGGGGTGGGCGGCAGCGGAGCCCTCATTGTCGCATCCGGCAGCGGCTCGTTTGCCGGGGCAGTCACGCTCGGGGCGAACACGAGCCTCGGCGGTGATGGGAATCTGACGCTCAGCGGAATCGTGAACGACACCGCGCTTGGGACCTCGGTGCTCACGCAGGTCGGAAACGGCCTCCTCACGTTCTCGAACACCGTTGGCGCGACCAACGCGCTTGCCGGCATGACGACGAGCGCGGGGCAATCCACCGCTCTCAACGGCGGCTCCGTGCGGACGACGGGTTCGCAATCCTACGGCGGCACCGTGGCGACCGGCGGCGCGACGACGCTGACCAGCACAGCCGGCGGCGATATCAGCGCGAACAACGCGGGCAACGATTTCATCGGCGACCTTGCGCTCAATACGAGCGGCGCAGCCGGCATCGTTGATTCGGGTGCGCTGACACTGGGAGCGTCATCAGTCGGCACCCTCACCGCGCGAGCGCTTGGCGGTGACCTTTCGCTGAATGGGACGATCACTGCCGCCGGGGGCGGCGACTCCATTGTTCTGGCAGCTGCCGGCAACTTTGCGAACAATGCGGGAGCGGCGGCGCTGAATCCGGGTGCCGGCCGATGGCTGGTGTACTCGACCGACCCTGCATTGGATGTCCGTGGCGGCCTTGCTTACAGCTTCAAGCAATACAACGCGCCGTTTGGCACCGCGCCGGCAGGGGCGAGCAACGGCTTCCTGTACAGCGTTGCGCCCGTCATCACGCCCAGCCTTGTCGGCAGCGTCAGCAAGGTCTACGACGGCACAACGGCCGCTGCGTTCGCAGCGGGCAACTACACGTTCAGCGGCGCGATCGATGGCGACGTCGTTACCCTCAATAATCCCGCGGCTGGCAACTATGACACCAAGCACGTGGGGACCAGCAAGCAGGTCACGGCTTCGGGCATCGCGATAGCCAGCGCCACCGACGGAGCTGCCACCGTCTACGGATACCAGCTCTCCAGTACCTCCGCCAGCGCCAACATAGGTGACATCACCCCGGCGGCGCTCGCGCTCAATGCGGTCACAGACACCAAAGTCTATGACGGGGGCACGAGCTCGGCGGGCGCGCCGACGGCCACGGGGCTCGTGGGCGGGGACACGGTGGGCTCGCTTACGCAGTCGTTTGCGAGCAAGGACGTGCTGGGGCTGAACGGCAGCACGCTCAGCGTGGATGCCGGCTACGTGGTGAACGACGGCAACGCGGGCGCCAACTACACGGTGACGCTGAATACGGCGAACGGCACCATCACGCCCGCGCCGCTATCGATTACTGCAGATGATGCGAGCCGTGCTCAAGGCGCGGCGAACCCGCCGTTTACCGCTACCTATAGCGGCTTCCGGGGCGGCGAAACGCCGGCCGTGCTGACAGGGATGTTGAATTTCAACACGCCGGCGGTCGTCAGTTCGCCCACTGGCATGTATCCAATCACGCCGTTCGGGCAAAGCTCATTGAACTATGCCATCACTTACGTTGACGGCGCTCTGACGGTGACGGGCGGATTCCCGGTGGTTCCGGCGATGCTCCCGGTCGACGGTGCGACTAACCTGATCGTCGGCGGCTTCGAGCAGCTCGGCATCGCGACCAATGGACGTACCGCAAGCTGCTCGACCTCGAATCAGCCAAATGGCATTGAATTGATGGCAGGTGCCAGTGGCTGGGCGCACTGGACCTGCGCCACGGCCGGCAAGTAGGCGATTGGCGGGTGAGCGGCACGCGCGCGTCGGTAAACGCGCCAATTCGACTAGCCCAGGCGAGGGCGGGCGCCTATGGGAACGTTGCGCGTCGAGAATTGACCGGAATTCGACCGACTACCTGACACGTTCACCTCGACGGTGTGACATTCGCCACATCTCTACGCGCATCTGTCGAGCCGGAAAGGAAATCGCGGGCAGCCGTCCGTCAGTTTTCGGGTCGCTGAATTTCAACTTAAGCAGCTGTTTTATAGGATGTCATAACTAGGGAACGAACGGTCAAGTGCCCGATTTTTTGACATATTTCACGAAGTGCCCGTCAGCCTGGCATTGGTCTTGCGAGTTAACGCGTCGAAACCGTGAATCATTTAATTCAGACGGTTGCAGCGGTTGGTTAAACGAAGACCGATGATAGGAAGAGGTGGAGAAATGAATGCGAAGTTGATCAAGAGAATTCTGATAGCCGGGCTGGCTTTGGTTGGCCTAGTTAGCGTCGAGGCCTTCGCACAGGTCGGCCCGAACGCAACCGTTACCGTGTCCGCCACAGTCAATGCAAGCTGCCGGTTCCAGACGTTGACCGGCAGCATGACACTGGCAAACACGGGATCTGTGATTGATCCGGCGCTGGGCACTGACGCGACCGGCAACACCACCCTGACCTATCGCTGCACGAACGGGAGCCTTCCCGAGTTTGATATCGATGGCAGCGGCACCCACGCAGACCCGAAGACGCGAACGGTCACGTTGACGGGTGCCGGGAATCTGGATGCTTCGATTACCGTGACGGGCGGCGGAGCGGGTCTAGGTATGGGTGCCGCTGGCAACCGGACCGCGACCGTCGCAGGCACGATCACCGCTGCGAATATTGACAACGCTACTCCCGGAAGCTACAGCAAGGACGTCGTGATAAACATCCTGGCGCAATAACAGCCGCCTCGCAGCGGCGTATCGGAATTTCAAGAAGGGGCCGTCGCACGGCCCTTTTTTGTTGTTCACGCCGCATTCAATGTAATATCCATCCCGATGAAATGGCTCCGGAAATCGCTGCCGACCCGGGGAACGTTGCGAGCGTTTGCTTGCGCCGCAGTCCTCGGATGCGTCACCGGTAACGCGTTTGCGGCGTGCCAATTCAGCGCGGGTTCCACCACCGGGTCCGTCCCTTTTCCGCTGCTCGACCCCGTCACGGCGCAGAACGTCACCGCCGCGCTTCAACTCAACGTGAGGTGCACCCCAGCAAGCGATTTCGCGATCGCGCAGTGGACATGGACCAGCGCCAATGGCGGGGTCAGCACCGGCCGGCTGGCGGGCGGCACGCCGCCGTACGGGCCTGGAATCGACTACGCGGTGGGGATCGCCGTGGTCAATCAGGGATCCAACGGCACCGTGACCCTCACCCTGCAGATCGCAGGGGCTAATTACGTCAACGCGAGCGCTGGCTCGTATTCTGATGTCCTGACACTCAGGGTGACGCCGTGAACGGGCTGCGCGAGAGTATCCGAACTTTCGCATCGCACCTGCTGGGATTTGCGGCTCTGCTGTTGTGGTGCATCGTCCTGGTCACGATGCGGGAATCGCATGGAGCGGACTTTGCCGTTAGCCCGATGTCGCTTGAGCTTGCGCGCGGCGCTCGCAGCGGCGAGATCCAGGTGCGGAACCTCGACCAGCAGCCCATCCGCTTCCAGATTCGAGGAGCCGACTGGACCCAGGACGAGAGCGGCAAGAATGTCTACACAGACTCGCAATCGTTGATCTGGTTTCCCCGCGCGCTGGAACTGGCGCCGGGCGACAGCCGAATCATCCGGGTCGGCGTGAGGGCAACGCCGGCATTGCAGGAACAGACCTTTACGGTCTTTCTGGAAGAAGTTCCCATCAGCGCGCCGCAAACCGAAAAAACTCCTGGGGCGCAGGTCCGCCTTGTTTTGAGCGTCTCCGTGCCCGTTTTCGTGCCGCCCGCGAAGCCGCGAACGGGTGGGGCGGTGGCGATGGCCGAGCTGCGTCGAGGCACGCTAATTGCCGTCATCGCCAATGATGGCAATCAGCATTTCAGTTATCGTGAGGCCGCGATCGTTGGGATTGGAGCGGACGGAACCGAGAGATTCGCGGAAAGGGTGCGAGGACGAACGCTCCTTGCGGGCTCCCGTGAGCGAATCGAGGTAAGAGTCCCGCAGGATGCATGCCGGCAATTGCGGGAGATCGCGCTCACGTTGGTTGCCACGGGGCCACCCGAAATAAAGCGCCGGTTGGATGTCTCGCGAGCCGATTGCGAATAGGCGCTGGCGCGCGTTCGGTCCCTCACCTCTTCACATCGTCGCCGTAGCGCTGATGGCCGCCCTATGCGTGCGCGCCTGGGCGGCGGAAAGCGCGCCTTCTGTTGACGGGCCAAGGGCGACACCTGCTTCGACAACGCCGGCGGGATCCGCACCGGGCACCGAGGCGAGCGCGCCGCTCGAAACGATCATCGTTACGGTCAGCGTGAACGGCGTCGCCCGGGGAACGGCGCCTATCCTGCGGGATCGGAAGGGTCGCCTGTTCGTCCCGCAAGTCGACTTCCAGTCATGGAACCTTGCCGTCCCAAGCGCCGCAGGGATCCGATTGCAGGGCATTGAGCATATCGACCTCAGCCGCGTGCCGGAACTGCAGGCGCATTTCGACGAGAAGCGCGTTGCCTTGGAAGTCACGGTTGCCGCAAAGCAGCTCCCGAAAAACACGATCGACCTGCGCTGGCGGTTCCCCGATGCCTTGCGCCCGGTTGAACCGAGCGCATTCTTCAACTATGCGCTCTCGGTGATCGGCGACGACGACTTCGACTCGTCGCGGACGCAGTTTACGACGGAGCTGGGCGGACGGATGGGCGATACCCTGCTTTACAGTTCCGGCAACTACATCGACGAGACTGGGAATCGCGGCTACACGCGGCTGCAGACCAATCTCACCTATGATCGGCGCGACTCGTTGCAACGGCTCATCGCCGGCGACGTCTTCACGCCGACGCGCGAGCTCTCGGCCTCGTTTCCCATGGGCGGACTGAGCTTTACCAAGTACTACCCTATGGATCCGTACTTCATCCAGTACCCGACGCTCAATCTGAATACCACTGCAGCGCTGCCGTCCCGGGTTGAAGTCAGGATCGACGGCAACGTCGTGGCGCGGCAGCAGGTGCAGCCCGGACCGGTCGACATCGTGAACATCACGGGTTACACGGGCGCGCGCAACGTGCAAGTCGTCGTGCGCGACGCCTTCGGCAGGGAGCAAGT
>DASPGR010000324.1:0-15496 GCA_035620515.1 Burkholderiales bacterium | reverse complement strand
GCCGGTTTCATGAACTGGTTGAACTTCCAGCGTATCTACAAGGCGCTCGGCTACAAGTTCCGCCACGTGCAGATCGATCCCAAGACCAACAGTGACGCGCTGCAGGCGGGCACCATCAACGGCTCCGTCGCCTATACCACTGCCGGCCGCTCCCTCGCCACGTACTGGAAAGAGACGGACGTGCGCATGGACGTGCGCGTGATCAATCCCTGCGCGGATGAAGTGGCCAAGCTGAAGGCGGCCGGTCTTGCCGTCGTGAGCGTGGATCCGAAGGAAGCCTTCACAAAGAACATCGGGGTGCAGCAGATCCTGGGCGTGCCGATTCTCTTTGCCTACAACGTTCGTGCCGATATGCCGGAGGATGTCGTCTACAAAATGGTGAGCGCGTTCCACCGGGACCGGGAAAAGCTTGCCAAGGCCGATCCGGGATTTACCCCCATGGCCAAGGATTTCGTCGGCATGCAGGTGCAGGGCATCAGCGCCAATCCGGACATTCCTGTCCACGCGGGGCTCGCCA
The DNA here is from genome assembly GCA_035620515.1 of Burkholderiales bacterium. Taxonomy (GTDB): domain Bacteria; phylum Pseudomonadota; class Gammaproteobacteria; order Burkholderiales; family SG8-41; genus SG8-41. Next base: position 14,979 of record DASPGR010000324.1, on the reverse strand, counting down.
AGTTCCTCAAGGAGCAGAACGCCTGGAACGCCAAGTGGCAGATCGCGAAGTGAGCGCAACATGGAGCGGCCGGCGGCTTAGCGGCTGCCGTGCCGAGCGGGCTGTCGCGCCGCGCCGGATCCTGATTTAGCATTTCGAGCCGTAGACCGCAGACAGGCGGCATCGGACGAGCCGGAGCTACCGGACGCCCCGATGCCGTGTCGGTTTCCGCCGCCACGGGGCGGCGAGGCGCAAGGCAGTCTGCGCCTTTCACGCGAGGGGGAGAGTCATGCTGATTGACCGGCTCAAGCGCCACGCCACGCTCAAGAACCTGACCTTCGCCTTTTCGGTGGTCCTCTTCGTCTGGGTCATCTGGTACTGCTACACAGGCTTCGGCGGCGCCCAGGAGCTGGTGTCGCGGCTGCTGCCCGTCGCGCTGGTATTGCAGATTCTCTTCATGTACCAGAGCGACTATCTCTACAAGCGGCTGCCTGCGCCCGTCAATCGCGGGCTCGTACTGTTGTACATCGCGATCTGCATCTATGGCTTCGTTTACTTCCTGTTTCATTACGAAGACATCGCGATCTACCGGCAGGGTTCCTACACGACGCATGACTTCGTGGTCGGTCTCCTCATGTTCCTGCTGGTGATGGAGCTCTCGAGGCTCGCGCACCCCGTTCTCTTCTGGGTGAACTTCGTGCTCGTGTTCTACACGCTCTTCGGCTACTTGAGCCCGCTCGACTTCTTCTGGCATCCGGGCACGAGCTTCTACCGGGTGGTCACTTCGAGCACGGTCGAGATGTCGAACGGGATCTACGGCATCTATGGGCAGATCGCGCTGACGCTCATCGCCGCTTTCCTGCTGCTCGCCGCCACGGCGAACGGCTTCGGCGCGCAGAACGCGATGATCCACGTCATGCAGCGGCTCGCCGGCCGCTCGCGCCAGATGGTGCCGCAGGCAGCCGTCATGGGTTCGCTTTCGATCGGCATGGTGAGCGGCAGCGGCTCGGCCAACGCGGTGGTCGTCGGCAGCATCACCATTCCCTTGATGAAGCGCTACGGCGTGCCGGGGGTGTTCGCGGGCGCCGTGGAGACCGCCGCTTCGATGGGAGGGCTGCTCATGCCGCCCATGATGGGCGTCGGGGCGTTCCTGATGTCGGATTTTCTCGGCGTGCCGTACTGGGATGTCGTGGTCCGGGGATTCGCCCTGGCGCTGACCTACTATGCGTCGCTTGCGCTCGCCGTGTATCTCATCTGCGTGCGCCTTCTGCCGCGGGAATCGGTCGAGGCTCCCAGCGTGCCTGCGTATAACCAGGTCAAGACCTCCATTTTCTTCCTCGCGGTCGTGTTCCTCATGATCCTGATGGGGTGGGTCGGCATGGGCGAGCTGCGCGCGGCCCTGTACACCGCGGTCTTCATGTTCGTGCTGCTTCTCGCCAACTTCGGCTACTTCAAACATGTGCTCAAGGATCCGGGCCTCGCACAGGAGACTTTCCTCGGCAACGTGCGCCTCTCGATCGAGACGCACGCGGACATGACGTCGTACCTCACGCTGCTGCTGGCGACCCTTGGCATCATGATCGGACTCTTCACCGTGACGGGCTTCATCAACCGCATGGGCGGCATGCTGCTCGACCTCGGCGCATGGCACATCATGGCGCTGGTTCTCATGTCATTCGTTTTCGGATGGCTGGTTGGCATGGGCCTGCCGCCGACGGCGACCTACATCATCGGCGCGGTGGTGATCGTGGGGCCCCTGACCAAGCTCGGCGTGAATCCCTGGGTCGCGCACTTCTTCGTCTTCCTCATATCGGTATGGGGCGAGCTCTCGCCGCCGACCTCGCTCACGGCGGCCATCTCCGCGCGGATCGCCGAGGCCTCCTTCATGAAGACGATGTGGGAAGCACTGAGGATCTGCCTGCCGATCACGCTCATGACTTTCGCCATCTTCACGCGCTCGGACATGGTGGTGAATCCGGGCTGGCCGCAGGTCGCGGCCACGCTGCTGGTGTTCGTCGGCACCAGCGCGATCGCCTTCGCGATGTTCGGGAGGTTCGCGGAGCAGCCTGCGGGCGACATCCTGCTGCGAAGCGTGCTGGCCCTCGTTGCGTGCGTCACCCTGTTTCACCCCGACGCACGGATGGCGATCGCCGCCGCGGCAGTCGTGCTTCCGGCGACGCTCGTTGGCATCGTGCGCCATCAACGCCTTGCCGCGCGGACAGGCCGCCTGCAACCGCGGCCGGCTGGCTGAACCGTCGCACGGCGAACGGCACTGATCGGGGAGACGTCACAGCACAGCGCCGCTTCGCGCGCCGCGTATTGCTTTCGCGCGTTGCCGCACGACAACGCGATCGGCCTTCATTTCTCTGCCACAAATGGCGCGAAATCTCTTCATTTCAAAGCCTTACCGTGTTATCCTGCGCCCTCGACGTAAACAACGCGAACGCGCAGGGGGAAGCTTCATGGCGGTGGAGCGGACGCTGTCAATCATTAAACCGGATGCGGTAGCGAAGGACGCCATTGGCAGCATCTATCAACGCTTCGAGAAGGCCGGGCTCAAGATCGTTGCGGCGCGCATGAAGCGCCTCTCGCGCGCCGAAGCAGAGGGTTTTTACGCCGTCCACAGGGAACGGCCATTTTTCAAGGACTTGATCGATTTCATGACTTCGGGACCGGTGATGATCCAGGTGCTGGAAGGCGAGGACGCGATCCAGCGCAACCGCGACCTCATGGGGGCCACCGACCCCCGGAAAGCCGCGAAGGGCACCATTCGCGCGGATTTCGCTCAAAGCATCGATGCCAACGCGGTGCACGGCTCGGACTCGCCCCAGACGGCCTCCACCGAGATCGCTTATTTTTTTCCCGACCAGGAAATCTACTCGCGCTGATCGCGCCTCGATCATGACGGTCAATCTGCTAGGGCTCGATCAGGACGGTCTGAAGGCCTTCTGCGCCGGGCTCGGCGAGAAGCCGTATCGCGCCCGGCAGCTCCTGCGCTGGATCCACCAGGCCGGAGTCGACCGCTTCGACAGCATGACCGACATGTCGAAGGCGCTTCGCGCGCAGCTCGAGGAGCGCGCGAGTATCCTGGCGCCCCGGGTCGTCCGCGACACGACAGCTGATGACGGCACACGAAAGTGGCTGCTCGACGTCGGAACGGGAAACGCCATCGAGACAGTGTTCATTCCGGAGGAGAACCGCGGCACGCTGTGCGTCTCGTCGCAGGCCGGTTGCGCCCTGGAGTGCTCTTTCTGTGCGACCGGCGCGCAGGGATTCAATCGCAACCTTACGACCGAGGAGATCGTCGGCCAGCTATGGTGGGCGAAGCGCTGCCTGAATGAGGGTGCGGGTGCCGAACGCCCAATCAGCAACGTCGTCATGATGGGCATGGGCGAGCCGCTGGCAAATTTCGACAGCGTGGTCGCCGCACTGCGGCTCATGCTGGATGATTTTGCCTATGGTCTCTCGCGGCGCCGGGTCACCGTTTCCACCGCGGGCCTCGTGCCGGCGATCGACCGCCTGCGGGAGGCGTGCCCCGTCGCGCTCGCCGTCTCGCTGCACGCGCCGAACGATGCGTTGCGCGACAGCCTGGTGCCGATCAACCGCAAGTATCCGATAAGAGAGCTGCTGGCCGCGTGCTCGCGTTACGTCGAGAAGGCGCCGCGCGAGCTCGTCATGTTCGAGTACGTGATGCTCGCCGGGGTGAACGACAGCGTCAGCCAGGCTCGCGAGCTCGCGGCGCTCGTGCGGGACGTGCCCTGCAAGATCAACCTGATTCCGTTCAACCCGTATCCGGGGGGACGTTACGTGCGCTCGGCCCCTGATGTCATCGCGCGCTTCCGTGACACCCTGCTGCAGGCGGGGCTCGTCGCCACAATACGCAAGACGCGGGGCGACGATATCGAGGCGGCGTGCGGTCAGCTGGCAGGGCAGGTGCAGGACCGCACGAAGCGCCGCCAGCGACGCAGCGAGGAGGAGCTGGCGAAATGACCGCGAGAGCGCTGATGGCCGTGCTCGCGTGCGTGCTTGCGGCGGGCTGCGCGACGCAGCCTGCGAGTGATCCGGCGCTGAAGCCCGCGACGCCGACCATGGGGGACGAAGACCAGGCCCGCAATCGCGCGCGCATTCATACCGAACTTGCGGCAGGCTACTACGCCGTCGCGGGGAACGATCCCGGCAGGATGGGAATCGCGCTGGAGGAAGTCACCGAAGCCCTCAAGATCGATCCGAGCTACGGGCCCGCATACAACGTCCAGGGGCTCGTCTATGCGTCGCTCAAGCGTGACGACCAGGCCGAGGCCAGCTTCAAGCGCGCGCTCGCCATCAACCCGCTTGATTCGGATGCGAATCACAATTACGGGCAGTTCCTGTGCGAGCGCAATCGCGAGCAGGAAGGCATCGCGCACTTCCTGGCGGCAACGCGCAATCCCCTTTACCGGACGCCCGACAGGTCGCTCGTCAATGCGGGAGTCTGCGCGCGAAGGCAGGGCAATATCCCGGAGGCCGAGCGCTTTTTCCAGCAGGCGCTTCAGATACGGCCGCGCCAGCCGCAGGCACTCTACAACCTTTCCGATCTGAGCTACGGGCAGAATAATTTCCAGGCGGCCAAGAAGTACATGGATTTCCTGGTCCGCGTCGCGCAGCCCAACCCCGAGGCGCTGTGGCTCGCGGTACGCATCGAGCGCAGGCTGGGCGATGCGGCTTCCGCGGCGAGTTATGCCCAGCAGCTGCGGAAGAATTTTCCCGACTCGAAGGAAACCAAGGCGCTGAGCGCGGGGCGCTTCGAATGAGCGAGATCGACCACAGCACGGGCGGCGGCGCGTCCGGCGAGACCGGCGTGAATCCCGGCGCGCGCCTGGCGCATGCGCGCGAGACGCTGAAGCTCAGCACGGCCGACGTCGCGCGGCAGCTGAAGCTTTCGGTCGCGCAAGTCGATGCGCTCGAGGCGGGGCAGTTCGAACGCCTGCCGGGCGCGGTCTTCGTGCGCGGATTCATCCGGAACTATGCGCGGCTCGTGAAGCTCAACCCGGACGAGCTTCTGGTGGAGGCGGGAAATATCCTGCCCCAGCAGGCGCCGCGGCCCGAGACGCCACCCTCACAGGACATCCCGTTTCCTTCAGCCCGGCCCCGCAGTTGGCAGAAATATGCCTGGGCCGCTGCAGTCCTGGTCGCGGCGATCGCCTTCTACGAGTTCTTTGTCAGCAGCGAAGAAATGGTGGTCACTACGCACCCGGTCGATGTGGCGCCCGCGCCGCCTGCGGTGCCAGAGCGCAGGGACAAAATTGCGCCTGCGCCTCCGGCCGTGACGCCGTCGCCGCAGAGCGCGGCGAAGCCGGCGCCCCCCGCCACAAAGGGCGAGGCGGCTTCCGTCGAGGCGCCACCGGTTCAACCGGTCGCCGCGGCGCCGGCACCCAGGCCCGCACCGCTGCCGGCCTCGCAGCCCGCGACACCTGCTCCGGACGTCGTGGCGGCGTCGGCAGGTGGGAAACCGGGCGAGCGGCAGGTCATGCTCGAGTTCGAGGACGAGTCCTGGGTGGAGATCCGGGATCGGGACGGCAAGGTGATCCTGTGGCAGCTCAACCTCCCCGGCACGCGACAGGTGGTGAGCGGGCGGCCGCCCCTGTCATTCGTGATCGGCAATGCCCACGGCGTGCGGCTCACCTATGATGACCGGCCCGTCAACCTGGCGCCTTACACCCGCACCGACGTCGCCCGCATGACTCTCGAATGAAGTGCTATCCGGAATTCGGTCCCGCGCCGCGACGCACGAGTGTCCGGGTGAATGTCGCGCACGTCGCGATCGGCGGCGATGCGCCTGTCGTCGTGCAGTCGATGACCAACACGGACACGGCGGACGTGGCCGGGACGGTCGGGCAGATTGCGGCGCTGGCGCGCGCCGGCTCCGAGCTCGTGCGCGTGACGGTCAACGATGCCGGTGCCGCCGCGGCCGTACCGTTGATCCGCGACCGCCTCGAAGCTCTTGGGGTGAACGTCCCGCTCGTCGGGGATTTCCATTTCAACGGACATCGCCTCCTGGCACAGCACCCGGCGTGCGCCGAGGCGCTGGCGAAGCTGCGAATCAATCCCGGCAACGTGGGACGCGGCGCGAAGCGCGATGAGCAGTTCGCGACGATGATCGAATTCGCCTGCCGCTACGGAAGAGCGGTTCGCATAGGCGTCAACTGGGGCAGCCTCGACCCCGAGCTCCTCGCGCGCATGATGGACGAAAACGCACGCAGGCGCGAGCCCGAGGACGCGGCCGAGGTGACACGCAAGGCGCTCGTTGCATCGGCCATCCAAAGCGCGCATCACGCGGAGCGCCTGGGGCTCGCCCGCAATCGGATCGTGCTGTCGTGCAAGGTGAGCGGAGTCCAGGATCTCGTCTCCGTCTACCGGGATCTCGCCCGACAGGGCGATTATGCGTTGCACCTGGGGCTGACCGAGGCGGGCATGGGCTCGAAGGGCATCGTCGCCTCGACCGCCGCCCTTGCAGTGCTCCTGCAGGAGGGCATCGGCGATACCATCCGCGTCTCGCTCACGCCGGAACCGGGCGGCGACCGCACCCGCGAAGTCGTGGTGGCGCAGGAAATCCTGCAAACGATGGGGCTGCGTTCGTTCGCCCCTCTCGTCATTGCCTGTCCGGGGTGCGGCCGCACCACCAGCACCTACTTCCAGGAGCTCGCCGATCGCATCCAGAGCTGGCTGAGAGCGCAGATGCCGGCATGGCGGGGGCGTCATCCCGGCGTCGAGACGATGCACGTGGCGGTGATGGGCTGCGTCGTAAACGGTCCTGGCGAGAGCAAGCACGCGAACGTGGGCATCAGCCTGCCTGGCTCGGGCGAGAATCCCGTCGCGCCGGTCTACGTCGACGGCGTCAAGACGGTCACGCTGAAAGGCGAGAACATTGCCGCCGAGTTTCAGAAAATCGTCGAGGAGTACGTGGCAAGGACGTATCCTGCGCCAAGCGGCGAGCCTGCGCAGAAGAAGCGGGACGCCGCGCGCGTGTGAGAGGCGGCGCCGGCGCCGCCGCATCACGCTCGCCAGATTTCGTGCGGTCTCCACATCGATCCCGGCCGGCACTGCGCCGACACTGACATGAACACCAGGACCATTCAGGCCATCCGCGGGATGAATGACATCCTGCCCGATGACTCCCACCTCTGGGAGTTCTTCGAGCAGACGGTGCGGGACTGGCTGCGCGCCTACGGCTATCGCAACATCCGCACGCCGATTCTCGAGCAGAACGATCTTTTCGTGCGCACGATCGGGGCCGCTACCGACATTGTCGAGAAGGAGATGTACACATTTGTCGACGAATTGAACGGCGAAAAGCTGGCGCTGCGTCCGGAGGGAACAGCCTCGTGCGTGCGCGCCGTGATCGAGCACAGTCTTCTTCACGCAGGTCCGCAGCGGCTGTGGTACTGGGGGCCGATGTTTCGCCACGAGCGACCGCAGAAGGGGCGCTATCGCCAGTTTCACCAGGTGGGAGTGGAAGCGTTCGGGTTCCCCGGGCCGGACATCGATGCCGAGCATCTCGTGATGTGTGCTCGCCTGTGGCGCAACCTCGGGCTTGAAGGCCTTGAGCTTGAGCTGAACACGTTGGGCGAGAGCGAAGCCCGTGCACGCTACCGCGCGCGGCTCACCGATTATCTGCAGCGGCGCGAAGCCGAGCTCGATGCCGATTCCCGGCGCCGGATGAGCACGAATCCGCTGCGCGTACTCGACAGCAAGAACCCGGCGCTAGGCGATCTGATCGCCGGCGCCCCGAAGCTTGCCGACGACCTCGACGAGCCCTCCATTCAGGCGTTCGAAGGACTACAGACGTTGCTGCGGAATGCAGGCGTCGCCTTTCGCCTCAATCCGCGGCTTGTGCGCGGGCTCGATTACTACAACGGAGCGGTGTACGAATGGACGAGCGGCCAGCTGGGCGCTCAGAACGCGGTGTGCGCGGGCGGGCGGTACGACGGGCTGATCGAGCAGCTCGGAGGCAAGCCAGCTCCCGCCTGCGGCTTTGCAATGGGTGTCGAGCGGCTGCTGGTGCTGGTCAAGGACGGCGCGAAGGCTGTCGCGCACGCCCCGGACGTGTACCTGTTGCGCCAGGGCGAGGCGGCTCTCCACTTTGGCGCGGAAGTTGCCGAGGCGCTGCGTGACGCAGGGCTCGAGGTGATCCTGCACTGCGGGGGCGGAAGCTTCAAATCGCAGATGAGAAAGGCGGATGCGAGCGGCGCGCGCGTCGCCGTGATCGTGGGCGACGATGAGGCGGCTGCGGGCATCGTCAGCGTCAAGCCGCTGCGGGCGGCGGCCGAGCAGGTGCGCGTTTCCGTCGCCGGCGCGATCGATTTGATCAGGAAGGCCTGACTGGCGGGAGAAAAATTCAGGTCCGCGCATCGCTTCGACGCGCGATTCACCATTCACGATTCATGTGCTTGAGGTAAGGATGGCATACGATCATCAGGAGCAGGAGCAACTCGACGAGTTCAAGGGCTGGTGGAAAGAGCACGGAAGGCTCGTCATTCTTTTCATCGCGGCTTTTGCCGTGGCGTTCTCGGCCTACCATGGCTGGCGCTACTACCGCCAGTCCCAGGCGACAGCGGCGTTCACTCTCTATGGGCAGCTGGAGCAGGCCGATCGCGCCGGTGACGCAACGACGGTGCGCGCGATCGCCGGCCGCATCGTCGAGGAGTACGGCTCCACGGTGTACGGGGTCCTCGCCGCCCTCGTCGCCGCCCAGCATGCCTTCGCCGCCGGTGACCTGCCGCAGGCCAAGACGCGGCTGCAATGGGTCATCGAGCGTGCGCGCGATGCGGAGATTCGCGACGTCGCGCGGCTGCGGCTCGCGGCCGTGCTGCTCGACGAGAAGAACTACGCGGAAGCACTGAAGCTCGTCGAGACGAAGCCGGTGGACGGCATGGCCGGACTCTACTCGGACATGAAAGGCGACATCCTGCTCGCGCAGGGCAAGGTCGCCGAGGCACGCAACGCCTATCAGTTCGCGCTGGACAAAAGCCAGGCGAACAGTCCGTATCGCGCCACGGTACAGCTCAAGCTCGATTCGCTGGGTGAGGCAAAGTGACGCGCACGTCGATGGCGCTGGCCGCGGCGGCGCTCGTGCTGTGTGGCTGTGAGACGGTCGGGGGTGCGTACGACCGCATGTTCGGCAGCTCCAAGCCGGCCGTACCGGAGCTCGCGCCGATCAAGCAGACGGTCACGATGGCGGTTCTCTGGCAAAACTCCGTGGGAGCCGCCGAAAAGACCGTCTTCTTTCCCGCCGTCGACAGGGGTGTCGTATATGCGGCAGGCAGGTCTGGCCAGATCGCCGGCTTCGAGGTGGCGACGGGAAAGCCGGTAAGCCAGTTTGCAGCGGGGGAGACGCTCGCGGCAGGCGTCGGCGTGGGCGGCGGGTTGATTCTCGTCGGGACCGAGCAGGGGGAAGTGCTGGCCTTCAATGACCAGGGACGTTCCCAGTGGAAGGCGCGGGTTCTGGGGGAGCTCCTTGCACCGCCCGAAATCGATGACGGTATGGTCATCGCGCGCGCGGGCAACAACCAGATTTACGGCCTGAGCGCGGCCGACGGCAAGCAACGCTGGCTGTATCAGCGCACGCCGCCTTCCTTGTCCGTGCGCACGCATGCAGGGGCCGTGGTGCACCGGGGAGGCGTGTTCGCCGGGTTTGCCGGAGGACGCCTGGTTGCGCTGGCGTTGTCGTCGGGCAACGTCGGCTGGGAGAACGTCGTTGCGCTTCCGCGCGGGACGACCGAGCTCGAGCGGGTCGCGGATGTCACGAGCCTGCCGGTGATTGATCGCAACCAGGTGTGCGCGGTGGCGTTTCAGGGCCGCGCCGCCTGCTTTGATCTCGCCCGCGGCACCCAGCTCTGGTCGCGCGACGTGTCGAGCGTCGCCGGGCTGGCGGTCGACGATCGCTACCTCTATGTAACCGATGACAAGAGCGCGGTGCTGGCGCTCGACAAGGCGAGCGGCGCCAGTATCTGGCGCCAGGACAAGCTCGCAGGCCGGGTGCTGAGCGCGCCGCTCGGCGTCGGCAATTACGTCGTCGTGGGTGATGTCCAGGGCTATGTCCATGTGCTCTCGCGCGAGACGGGCGCGCTCGACGGCCGTCTCGCGACCGACGGGAGCCCTATCGCTGCGCCCCCGGTCGCTCTGGACCGCTCGCGCTTCCTCGTGCAAACCAGGAATGGTGGACTCTACGCAATCGGCATCCAGTGATGCCCGCGCGCATGACCCCATTAAAGAACCGTGATCGGTGATGTGTGATGAGTGATGGGTGATTACCCGATCTCCCATCTCTCATTCCCCATCCCTGAACTCCTCCCGGCAATGCTTCCAATCGTAGTAATCGTGGGCCGGCCCAACGTAGGCAAGTCCACGCTTTTCAACCGGCTCACGCGCAGCCGCGACGCGATCGTGGCGGATGTCGCCGGCTTGACGCGCGATCGCCAGTACGGGCGCGGACGCGTGGGCGACAAGCAGTACCTGGTGGTCGACACCGGCGGGTTCGAGCCGGTCGCAAGCGAGGGGATTTTCCATGAAATGGCCCGTCAGACCCGGCAGGCGCTCGATGAGGCCGACGCCGTGCTGTTCGTGGTGGACACGCGCGCAGGCCTGACCGCGCAGGACCAGGCTATCGCATCCGAGCTGCGCCGCTTCGGAAGGCCGGTGTTCCTGGTGGTGAACAAGGCCGAGGGCATGGATCCCGCCATCGCCTGCGCCGAGTTCCACGCGTTGGCGGCCGGCGAGCCCATCTCCGTGTCAGCCGAGCATGGCGACAATGTCGCGGCCCTGATGGAGCACGTGCTGGCGGGACTTCCCGAAGCCGACGAGGCGCCCCCGGGAAGGGAACGGCACCCGAGGATCGCGGTGGTGGGGCGGCCGAACGTCGGCAAGTCGACGCTGGTAAACGCCCTCATTGGCGAGGAGCGCATGATCGTCTTCGATCAGCCCGGCACCACGCGCGATTCCATCTACGTCGACTTCGAGCGCGGCGGGCGGCGCTATACGCTGATCGACACGGCAGGATTGCGCCGTCGCGGTCGTGTGACCGAGGGCGTCGAGAGGTTCTCGATGGTGAAAACGATGCAGGCCATCGAGGACGCAAACGTCGTGATCCTGTTGCTCGATGCACGCCAGGAGGTTGCCGAGCAGGACGCGCACATCGCGGGATACGTGCTGGAGGCGGGCCGCGCCCTCGTCATCGCGGTGAATAAGTGGGAGCGGCTGCCGGAGGAAGAGCGCGAGCTCGTGAAGCGCGCGCTCGTGCGCAAACTCAACTTCCTCGCCTTTGCTCGCCTGCATTTCATCTCCGCATTGACGGGCCAGGGCGTCTCCTCGCTCCTCAGGTCTGTTGACGAGGCGTACGGGGCCGCCATGGCGCGCCTTGCCACGCCGCGGTTGAGCCGGGCGCTGGCGCAGGCGGTGGCGCAACAGCCGCCGCCCCGGTCGGGGGCCACCCGCCCCAAGCTGCGCTATGCGCACCAGGGAGGCATCAATCCGCCCCGCGTCATCGTCCACGGCAACGCGCTCGAGCGCGTGCCCGAGGCCTACCGGCGCTATCTGGAACGATTCTTCCGCGATGCTTTCCAATTGCAGGGGACGCCGCTGCAAGTCGAGTTCCGCAGCGGCCCAAACCCTTATGCCCGCAAGCGGGCATCAAGGCGATAACCCCATGGCGTTATTACAGAAAAGCGAGTAAAGTGAGATCCCGAAGAACACTATAACGATGAGGCTGACATGAGCAATAAAGGGCAGTTGCTACAAGACCCGTTCCTGAATACCTTGCGCAAGGAGCATATCCCGGTGTCGATCTATCTCGTCAACGGCATCAAGCTGCAGGGACAGATCGATTCCTTCGACCAGTATGTGGTCCTGCTCAAGAACACGGTCACGCAGATGGTCTACAAGCATGCGATCTCGACCGTGGTGCCTGCGCGCGCCGTCAATTTGCAGACCGATCAGGGCTCGGACGGTTGATGCCTGACCCGCAGCGGTATTGATGTTTGAGCGACCTGGCAAGGGCACCGATGCGGTGCTGGTTGGTCTCGACTTGGGCGCGCTCGACTACGACGAAAGCCTGCAGGAGATACAGCTGCTCGCGGCCAGCGCCGGGGCGGTCCCGCGCGCGCTGGTAAAGGGCCGGCGCGCCCGCCCGGACGCCGCGCTCTTCGCCGGCAAAGGCAAGGTCGAAGAGATCAGGCAGGTTGTTGCCGCGCAACGCGCCGCGCTCGTGATATTCAACCACGAGCTCTCTCCGGTGCAGGAGCGCAACCTCGAGCGGGCGCTGGGCTGCCGCGTCGTCGACCGGGTGAGCCTGATCCTCGATATCTTTGCGCAGCGCGCGCGCACCCACGAGGGCAAGCTGCAGGTCGAGCTCGCCCAGCTCGAGCACCTGGCGACACGGCTCGTAAGGGGCTGGACCCACCTTGAGCGTCAGCGCGGCGGCATCGGCCTGAGAGGACCGGGAGAGACGCAGCTCGAAACCGATCGCAGGCTGCTCGGCAAGCGCGTCAAGGTCCTCAAGGAGAAACTGGAAAAGGTGCGCGCCCAACGCGCAGTGCAGCGCCGCGCGCGCAAGCGCTCGAAGCTCGTGCACGCCTCGCTGGTCGGCTACACGAACGCCGGCAAGTCAACGCTCTTCAACCGCATGACTCGTTCCGACGTGTTCGCGATGGATCGTCTGTTCGCGACGCTCGACACGACGACGCGCCGCGTGCACACCGGGAACGGCGCAGGCGCCGTGCTCTCGGATACCGTCGGATTCCTCCGCCGGCTGCCGCACACGCTGGTTGCCGCGTTTCGCGCAACGCTGGAGGAGACCTCCCAGGCGGATTTGCTGCTGCACGTGGTGGACGCGAGCAGCGACGATCGCAGCGCGCAGGTTGCGGCAGTCAACCAGGTCCTGGGCGAGATTGGAGCGAAAGACGTTCCGCAGATCATGGTGATGAACAAGATCGATCGCACCCGGCTGCCGGCGCGGGTCGAGCGCAATCAGTATGGTACAATTTCCCGGGTCTGGGTGAGCGCCAGAACCGGCGAGGGAATCGATGGCGTGCGCCTGGCTCTCGAGGAGTTCGCGGCACTGGCACCCGCAGCTGTCGAAACAGACCAATCTGCTGCAGCCTGAATTCACAACGCGTCGACCATGTTGGGCTATTTGAGGACAATCGGCGGCCACGTCCGGGACCGCTCCCTGCGCGTGCTGGGGGCGCTCATGTCGCTCAATGATCCCGGCTGGGGGCGGCGGCCCAACCAGGGCCCTCCTGATCTCGACGAGCTTCTGCGCGAGTTCAACCGCAAGCTGAACAGCCTCTTCGGCCGGCGCGGAGGCGGGGGCGAGGAGCCTCCCGGCGGCGGCGGCGGCGGCGATGTGAAGCGCCTTGGCGGCGGGGCGGGACTGCTGCTGGGCCTCATCGTGATCGTGTGGCTGGCGAGCGGTTTCTACATCGTGTACGAAGGCCAGCGTGGTGTCGTGCTGCGCTTCGGAAAATATGTGCAGACGACGATGCCGGGGCCGCGCTGGCACCTCCCATATCCCATCGAGTCGGCCGAAGTGGTGAATGTCGACCAGGTGCGCACGGTCGAAGTCGGCTACCGCAACAACGTCAAGAGCAAGGTGCTGAAGGAGTCCCTGATGCTGACCGACGACGAGAACATCGTCGACGTGCAGTTCGCCGTGCAGTACATCCTGAAGAGCCCCACCGACTTCCTGTTCAACAGCCGCGCACCCGACGAATCCGTGCTGCAGGCGGCGGAAACGGCGATCCGGGAAATCGTGGGCAAGAGCAGCATGGACTTCGTGGTTTTCGAGGGCCGGGCCGAGGTCGCGGCGCGCGCTCACAAGCTGATGCAGGAAATCCTCGATCGCTACGGAACGGGCATCAACATCAGCAAGGTGACGATGCAGAACGCGCAGCCGCCCGAGCAAGTGCAGGCCGCCTTCGACGACGCGGTCAAAGCGGGGCAGGACCGCGAGCGGCAGAAGAACGAAGGGCAGGCCTACGCCAACGACGTCATCCCGAAGGCGCGCGGGATGGCCGCGCGGCTGATGCAGGAAGCGGAGGGCTATCGCCAGCGCGTCATCGAGCGCGCCGAGGGGGATGCCGCCCGCTTCGGACAGGTTCTCGCCGAGTACAACAAGGCGCCGCAGGTCACGCGTGAGCGGCTCTACCTCGAGGCGATGCAGGAAATCATGAACAACACGAACAAGGTGCTGATCGACCAGAAGAGCGGCAGCAGCCTGATGTATCTTCCGCTCGACAAGATCGTGGAGCAGTCCCGTAGCGGCGCGGCAGACGCGACCGCCAAGCCGGCAGAACGCACGACATCACCGGATTCCTCGACGTCGCGATCGCGCGAGGCGTTCCGGTCGCGGGATCGGGAGCCACGCTGATGAGAGCCCACTTCGGCGCCCTGGTCGTCGGTGCGGTGATCGTCCTGATCATTGCGTCCATGAGCATCTTCGTCGTCGACCAGAGGCAGAACGCCATCGTCTTCCGCCTGGGCGAGGTCGTCGGTGTCAAGACGGAACCGGGCCTGTATTTCAAGCTGCCGTTCGTGGACAACGTGCGCACCTTCGACGTGCGGATCCTCACCATCGACACGCCCGAGCCCGAGCGTTTCCTCACCTCGGAGAAAAAGAACGTGCTGGTGGACCTCTTTATCAAATGGCGCATTATTGACGTGCGACAGTTCTATGTGAGCGTGCAGGGAAATGAAGCCGTCGCGCAGACGCGCCTGCTGCAGACCATCAACGACGGCTTGCGCGCCGAGTTCGGAAATCGCACGGTGCACGAGGTGGTGTCCGGGGAACGCGACCAGATCATGGATTTGATGCGGAAGAAGGCGAACGAGGATGCAGTCAAGATCGGCGTGGAGGTCTACGACGTCAGGTTGAAGCGTGTCGACCTGCCGCAGGAGGTGAGCGAATCGGTGTATCGCCGGATGGAAGCAGAGCGCAAGCGCGTCGCCAACGAGCTGCGTTCGACCGGC
>DASPGR010000323.1:0-51793 GCA_035620515.1 Burkholderiales bacterium | reverse complement strand
TCCACGATGTCGGCGAAGATTCCCGGCAGCGCAAAGGTCGCCGAGCCGGGCTTGGTGGGCGTCGCGCCGGGAAGCGGGGAGATGAGGTGGCCGCCGGTTTCCGTCTGCCACCATGTATCGACGATAGGGCAGCGCCCGCCGCCGACGGTCTCGTGATACCACATCCACGCCTCGGGATTGATCGGCTCGCCGACCGTTCCCAGAATGCGCAGCGAGGATAGATCGTATTTCTTGGGCAGGTCGGCTCCGGCCTTGATGAGCGAGCGGATCGCCGTGGGGGCGGTGTAGAACACCGTGACCTTGTGGTCCTGGATCATCTTCCAGAAGCGGCCCGCGTCAGGGTAGGTCGGCACACCCTCGAACACGATCTCGGTCGCACCGCAGGCGAGCGGGGCATAGGTGGTATAGGAGTGTCCCGTGACCCAGCCCACGTCCGCAGTGCACCAGAAAACGTCCGAAGGCTTGTAGTCGAACACCCATTTCATCGTCAGGATGATCCACAGGAGGTAGCCGCCCGTGGAATGCTGGATCCCCTTGGGCTTGCCGGTGGAGCCCGACGTGTAAAGAATGAAGAGCGGGTGCTCAGCGCCCACCCAGGTCGGCTCGCAGCTGTCGGACTGGCCTTTCAGGAGCTCGTGCAGCCAGATATCCCGTTTGGCGTCCCACGCCACCTTGCTGCCGCTGCGCTTGTAGACGACGACCGACTTCACCGTATCGCAACCGCCTTGATCGAGTGCTTCGTCGACGGCGGGCTTCAACGGAATCTCGCGCCCGCCGCGGAACTGCCCGTCGGCCGTCAGCACCGCAACAGCGCCGGCGTCGATGATGCGCTCGTGCAGGCTTTTCGCCGAGAAGCCGCCGAATACCACTGAGTGAATTGCGCCGATGCGCGCGCAGGCCTGCATGGCGACCACGACCTCGATCGACATCGGCATGTAGATGATGACCCGGTCGCCTTTCCTGATGCCGAGCGACTTGAGCCCGTTCGCCATCATGCATACGCGGCGATAGAGCTCCTTGTAGCTGATCTTGGTGACTGTGCCGTCGTCGGCCTCGAAGATGATCGCGGTCTTGTCCGGCTGTGTCTTGAGGTGGCGATCGAGACAGTTGTATGAGGCGTTCAACTCCCCGTCCTCGAACCACTTGAAAAACGGCGCCTTGCTCTCATCGAGCACCTTGGAGAAGGGCTTGTGCCAGAGGACATGCTCTTTGGCGAGCCTCGCCCAGAATCCCGGCAGGTCCTGCTCGGCCTCCGCGCAGAGCTTGCGATAGGCGTCCATGCCAGACAGGTTGGCTTGCTTGACGAACGCCTCGCTTGGGGGGAAGACGCGGTTTTCCTGGAGAACCGATTCGATCGTCTTCGTTGCCATGCATCCCTCCGCTCAGGTTGGCCGTATCGTCATTGGGATTGAACCCGGCGCACAAGCCGTCACGTCACACCGCGTTCCGGGATTGTTGATGCGGAGTAAATGGAAGCACTAAACCAGGCACTTGTAAAGCCATGGGCAGGTGTCACGCAGTGGCGCTCCGGCCGACGCCGGTGCATAATGCATTCCATCGCAGATTTCGGCGGGCCTCCCCGCATTGCACGGTAGTGAACCTGGTCAGGTCCGGAAGGAAGCAGCCACAGCTATTCTCTGCAAGTGCCGGGGGTAAGGCTCGCCACCCTCGTTCCATCCTGTCATCGAGCGCGGCAGCAGTCCGCGCAGGGAAGGAATTGTTGCGAATGCGTGTCGCGTGGATGATCGGCGCGGTTTTGCTCCTGGGGATCGCGAGCGGCTCCGCGTCGGCCGTCGACGGCGTCTCGATTCAGGGCGGCGTTGGAGCGGGATCGAGCGACGGCTCCGGCACCGAGATGGCGAGAGTCGCGCTCCAATGGGATTGGAAGCAGCGCTGGTTTCAAGGCAAGGACTGGCATGTCGGCGGATTCTGGGACGTTGGCGTCGGCTACTGGCAGCGCGATGCGACAGCCGCACAGAATGGCGATCTCTTCGAGCTCGGCGTGACCCCGGTCTTCCGACTGCAGAAGAACGTTCTCGAAGGACCCTACGTGGAGGCCGGCGTTGGGGCTCATCTGCTGTCCCAGACGTCGCTGGGCGACAAGAGTTTCAGCACGTCGTTTCAGTTCGGAAGCCGTCTCGGGATCGGCTACCGTTTCGGGGCGCGGAAGGCTTTCGACCTCTCCTACAGCTATCAGCATCTCTCCAACGCCGACGTCAAGAAGCCCAACGACGGAATCGATTTTCACCAGATCCGCCTGCAATACCACTTTTGAGCGTTTCGTGACCGCTCACCCGTGATCGTGCGACGGGAGGGTTGGCGTTAAAATACCGGCCACTGATCATCGTTCATCGATCACTGCACTCCCGTGACCCAGGTCCTCGCGCGCAAGTGGCGCCCCAAGACGTTCGGTGAGCTTGTCGGTCAGGAGCACGTCGTCCGCGCGCTCAGCAATGCGCTGAATCAGCAGCGGCTGCACCACGCTTACCTCCTGACGGGCACGCGCGGCGTGGGGAAGACCACGCTCGCACGCATTGTCGCCAAGGCCCTCAATTGCGAGGCGGGCATCTCTGCGACTCCCTGCGGCAAATGCAGCGCGTGCCTCGAGATCGACGCCGGGCGCTTCGTCGACCTGATCGAGCTCGATGCGGCATCCAATACGCAGGTCGACAACATGCGCGAACTCCTCGAGAACGCGCTCTATGCGCCTACGGCCGGACGCTACAAGGTCTATATCATCGACGAAGTCCATATGCTTTCGCGCTCGGCTTTCAACGCGATGCTGAAGACGCTCGAGGAGCCTCCCGAGCATGTGCAGTTCATTCTCGCGACGACCGATCCCCAGAAGATTCCCATCACGGTGCTTTCGCGCTGCCTCCAGTTCAACCTGAAGCTCGTGCCGCGGGAGCAGATCAGGGAGCGGCTGCAGCAAATCCTCGCTGCGGAGGGCGTTCGTTACGACGCGGAGGCGCTTGTGCTCCTCTCACGATCGGCGCAGGGCAGCGTGCGCGATGCGCTGAGTCTCCTCGACCAGGCGATCGCGCATGGGGCGGGCACGGTCGGGCAGGATTCCGTCCGGGCCATGCTGGGAACCGTCGGCCAGGAGCACCTCTACGCGATATTGCGCGCGCTTGCCGCCGGCGACGGCGCGGCCATGATTGCGGAGGCGGACCGCATGGCGGGGTTGAGCCTCTCGTTCGAGACGGCGCTCCAGGATCTGGGCACGCTCTTTCACAGGCTCGCTCTTCGGCAGCAGATTCCGGATGGCGCGGATCCTGGCGAGCCCGATCGCGCAGCGCTCGAGGAGCTCGCGGGCAAGTTCGGCCCCGAGGATTTGCAGCTGTATTACCAGATCGCGCTCCAGGGGCGCAGCGATCTCGGCCTTGCACCTGATGAATACGCAGGGTTCACGATGACGCTCCTGCGCATGAGCGCGTTTGCCCCCGCGCGCGAGGGGAGCGGTGAAACACGCCGGGATGCAGCTCGGCCCGCGCAGGGTGCCCGGCCCTCGGGCGCGGACGACTCAAAAAAAAACGCAGCTGACCCGGGTTGGCACCAGCTCGTCGAGCAGCTCGGGCTTGGCGGGGCGGCACGAATGCTGGCGCAGCATTGTGAGCTGGCAACGCGCACGAGCGGGCGGATCGAACTCAAGCTGGCCCAGGCGCATCAGCACCTGCTGGAAGGACCCTACCAGGATCGCCTCAAGGCGGCGCTCGAGCGTCACTACGGCGGCCCCCTGCGTCTCGTCATCGCGCTTTCCCCGGAGGTTGCCGGATCGCCTGCCGCGGTTGCCGACCGAGCAGAGCAGAAAAGGCAGTCCGAGGCGTGCGCGGCGATCGAGCAGGATCCTTTTGTGCGCGATTTGATGGAGAACTTTGACGGCGAGGTGATCGAATCCTCGATCAAGCCGGCTACGTAACGGAGCGGGAGATATGAAAGGCGGGATCGGCAATCTGATGAAGCAGGCGCAGCTCATGCAGGAAAACATGAAGCGCGTGCAGGAGCAGCTCGGCCAGATGGAAGTCGAAGGGCAGGCCGGATCGGGCATGGTGAAGGTATTGATGACGTGCAAGCATGAAACCCGCCGGGTCACCATTGACCCGCGCCTGCTCGCTGACGAGCGCGACATGCTGGAGGATCTCGTCTGCGCTGCATTCAACGATGCGGCCCGGCGCGTCGAGGCGACCGTCCAGGAAAAAATGGCCGGCGTGACAGCCGGATTGCCGCTTCCGCCCGGGATGAAACTCCCGTTCTGAAGAGAGGGATGAAGACGCCTTCCGCGCTCGAGGAGCTGATCACTGCGCTGCGCTGCCTGCCGGGCGTGGGGCCGCGCTCGGCGCAGCGCATGGCGAACCACCTGCTGCAACGCGACCGCGCGGGCGCCGGGCGCCTCGCTGCCGCGCTCGGCGATGTGCTGGAGCGCGTCCGCCATTGCGAGAAGTGCAACAGCTACGCCGAGGAGGCTGTCTGCGAGTTGTGCGGATCGGGGCGGCGCGACGCGACGCAGCTGTGCGTGGTCGAGAGTCCGGGGGAGGTCCTCGTCATGGAGCAGGCGCAATGCTATCGCGGTCTTTATTTCGTGCTGATGGGCGCGCTCTCGCCGCTCGACGGCATCGGGCCGAAGGAAATCCATCTCGACCGGCTCTTGAAGCGCGCCACGGACGGTACTGTGCGGGAGGTCATTCTCGCAACCAACTTCACGGTCGAGGGCGAGGCAACCGCGCATTACGTGGGAGAGCTGCTGCGTGAGCGCGGACTCAGGGTCACCCGCATTGCGCGGGGACTGCCGGTCGGCGGGGAGCTCGAGCATGTCGACAGCGGGACACTCGCCCAGGCGGTGGCGGAACGGCGCGATGTCTGAGTGGAAGCGCCGGCCGACTCCCTCGCCCTCCGCAGCGGCGCGGATTGCGACAGGCGCAACGCAGAAGCTGCAGAAGGTGCTGGCGGATGCCGGGCTCGGGTCGCGCCGGGAGATGGAAGTCCTGGTGCGGGCGGGCGAGGTGACGGTCAATGGCGTAGCCGCCGGCGTGGGAACCCGCGTCGGACCGCGCGATGCGATCAGGGTCAAAGGCAAGGCGCTGCGCCGGCCGCTCGAGCCGCGTCTGCCGCGCGTGTTGCTCTACCACAAGCCGGAGGGCGAGATCGTCAGCCGGGAGGATCCGGCGGGCCGGGCGAGCATTTTCCAGCACCTGCCCCCGGTGCGCGGCGCAAAGTGGCTCTCCGTCGGCCGTCTGGACTTCAATACGTTGGGTCTGCTGGTCCTGACCACCTCGGGCGAGCTCGCCAATCGCATGATGCACCCGCGCTACGGGCTCGCGCGCGAATATGCAGTGCGGGTCCGGGGGCGCCTTGACGCTCGCGAACTGGGGCTCCTTGCCACCGGCGTGCGGCTGGAGGATGGCGTGGCCCGGTGCGAATGGGTGCGTGACGGGGGCGGGGAGGGTGCCAATCACTGGTATCGACTTGCCATAAAAGAGGGACGCAACCGCGTCGTGCGGCGCATGTTCGAGGCACTTGGGCATGCCGTGAGCCGTTTGATCCGCGTTCGTTTCGGGCCGTTAGAGCTGCCGCGCGAGCTGCGGCGCGGCCAGTACCTCGAGCTCTCACCGCGCCGTACCCGGGAGCTTCTCGCTTCCCTTGACCTGCTGCCGCCTCACTGACGGGCGAGCGCCCTGCGCTCCAGGACGAACACCGCGCTGCCGGGAGCGCCGTCGGGCCAGATGAAAGAAATTGCCGGAAACGCCCGCTCCACGCCCTTGCGGCCGCGTCCGACCTCCATGACCAGCAAGCCGTTCGGTTTCAGATGCCCGCCCGCCTCCGCCATCACGCGCCGCACGAGGCCCAGCCCATCGGCCCCCCCGGCCAGCGCGATCTTGGGCTCGTGGCGGTACTCGGGCGGCAGGCGCCGCATGCTCGAGGCCGTGACGTACGGCGGATTGCAGAGGATCAGGTCATAGCAGCGGCCGCCCAGCTTCGTAAACAGGTCCGACTCGACCAGCCGGATCCGGTGGCGAAGCCGATGGGCGCTCACGTTCTTTCGCGCTACCGCGAGAGCCTCCGGGGAGATGTCGGCTGCATCGATCCGGGCGTGCGCGAACACACGTGCTGCGAGGATGGCAAGGCTGCCGCAACCCGTGCACAGGTCGAGCACCGATCGAATTCTGTCCGGGTCTCGTATCCAGGGCTCGAGGCCCTCCCGCAACGGCGCTGCGATGTGGGAGCGGGGAATGATGACGCGTTGGTCGACGTAGAAGCGCAGCCCCCCCAGCCAGGCTTCGCGCATCAGATAGGCGGCCGGTATACGCTCCCGGATGCGCTGATCGAAGAGTGCCCGTATTCGCTTCTCAGCGGCGGGCAATACCCTGTCCGATCGCGCAGGGTGCACCGCCCAGGGCGCCTCCTTGAGCACATGCGACACGAGCCATGTAGCCTCCTCGGCAGCGCTGAACGTGCCGTGCCCGAAAGCGAGACGCGCGCGCCGGAATCGGCGGGCGCCGTAGCGCACGAGCGAACCGACGGTGCGTAATCGCTGCGCTATTGCCGCGTCAGTCCCGGTTTTCGAGCGGAGAGGCTTGAGCGGTGAGCGTCGCGCCGAGCTGCTTCCGCGAACCACTCGACGCTCGATCAGCCAAGGGCATCGAGGTTGAGCTTGATGCTGGAGAGATCCTCGGCAGGTTGCGTGACGCGGGAGGTCGGAGAATGGCCTCCCATCCCGTCCGAGGGTGCCCTGGCGGCGTTATTGATGATCCAGTGCAGGTTGGTCGGAGAGTCGGCGTTTGCCATCGCCTCTTCCAGGGTGATCCGGTTCGCCGAGTAGAGCTGGAACAGCGCCTGCTCGAAGGTCTGCGAGCCGGGCGCAAGGCTCTGCTCCATTGCGTCCTTGATCCGGCTGATCTCGCCATCCTTGATGAGCTCGGCAATATGTTTCGTGTTGAGCAGGACCTCGACCGCGGGCACGCGCTTGCCGTCGACGGTGCGCACGAGGCGCAGCGAGATCACAGCTCGCAACGAGATCGAGAGATCGGAGAGCAGCGCCGTACGGGTCTCGAGGGGGAAGAAGTTGATGACGCGGTTCAACGCGTTGTAGCTGTTGTTGGCATGCAGCGTCGACAGGCACAGATGGCCTGTTTGCGCGAAGAGAAGCGCGGTCTGCAGCGTCGGGCGGTCCCGGATCTCGCCCATCATCAGCAGATCCGGGGCTTCGCGCATGGCATTGATGAGGGCGGTCTCGTAGCTGCTGGTGTCGACACGCACCTCGCGCTGGTTCACGATCGACTTCTTGTGCTTGAACATGAACTCGATCGGGTCCTCGATCGTGAGAATGTGGCCGGTCTTGAGACCGTTGCGGTAGTCGATCATGGAGGCCATCGTCGTCGACTTGCCCGACCCGGTCGCGCCCACGACAAGGATCAGGCCGAGCTTCTCCATGATGACTTCCTTGAGAATCGCCGGGAGATTGAGCGTGTCGAATGCCGGCACATCCGGCTTCACGAAGCGGATGACCATCGCGACCGTGTTGCGCTGGTGGAAAATGTTGATCCGGAAGTTGCCGAGCTCGCCCGCCACCATCGCGAAATTCATCTCGTGCGTGGTCTCGAACTCCTTCACCTGCGCCTCGCTCATGACCTCGTAGCAGATCTTCTTCACCTGCTCCGGGTCGAGAAGCTGGTTGTTGATGGGCATGACCGCGCCGTTGATCTTGATCTGGATCGGCGCGCCGGCCGTGAAGAAGAGGTCCGACGCCTGCTTGTCGGACATCAGCTTGAATAGCGGGGTCACGAACATCACCGTCCTCCGTGGCTACTCGCGATGCGGGACCCCACCGGGTCTGCGGGGACCAACGAGGTCCCCTTTTGCCCCTGTGCCCGGGTGAGGCCCGCGACGAGGGCTATTTTGCCAACTTAAAGCTACTAAAGCTAGCCAAATTAGTCACTTCGGAGCAGTTCGTTAATGCTGGTTTTTGCACGTGTTTTGGCATCAACCTGCTTGACAATGACCGCGCAGTAAAGGCTGCAGCGCCCGTCGGAGGAAGGCAGGCTGCCGGGCACCACGACGGCGCCGGCGGGGACCCGCCCGTAGAGGATCTGGCCCGACTGGCGATCAAAAATGCGGGTGCTGGCGCCAATGAAAACGCCCATGGAAATCACCGCCCCTTCCTCGACCACTACGCCTTCGACGATCTCGGATCGGGCGCCGATGAAGCAGTTGTCCTCGATGATGGTGGGGTTGGCCTGAAGAGGCTCGAGTACGCCGCCGATCCCGACTCCGCCCGAGAGATGGACATTGCGGCCGATTTGCGCGCACGAGCCCACCGTCGCCCAGGTGTCGACCATCGTGCCCTCGTCGACGTAGGCGCCGATGTTGACGAAGCTCGGCATCAGCACGACGTTCTTCGCGATATACGCGCCCCGGCGGACGGCCGCGGGCGGTACGACGCGAAAGCCGCCCTCACGGAACGTGTCGGCCGTGTAGCTCGCAAACTTCGCGGGCACCTTGTCGAAGTAGCGGGTGTAGCTGTCCTGCATCACCACGTTGTCCTGGAGCCGGAAAGAGAGCAGCACGGCCTTCTTCGCCCATTGATGTACGATCCAGCGTCCGCCAACCTTCTCGGCGACGCGCAGCGTGCCGTGATCGAGCAGCTCGATCGTGTCGGACACCGCCTGTCTCAGTGCGGCGTCCGCATTGGCGCCGCCCAACTCCGCGCGGCGCTCCCAGGCCTGCTCGATCACCGATTGCAGCTTCTCCATGATGATGATCCTATCCCCGGTGTCCCAAAGTTTCGACGAAGGCACGTATCCGGCGCGCCGCATCGCCGCATTCCTCAACCGATGCCACGAGCGCGATCCGAATGCGGTGGGTCCCGGGATTGATTCCCTGGGCCGTGCGCGCGAGGAAGCTTCCCGGCAGCACCGATACGGCCTGCTCCTCGTAGAGCCGACGCGCGAACTCGGGATCCGGCAGCGGCGTCGAGGGCCAGAGGTAGAACCCGGCCTCCGGCATCCCGACATCCATGACCGGGCCGAGAATCTCCAGGGCGGCCGCAAACTTGTCGCGGTAAAGGCGCCGGTTCTCGATCACGTGCGCTTCGTCCTTCCATGCGGCGGCGCTGGCGGCCTGCACGGCGGGACTCATCGCGCATCCGTGATAGGTCCGGTAAAGGAGGAAGCGCCTGAGTATGGCGCTGTCACCGGCGACGAAGCCCGAGCGCATGCCGGGCACATTGGAGCGTTTGGAGAGGCTCGAGAACATGACGAGGCGCGGCCAGCCCTTGCGTCCCAGTTGCGCGGCGGCCTGCAGGGCTCCCAGCGGAGCCTGCCCCTCCTCGAAATAGATCTCCGAGTAGCATTCGTCCGAGGCAATGATGAACCCGTAACGGTCGGAGAGCGCGAAGAGCTGCGACCATTCGTCGAGCGTCATGACGTGCCCGGTGGGATTGCCAGGCGTACAGACATAGACGAGCTGGACGCGCTGCCACACCGGCTCCGGCAGTTCGCCGAAATCGAAAGTGTAGCCCCGTTGCGGCAGCGTATTGAGATAGCGGGGCGTGGCCCCCGCGAGAAGCGCGGCACCCTCGTAGATCTGATAAAACGGGTTGGGGCAGACGACGACGGGCTCGGGCCTCCCGCGGTCCACGACCGCCTGCGCAAAGGAGAACAGCGCTTCGCGGCTGCCCGTCACAGGGATCACCTGCGTTACCGGATCGACTGTGTCGAGCCCGTAGCGCATCTGCAGCCACTCGGCAATGGCCGTGCGCAGCGGCTCACCGCCGGCCGTCAGGGGGTAGCCGGCGAGTCCGTCCAGATGGTCCACCAGCGAGCGCTTGATGAATTCAGGCGTGGGATGCTTGGGCTCGCCGATGTAGAGCGCGACCGGCGTCCTGCCCGCGGGGGGACGAGCGCCCTCGAGAAGCGCGGTGAGCTTCTGGAAGGGATAGGTCTGAAGGCGCTCTAGGTCGGGGTTCACGCTGCCTCGGATCACACCGCGAGGGCATCCCGCGGAGAAGAAAAAGTGCGGATTATACGGACTGCTCCGGCGCGCCCATCAGCCCGCCGGGCGATCCCGGACCTGCGGGATCACGGCAAGGTCGAGCGCGGGCCCGGGCTTCCAGCGCGGCTTCCTGTGCTCCGCGGTCACCGTGGTGTAGATGCCGCCGCGAACGTTGAACCGCGCGGTGAGGCGCATGAAGCGCGGGCGGGCGGCCCGGACGAGGTCCTCGAGCATCCGGTTGGTGACGGACTCGTGGAACGCGCCTTCGTTGCGGAACGACCAGACGTAGAGCTTGAGGCTCTTCAGCTCGATGCACAGACGGTCCGGAACGTACTCGAGATGGAGGGTCGCGAAGTCGGGCTGTCCCGTGCGCGGACACAGGCAGGTAAACTCCGGTATTTCCATGTGAATCCGATAGTCGCGCGCCGGATTCGGGTTGGCAAACGTTTCGAGCCGCTTCGAGGGCCGGGATGGCATTATCGTAGGCGCCTAAATCCGCTACAATCCGTCGTTAATGTTGTTCGACGGATTATAACTTCGCCCGTACACGAGTGCGCCTCAAGCAGATCAATCTCGCCGGTTTCAAGTCCTTCGTAGATCCCACTCACATCCCTGTCCCCGGGCAACTGGTAGGCATCGTCGGCCCCAACGGCTGCGGAAAATCGAACGTCATCGACGCAGTACGCTGGGTGCTCGGCGAGACGTCGGCGCGCCACCTGCGCGGCGAGACCATGCAGGACGTTCTCTTCAACGGCTCGGGCCAGCGCCAGCCCGTGAGCCGCGCGAGCGTCGAGCTCGTCTTCGACAACAGCCTGGGCAAGGCCGGCGGGCAATGGGCAAGCTACGCCGAGATCTCGGTGCGCCGCGTGCTCAATCGCGACGCGGACTCGTCTTACTACATCAACAACCTCCACGTGCGCCGGCGGGATGTCGCTGACATCTTCCTCGGCACCGGGCTCGGCAGCCGCGCCTATGCCATCATCGAGCAGGGGATGATCTCTCGCGTCATCGAAGCCAAGCCCGAGGAGCTGCGGGTGTTCCTCGAGGAGGCGGCGGGCGTTTCCAAGTACCGCGAGCGGAGACGGGAGACCGAGCTTCGGCTGCGGGACACCCGCGACAATCTCCAGCGCGTGGAGGATATCCGCCAGGAGCTGCAGACGCAGCTTGAGCATCTGCAGGCGCAGGCCGAGGTGGCAACGCGCTACCACGAGCGCCAGAATGCGCTGCGAACGACGCAGAGTCTGCTGTGGCTGGTGCGCCGCCAGGAGGCATCGGCCCAGCGGGCGAGGCACGCCCGGGAAATCGAGCGCCTTGGGCTCGAGCTCGAATCGGAGATCGCGCGCCTGCGCGAGACGGAGAGCCGCCTGGAGACGATGCGCGCCCAGCACTATCGGGCAAGCGATGAGGTGCAGAGCGCGCAGGGGGCATTCTACGAGTCGAACGCCGACACGGCGCGCCTGGAACAGGAGATCGCGCACCAGCGGGAGAACCGCAATCGGGCCGAGCGCGATATCGCGGAGCTCCAGGGGCAGCAGGAACGGCATCGCGGACAGCTTTCCCTGGCGCAATCCGAACTTGCCCGGTGGCGCGAGTCGCACGCACAGGCGGAGCAGCGGCTCGCGGAGTCCGAGCAGCTGGCGCAGGCGGAGGCCGACAAGCTGCCGGTGGCGGAGGAGACGTTCCGCGCCACGCGCCAGCGCCATGACGAGCTGCAGCGCTCGCTCGCACTGGCGGAACAAAGGCTCGAGGTCGAACGCACGAAGCATGCGCACGCCCTCCAGCTGCAGGAACAGCTTGCTCAGCGTGCGCAGCGCCTGCGCGAGGAGAATGAGTCCCTGGAGCCGGTTGACGACGAGCAGCAGAGGCGCCTGCAGCGAGAGGAATCCGATGTCGACAGGCAGCTTCGGGATGCGCAGTCGACGCTCTCGGCGCAGGAGGCGGAGCTGCCGGTCGCCGACCAGGCTGCGCACGAGGCCGACGCTGCGCTTGACCTGGAAAACCAGAAACTTGGGAGCCTGGAAGCGCGGTTGCAGGCTCTCGTGCAGCTTCAGGAGCGGCTTTCGCGTGGCACCGACACCGAGAGCTGGCTCGCCTCGCATGGACTGGATCGTGCGCCGCGGCTGTGGCATGGCATCCAGATCGAAAAGGGCTGGGAGGACGCACTCGAGGCGGTGCTGCGCGAACGGTTGAATGCGATCGCCGTGGAGCAGCTCGGCGAGACGAAGAGCTGGTTTGAGAAACCGCCTCCGGGGAGGGTCGCGGTCTATGCGCCGACCGCCGGGGCGACTCGTCCGGGCGAGGCGTGGAAGGACTACCAACCGTTGCGGCGCTACGTGAGCTGCAGCGATCCGCGCACGGAAGCTGTGATGGGCGATTGGCTCCACCAGGTCTTCGTTGTCCCCGGCGCGATCGAGGGTCTTTCTGCGCGCGAAGCGCTGCCGGCCGGGGCCATGCTGGTGACGCGCGAGGGGCACACGTTTACGAGGCAGAGCGTGAGCTTTCACGCGCCGGATACCGAGCTCCACGGCGTGCTCTCCCGGCAACGCGAGATCGAGAGCCTTGAGACGAGCCTGGCGGCAGTTCGCACGGACGTCGCGGCGGCGCGTGCGCGCGCTGAGCGCGCCGATCGTGACGTGGAGGAGCGCCGGCAGCGTATCGATGAGCTGCGACAGAAAATCGGCGATTTGCAGCAGCGCCACCACGCTCTGCAGATCGAAGCGCAACGACTCGCGCAAACCAATGAGCACAGCACCGAGCGGGCGCGGCAGATCGCCGGCGAGCTGTCGGAAGTCGAGGCGCAGGGCCG
This sequence comes from Burkholderiales bacterium, assembly GCA_035620515.1. Lineage (GTDB taxonomy): Bacteria > Pseudomonadota > Gammaproteobacteria > Burkholderiales > SG8-41 > SG8-41. The sequence continues at coordinate 39,000 of DASPGR010000323.1, read as the reverse complement.
CAACGCCAGTGAAACGAGCAGCGCGGCCCAGGCGCAAAGTGTCCAGTTGCGGGCGGAGGCGGACGCTCTGGGCGAGCAGCTTGCGCTCGCAAGCGAGCTTTACCATCGAGCCGAGGCCGTGTTGGGCCGGCAGCGCGACGCGCTTCAGCAAGCGCGGGATGCCGTCCAGCAGACCTCCTTCGTGAAGTCTACTTGTGACAGTAAGATCAATGAGATAAGTAGTTCTATTAAAGCCATTCGTGAAGAATCGGAGCGGCTGTCGCAGACGTTGCAGGGGCGGCATCGGGAGCTCAGCGGCTACCAGGACGGGGCCCTGCAGGACGAGCTGCAGAAGGCGCTCGCGGTGCGCGGGGAGCGCGAGCAGGTGCTGGCGCGGGCCCGCGATGCCCAGGCGGCGATGGAAGGTGAGTTAAAGGGGCTCGACGAGGAACGCCACACGCACGAGCAAAAGCTGGAGCCGCTGCGCGAGAAAGCTGCGGAAGTGCGTCTCAAGGAACAGGAAGCCCGCCTGAACGAGGAGCAGTACACCCAGAACCTTGTGGAGGCGGGTTCGAATGAAGAGGAGCTCGCGGCATCCCTGGAAAAGGGGACCCGCCCGGGTGCTCTCCAGGCAGAGATCGCACGACTGCAGGAAGAGATCAAGGACCTGGGGGCGGTGAATCTCGCCGCGCTGGAAGAATTGCAGGCTGCCCGGGAGCGCAAAGAGTATCTGGATTCGCAGTCGCGCGACCTGAGCGAGGCAATGGCGACGCTGGAGGACGCCATCCGCCGCATCGATCGCGAGACGCGCGAACGGCTCCAGACGACCTTCGACGATGTCAATCGACACTTCGGCGAGCTTTTTCCCGCCCTCTTCGGCGGAGGCCATGCGCATCTCTTGCTGACCGGCGAGGAGATCCTGGATGCCGGCGTGCAGGTGATCGCCCAGCCTCCCGGCAAGAAAAACACCTCGATCCACCTGCTCTCGGGAGGCGAGAAGGCCCTGACCGCGCTTGCGCTCGTGTTCTCGCTCTTCCAGCTGAACCCCGCGCCGTTCTGCCTGCTTGACGAGGTCGACGCTCCACTCGACGACAACAATACCGCCCGCTTCTGCGACCTGGTGAAGAGGATGTCGCAGCAGTCGCAGTTTCTCTTCATCAGCCATAACAAGATCACAATGGAAGTGGGCGAGCAGCTGCTGGGCATCACCATGCAGGAGCCGGGGGTATCGCGGGTGGTCGCGGTAGATATTGAAGAGGCAATGAAGCTGACCGAAGAAGCCGCCTGAATTCCGGGAACATGCAATGAGCGACCTGCAGATCAGCTTGCTGGCGATCGGGGCGCTGGTGGTGGTGGGCGTGTTCTTGTACAACTGGATCCAGGAACGCCGCTTCCGGCGCCGCCTGAGCGAAGCCTTCGGCGAGAAGGCCGAGGATGTCCTGCTCGAGGATGATGCGGGAGTGTTGCCCGGTGAGGCACGGCAGGAGCCTCAGCTCGAGCCGAGCGTCGAGTTTTCCACGTCCCCGGTCACCGCGAGTGACGTTCCGCCTTCCCCAAGTGTCGCGAGCCCCGGCCCGCGCCGCGCGCGCGATCCCGGGGCTGCGTTGGAGTTTGACGCGGTGCTCGAGGGCATCGCAGAGATACGGGCTGATCGCGCGATTCAGGAAGGGGTGATCGGCGAGCTCATGAGCAAGCTTGCAGCCTGCGGCAAGCCTGCGCGCGCGACCGGCTTCAACGCGGAAACCGGCACCTGGGAGCCGCTCGACCGGGGCGCGGGAACGCGCTACACCGCGTTGAGGATCGGTCTGCAGCTCGTGAACCGCGCGGGGCCCGTGAACCCGGCGCAGCTCGCGATGTTCAGCGAGGCGGTGACGAGCGCCGCGGACAAGCTTCACGGCCAGGCAAGCATGCCGGCTGCGCAGGCGCTGCTCCAGGCGGCGCGGGATCTCGATGCATTCTGCGCCACCGTGGATGTCGCGATCGGCGTCAACGTGATCGCCGCGGAAGGCGCCGCGTTCTCCGGCACCAAGATCCGTGCGCTCGCGGAAGCGGCAGGATTCAAGCTGGAGCCGGACGGAGTGTTTCATTTCCGCGACGAGCACCGGCAGACCCTCTTCACGCTGGACAATCACGAGCCTGCCCCGTTTCTGCCGGAGCAGATCAAGACGCTTTCGACCGGCGGAATCACGATGCTGCTCGACGTTCCGCGCGTGGCCGACGGCCTCGACGTCCTCGACAGGATGGTTGATATCGCGCGCGGGCTCGCGTCGGCGCTCGGCGGGCAGCTGGTCGACGACAATCGCGTGGAGCTCTCCGAGGCCGGCGTCGCGCGCATCGGCCAGCAGCTCTCCTTCATCCGCAGCGCGATGGCGCGCAAGGGCATTCCCGCAGGAAGCACGCGCGCCCTAAGACTTTTCTCGTAGCATGTCGGCGGTTCCCAAGAGCGTCGCCGCCCGCGCGGCGCGGCTGCGCGAGGAGATCGAGCGCGCCAACGTCAACTACTACGTGCTCGACGCTCCGACCCTTCCCGATGCGGAGTACGACCGCCTGTTCCGCGAGCTGCAGGATCTCGAGGCGAAATATCCGCAGCTCGCTCATCCCGATTCTCCGACGTCGCGCGTGGGGGTGACCCCTGTCACGGAGTTTGCGCAGGTCACGCATAGAACGCCCATGCTGTCGCTCAACAACGCGTTTACCGAGGAGGACGTCAAAGGCTTCGACCGGCGCGTGCGCGAGACCCTCGAGGCCGAGGATGGCGTCGAGTATGAGGTCGAGCCCAAGTTCGACGGCCTGGCGATCAGCCTGCGCTACGAGGATGGACTGCTGGCGCTGGGTGCAACGCGCGGCGATGGCTACACGGGCGAGGATGTGACGGCCAACCTCCGAACGGTGCGGTCGATTCCGTTGCGACTTCGCGGGCAACACGTGCCGTCCGAGCTGGAGGTGCGGGGCGAAGTCCTGATGCCCAAGCGCGATTTTGCGCATCTCAACAGCGAGCAGCGGAAGCGCGGCGAGCGAGAGTTCGCGAACCCCCGAAATGCGGCGGCAGGATCGTTGCGCCAGCTCGACTCCCGCGTGACCGCGTCGCGTCGACTCGCGTTCTTTGCCTACGGGCTCGGGCGCGCCGCGGGAGGGCGGATTCCGCAGGACCTGCACAGCCGACAGCTCGACCACCTGGAAACGCTGGGGTTTCAGGTTAGCGGACACCGCCGTGTGGTGAAGGGCCTCGAGAAGCTCTTCGCCTACTACAGGGAAATCGAGCGAGAGCGCGCCCGCCTTCCGTACGACATTGACGGCGTTGTCTACAAGGTCAACGACCTCGCGTTGCAGAAGCGGCTCGGGTTTGTTTCGCGGGCGCCGCGCTTCGCGCTGGCTCACAAGTTCGCCGCAGAAGAGGAAATCACGCAAGTGACGGGAATCGACGTGCAGGTCGGTCGAACCGGGGCACTCACGCCCGTCGCCCGCCTTGCGCCGGTGTTCGTGGGGGGCGTGACGGTTACGAACGCGACACTGCACAACGAGGACGAGATCCGGCGCAAGGACGTACAGATCGGCGACTACGTGGTGGTGCGCCGCGCGGGAGACGTCATTCCCGAGGTCGTGCGGGTGGTCAAGGAGCGCCGCCCGCGCAGCGTGCATGCCTTCCACATGCCCACCAAGTGCCCGGTCTGCGGATCACGGGTCGAGCGGCTCGAAGACGAGGCCGTCGCGCGCTGCACGGCGGGCCTCTACTGCCCGGCTCAACGCAAGCAGGCGCTGCTCCATTTCGCGTCGCGCCGTGCCATGGACATCGAGGGACTGGGTGAAAAGCTCGTGGACCAGCTGGTCGATGAGGGTCTTGTCGAGACGCCAGCGGATGTCTATCGGCTCGAGCCCCAGCGCCTTTCCGCGCTGGAACGCATGGGGGAGAAGTCAGCCGCGAATCTCCACGCCGGGATCGAGAAGAGCAAGGAAACGACGCTGGCGCGGTTCATCTACGCTCTGGGCATACGAAATGTCGGGGAAGCGACGGCCCGCGACCTCGCCCGCCATTTCGGCAGCCTCGAAGAACTGGTCGGCGCGGACGAAGCGGCTTTGCAGGAAGTAGCGGATGTGGGACCCGTGGTTGCGCAAAGCATCGCCCGCTTCTTCGCCGAGCCGCGAAACCGCGACGTCCTGCGTGAACTGCGCAAGGTCGGTGTGCGATGGTCGGAGACCAGGCGGCAGGCCGCGGCGTTGCCCCTGCGGAGCAAGACGTTCGTGGTGACCGGAACGCTGCCCAACCTCACGCGGGAGGAGGCCAGGGAGCGTATCGAGGCGCTCGGCGGCAAGGTAAGCGGGAGCGTCTCGAAGAAGACCGACTACGTCGTGGTAGGCAGCGAGCCCGGAAGCAAATACGATAAGGCGCGGCAGCTGGGTGTCGCCCTGCTCGACGAGAAGGGGCTTCTCAAGCTGCTGGAAAAGGAGACTTGAGGAATGACGCAGATTACGAAGGCGGTATTCCCCGTGGCGGGAATGGGCACGCGGTTTCTGCCGGCGACCAAGGCGAGCCCGAAGGAGATGCTCTCGATCGTCGACAAGCCGCTCATCCAGTACGCCGTGGAGGAAGCCGTGGCAGCGGGGATGACCGACATGATTTTCGTAACCGGTCGCGGCAAGCGTGCGATCGAGGATCATTTCGACACGGCCTACGAGCTCGAGACGGAATTGACCGGCCGCGGCAAGGGGGAACTGCTCAAGGCCGTGCGCGAGGTCATTCCGTCGCATGTCACCTGCGCCTACGTGCGGCAGCCGCAGGCGCTCGGGCTCGGGCACGCCATCCTCTGCGCGATGCCGGTTGTCGGAAATGCGCCGTTTGCCGTCGTGCTCGCGGACGATCTCATCGACGCGGAGACGCCGGCGCTCGCGCAAATGGTCAAGGTCTACCGCGATACCGGCTCGTCCGTCGTGGCGGTGGAGAAGGTGCCGCGTCGGCGCACCAGCCAGTACGGCATCGTCAAGACGCAGGGACGCTCGCGCTCGCCGCACCGCATGATCGGGATCGTCGAAAAGCCCGAGCCGCGGAGGGCGCCTTCGACGCTCGGGGTCGTAGGCCGCTACCTTCTGACGCCTGCCATCTTCCGGCACCTGCAGCGGGTGAAGCCCGGCGCAGGGGGAGAAATACAGCTTACCGACGGTATCGCATCGCTGCTCCGTGAGGAAGCGGTGTATGCATACGAGTTCGAGGGCGTGCGCTACGATTGCGGCAGCAAGCTCGGTTATCTGCAGGCTAACCTGGCGTACGCGCTGAAGCATCCGGAAGTCGGGCCGGACGTCCGGAAGTACCTCCGGAAGCTCGGTTGCCGGAAGGTGTGAAGGCCCCATTCCAGCACGCGGCGATGTAAGATGCTTGCTCGGGTGCGGGAAGTCCGCGCAAGGAGGGCGGCATGGCTGAAAAACTGATGATCGTGATGGTCAATACGGACCCCCGCAACGCGGAAGAGCTGGGGGCGCCGTTTTTCCAGGCCACCGTGGCCGCCGCGATGGAATTCGAGGTCGAGGTGATCCTGACCGCCCGCGCAGGCGAGCTGGCGAAGAAAGGCGTAGCCGAGAAGCTCTATGTGAAGGCGGGCTCCCCTAAGAGCGTCTACGACTTCATGAAGGACGCCCACGAAGCGGGCGTGCACTTCAAGGTGTGCACGCCGACTCTGGAACTGTGGGGCAACGATCTCATTCCGGAGATCGAAGAGACCGTGGGTGGCGCCTATGTCATCCAGCAGGCGATGGACGAGCGGGTTGTCACGTTTACGTACTGAGTGAGCCTTCCGCCCGAGAAAGCGCAGCAGGTCCTGGAGGCGGCCGAGCTCATCGTGCCTGCGCTCGCCGTGTCTCAGGCCGTCGCCCGCGTGGCACGAGAGATTTCGGCGAAGCTGGCGAATGAGTTTCCGCTCGTGCTGTGCGTCATGCGGGGAGGCGTGATCTTCGCCGGCCAGCTGCTGCTGCAGCTTCGTTTCCCGCTCGAGGTCGACTATCTGGACATCACCCGCTACGGGAAGGCGACGCGGGGAGGCGAGGTTGACTGGAAAGTCACTCCTGACGCCGGCGTGGCGGGGCGCATTGTCCTGGTGCTCGACGACATCCTGGACGAGGGCAAGACGCTCGCTGCCATCCGCGACAAGGTGCAATCCGCGGGCGCCAGGGGGTTCTACAGCGTCGTGTTTGCCGAAAAGGATACGGGACGACCCAAGCCGATCCGCGCGGATTTCGTGGGTGTGCGCGTTCCCAACCGCTATGTGTTCGGCTTCGGCATGGACGTTGGAGGCCTCTGGCGCAATCTCCCCGAGATTTACGCTCTCAAAGAGCAGTAATTCGCGATGCTAGGAATCATCGGCGGCAGCGGGCTCACGCAGCTCGCCAACCTCGAGATGACGCGGCGGCAGGTCGTGCGCACGCCGTATGGCGAGCCATCCGGGGCGCTTACCTTCGGCACGATCCGGGGACGCGAAGTCGTGTTCCTGGCGCGGCACGGATACGGGCACACGATCCCGCCCCACGAGGTGAACTACCGGGCCAACATCTGGGCGCTTCACGCGCAGGGCGCCGATCCTGTCGTCTCGGTGGCATCGGTGGGCGGCATCAGGTCCGATCTCATTCCGGGGAGCCTCGCCCTGCCCGATCAGATCATCGACTATACCCACGGGCGCGGCTCGACGTACTTCGATCAGGCCGACCGCAGCGTGACGCATATCGACTTTACGCACCCGTACTGCGCTGCGCTGCGCGACCAGCTCGCCGCGGCGGCGGCAGCGGCGCACGAGCCGATCTTCGCGGGGGGAACCTATGCAGCGACGCAAGGCCCTCGCCTCGAAACCGCGGCCGAAGTGACCCGTCTGGAGCGCGACGGAGCCGACATGGTGGGCATGACCGGCATGCCCGAGGCGGCGCTCGCGCGTGAGCTCGGAATCTGCTACGCGGCAATTGCCGTCGTCGTCAACTACGCCGCGGGCCGCGGCTCGAGCAGCGACGGCGTGCACCTCGACGAAATCAACGCGGTTTCCCGCGACGCCATGGCCCGGGTGCGCAGGATACTCGATCACCTGGTGAGCGCGGATGGCAATTAGGTCCGTGCTGCGCATGGGAGATCCCCGGCTTCTGCGGGTCGCGGAACCCGTGGTGCAGTTCGATACCCCGGAGCTGCATTCCCTGATCGCGGATATGGAAGATACGATGCGCGCGCTGAACGGCGCCGGGCTGGCGGCGCCCCAGATCGGTGTCGGCCTGCAGGTGGCCATATTCGGCGTGGAGCGCAATCCGCGTTACCCGGACGCGGAGCCGGTGCCGCATACGGTTCTCGTCAATCCCGAACTCACGCCTCTGGGTGACGAGATGGAGGAGGGCTGGGAGGGATGCCTCAGCGTGCCCGGGATGCGCGGGCTTGTTCCCCGTCATCGTCGCCTGCGCTATCGAGGGCAGGACCAGTTCGGGCGCCCGGTCGACCGCACGGTGAGCGATTTTCACGCACGCGTGGTGCAGCACGAGTGCGATCACCTCGCGGGGATCCTCTACCCGATGAGGATCCGCGACCTGCGAAATTTCGGATTCAACGCCGAGCTCTTCCCGGGCCAGGACCTGCAGGACGAATGATTTGGTCAGGTGCGGAGCTGCTCGACCAGGGCGCTTTCCAGCTTCACAACCGTTTTCGGATTCTTGAGCCCGCCACCCGTAATCAGGAACACGTCCTCGGCGCGGGCGCCAAGCGTGTTGATCTTTGCGGTATGCAGATTGATGTCGAACGCGGTCAGCACGCGGGCGATCCTCGAGAGCAGCCCCGGCCGGTCCCCCGCAATGATGGATAGCACCCAATAGACGCCCCGATCATCCGGCTGGATGTTGACTTCAGGCGAGATCGGAAAGTGACGGAGCTGGCGGCTCAACCGCGGCTTCCCGAGCGGAGGCAACGCCGATTTGTTCCTCAGACGGTCGGCCAGCTCGTATTCGATCAACCCGATCACGTCGCGGTACTGCGGCCGCCGGTTGTCGGGATCCTGGACCTGGAACGAGTCGAGCGCGTAGCCATGCCGGGTTGTGTAGATCTTGGCCTCGTAGATGTCGTAGCTGATGCTCTCGAAGAAACTGCAGATGCGGGCAAAGAGCTCCTTTTGATCCGGCACGTAGATCATCACCTGCAAGCCTTCGCCCGCAGGAGACAGGCGCGCCTTGACGACGGGTTCCGGGGAGTCCACGCGGTAGTAAAGCAGCCGCGTGTGCCACGCGATTTCCTGGGGCTCGTGGCGCAGGAAATACGTGTCGTCGAGCTTGGACCATAGCGCGTCCTGCGCGCGCTCCGGCACGGCGTAGAGCTGCAGCTTGGCACGCGCATCGTCCTGGCGGGTCTGCAGGCTGCTTGCGACCGTGGCGTGGTGCCCCGCGAGCCGGCGGCGCGTTGCGCCGAAGAGATCCTCGAGGAGCTTGGCTTTCCAGGCGTTCCACACCTTCGGGCTCGTTCCGCGAATATCCGCGACGGTGAGAAGGTAGAGCGCGGCGAGATGACGCTCGTCGCGCACGCGCGCGGCAAACGCCGCGATCACTTCGGGATCGGCAATATCCTGCTTCTGGGCGGTGGCCGACATGACAAGATGATGCTCGACGAGCCACGCCACGAGCTCCGTGTCCTCGGGAAGCAGAGAATGCTCGCGGCAGAAGCGGCGCGCATCGATCGCCCCCAGCTGGGAATGGTCCCCGCCGCGCCCCTTCGCGATGTCATGGAAGAGGGCGGCCACATAAAGCACCTCCGGCCGGTCGAAGTTGCTCATGAGGCGGCTGCAAAGCGGAAACTCGTGAGCGAGCTCCGGGATCGAGAAGCGCCGCAGATTACGCACGACCCGCAGGATGTGCTCGTCCACCGTGTGAACATGGTAGAGGTCGTGCTGCATCTGCCCGACGATGCGGCCGAAGGCGGGCAGATAGCCGCCCAGGACGCCGTTCTCGTTCATGCGCCGAAGCGTGCGCTCGACGCGATCGGGGCTGCGCAGGATCTGCATGAACTGCCGGCGGTTGCGCTCGTTGCGCCGGAACGCGGCGTTGATGAGCCGGCGGGCACGCCATAGCGAGCGCAGTGTCCGGGCGTTCATGCCCTTCAACTCGTGGCGGGCCTGCAGCAGCCCAAAGCTCTCGAGGATGGCCTCCGGGTGGCGCCGGAAAAGCCGCTCATCCCGGACCTCGAGCCGCTCGTCCCTCACTCCGAAGCGCTCATTGACGGCGTGGTATTCCGCGTCGTGCTGCGGAACGATACGGGCGCCCAGATTCTGCAGCAGTATTGTATTGAGCTGCGACACCGCCTTGGCGGTCCGGTAGTAGCGCTGCATCAGCTGCTCGCTGGCGAGCCGGTTCGCGCTGTCGTGCAGACCCAGGGCTCGCGCCAGCGAGGCCTGGTAGTCGAATAGCAGGCGGTCTTCCCGCCGCCCGGCGAGGTAATGGAGCCGTATTCTCAGGTCCTGGAGGAACTGCTCGTGACGCTGGATCTCGCGCGCCTCGCTGAGGATGATGAAGCCCCTGCGCGCGAGCTCGCGCCACGAGCTGCCGAGACCGCCCGCGCGTGAGATCCAGATGATGTTCTGCAGATCGCGCAGGCCGCCGGCGCTCTCCTTGATGTTGGGCTCAAGACTGCTCTCCGCGTATCGGGAATGGCGTTGCTGCTGCTCGAGGAGCTTTGCCTGGAGGAATTCCCCGGGGTCGAGCGCGTCCCGCAACCGCTTTGCGAACCGCGCGAAGAGTTCCCGCTTGCCCGCCAGTCGTCGCGCTTCGAGAAGCGTCGTCTGAACGGTCAGGTCCGTAGCCGACAGCGTGAGGCACTCCTCGACGGTGCGTACGCTGTGGCCAACCTCGAGACCGATGTCCCAGAGTATGCCGACAAGGTCCTCCAGGTTGCGGACAAACCGGTCGTCCGGCGGGGTCGAGAGCAGGATCAAGAGGTCGATGTCGGAAGAGGGAAAGAGCTGACCGCGGCCGTACCCGCCCACGGCCGCGAGTACCGCGTCACGGGGCATGACCTGGCTCGCCCACACCTCCTTCAGCTGCCGGTCGATCGCCGCCGAGTGCCGGCGCAGGAGCTCGTTTGGAGCCTCACGCGCGAAGAATTCGTCCCGCAGGCGCTGACGGGTATCAGCGAGCCTGGCCTTCCACGCGCCAACGCGCACGTGAAACCGTTGCGCTGCCGCGTTGCTTGCACGCTGCGGGCTCGCCTGTTCAGCCATGCAGGGGCGGCCTCTCCGGAGCGTCCGGCGAGAGGGTCAGAACCTCGTAGCCATCCTCCGTCACAAGGACCGTGTGCTCCCACTGGGCGGACAGGCTGTGGTCCTTGGTGACGACCGTCCATCCGTCCGCGAGCTGGCGGATCTCGGGCTTCCCCGCATTGATCATTGGCTCAATCGTGAAGGTCATTCCAGCCTCCAGGCGCAGCCCGGCCCCCGGACGTCCGTAGTGGAGTACCTGCGGCTCCTCATGGAACTTCTCGCCGATGCCATGGCCGCAGAATTCGCGGACCACGCTGTAGCCGTGCCGCTCCGCATGCTTCTGGATGGCGTAACCGATGTCGCCGAGGTGGGCGGCGGGACGGACCGCCTCAATGCCGAGCCACAGACACTCGTAAGTGACATCGCACAAGCGCTTTGCCTGTATGGACGGCTCGCTGACATAGAACATGCGGCTGGTGTCGCCGTGATAGCCGTCCTTGATCACTGTGATGTCGATATTGACAATGTCGCCCGCGCGCAGTTTCTTGTCGCCCGGGACACCGTGGCACACGACATGGTTCACCGACGTGCATATCGATTTCGGAAACGGCCGATACCCGGGCGGCGCGTAATTGAGCGGAGCCGGCGTGGCCTGCTGCTCGTGCAGGATATGGTCGTGACACAAGCGGTCAAGCTCGCCCGTGGTGACGCCCGGGCGCACGTGCGGTGCGATGAAATCCAGGACATCTGCCGCCAGGCGGCCGGCAATCCGCATCTTCGCGATTTCATCAGCAGTCTTGATTTTGACGGGCATGGAGCTCGACCCGCGCCGCATGTGGCGCGATCGCTGAGTGGTAAGCGGCTGGTTTTTCAGGGAGAGCGGATTTTAGTCCAGAATGAACCTCGACGCATCGCGCGCTGTTTCTGTTGAGGGCATTCTGATTCACGTGTTAAACTAACAAGTTAGCTCTGCCATCCGAAATCTGGCGGAGCAATTCGCACATTCGCCAACGTGAGGGTGGCCGCCGTGAAGGGCGGCCTCTCGGCGAATGGAGGCTAACCCTTACAGGAGACATGCAGCATGTCGGTCACCATGCGTGAAATGCTCGAAGCGGGCGTGCATTTCGGCCACCAGACCCGCTATTGGAACCCGAAGATGGCGCCGTACATCTTCGGTCACCGCAACAAGATCCACATCGTCAACCTGGAGCAGACGCTGGCCCTGTACCAGGAAGCGACCAAGTTCGTGCGCCAGCTGTGCACCAACAAAGGCAGCGTCCTCTTCGTGGGGACCAAGCGGCAGGCCCGCGACATTATCCGCGAAGAGGCCCAGCGCTGTGCCTCGCCCTATGTCGATTATCGCTGGCTCGGCGGGATGCTCACCAACTACAAGACGGTCAAGCAGTCTATCAAGCGCCTGAAAGACATGGAAGCGATGGTGCAGGATGGAACGCTCGACAAGCTGCCGAAAAAAGAGGCCCTCCATTATCAGCGCGAGATCGCCAAGCTCGAGCGCAGCCTCGGTGGCATCAAGGACATGAACGGGCTGCCGGACGCCATGTTCGTGATCGACGTCGGTTTCCAGAAAGGCGCGGTCGCCGAGGCGCGGAAGCTCGGCATTCCCTTGATCGGAGTCGTCGACACGAATCACTCCCCGGACGGAGTGGACTACGTGATTCCCGGCAACGACGATTCGAGTCGCGCGATCAGGCTTTATGTCCGGGGCATCGCCGATGCCGTGCTCGAGGGGCGGCAGGACAGCCTGAAGGAGATCGTCCGGAGCAGCGAGGAATTCGTCGAGGTCGACGAAAGCGAGGGCGGTTGATCCTTCGCGACACGACTTCGGGGGCGCGAGCCCCTTTTTTTTAACCAGCGGGGATGGGCATGGCGGCAATTACCGCAAACTTGGTGAAGGAGCTTCGGGACAAGACCGACGCGCCGATGATGGAGTGCAAGAAGGCGCTGACGGAAGCAGCTGGCGACCTCGCCAGGGCCGAGGAGATCCTGCGAATCAAGCTGGGCAACAAGGCGAGCAAGGCGGCCTCGCGGGTGGCCGCCGAGGGCGTGGTCGCTTCGCATATCACCGGGGACGGAAAAACGGGCGCTCTCATAGAGCTCAATTGCGAAACCGATTTCGTAGCGAAGAACGGCGAGTTTCTGGCCTTTGCGGAGAGGCTTGCGCAGCTCGTTGTCGAGCACCGGCCGGCGGACGTAGGTGCTCTCGCCGGCCTTCCGTGCAACGGCTCGACTGTGGACGACGTGCGCAGGGCGCTGGTAGGCAAGATCGGCGAGAACATGACGATCCGCCGGTTCGCCCGGATGTCGGCACAGGGCAAGCTTGCGAACTATATTCATGGCGGGGCGAAAATCGGCGTTCTCGTCGACGTGGTCGGAGGCGACGATGTGCTCGCGAAGGACCTTGCGATGCACATCGCAGCGAGCAGGCCGGTTGCATTGAGTTCGGCGGAAGTCCCCGCGGCCATGGTCGACAAGGAGCGCGAGATCGCCTCCGCGAAGGCCGCCGAGTCGGGAAAGCCCGCCAACATCACCCAGAAGATGGTGGAAGGCTCGGTGCAGAAGTTCCTGCGGGAGGTGACGCTCCTCGGACAGCCCTTCGTCAAGAACGACAAGCAAAGCGTCGGAGAGCTTCTGAAATCCAGGGCTGCTTCCGTGGCCGGTTTTGCTCTCTATCTGGTGGGAGAGGGAATCGAGAGGAAGAAGGACGATTTCGTGTCTGAGGTCATGGCGCAGGTGGGACACGCGAGCTGAGCGCGCCGCAACCCGGATCCCCCTCCTGAATTCGCCGGAAGAGAAAATGCCGCAAACGCCCGCATACAAGCGCGTTCTGCTGAAACTGAGCGGCGAGGCGCTCATGGGCGAGGACACCTACGGCATCAACCGGGACACCGTCGATCGGATCGTCGGAGAAATTGCCGACATCGTGAACCTGGGCGTGGAGGTGGCCGTGGTGATCGGGGGTGGCAATATATTCCGGGGCGTTACGCCCGCCGTCTCCCACATGGACCGGGCCACGGCCGATTACATGGGCATGCTCGCTACGGTCATGAACGCACTGGCATTGCAGGACGCGATGCGGCGCGTAAGCCTGGTGAGCCGTGTCCAGTCCGCGCTGAACATCGAGCAGGTGGTCGAGCCCTATATCCGGGGCAAGGCAATGCGCTATCTCGAGGAAGGCAAGGTTGTGATATTCGCAGCCGGGACGGGAAATCCTTTTTTCACGACTGACACGGCCGCCGCATTGCGCGGCATGGAGATGAATGTGGATCTCGTGGTCAAGGCGACCAAGGTCGACGGGGTCTACACGGACGATCCGAAAACACACCCGGAGGCCATGCGCTATCAGCGCCTGACATTCGATGAAGCGATCTTCAAGAACCTCAAGGTGATGGACGCAACCGCACTGACGCTGTGCCGTGATCAGAAGCTGCCGATCAACGTCTTCAGCATCCTCAAGCCATCGGCGTTGAAGCGCGTCGTTCTGGGCGAGGATGAGGGTACATTCCTGCATAATTGAGCAAGCCCAGCAGACGCGGGAGGACGATCATGATTGCCGATATCAAGAAAACCGCCGAGCAGAAGATGAAAAGGACCATCGATACCCTGAAGAGCGATCTGGCGAAGGTGCGTACCGGCCGCGCCCATACCGGCCTGCTGGATCACATCACCGTGGACTACTACGGCACGCCGACGCCCCTGTCGCAGATGGCGAACGTCACGTTGCTCGATGCCCGCACCATCGGAGTGACCCCGTGGGAAAAGAAAATGGCGGGCACCATCGAGAAGGCCATTCGTGACTCCGACCTGGGGTTGAACCCATCAACCACGGGGGAAACTGTTCGCGTGCCGATGCCCGTGCTTACCGAGGAGCGCCGCAAGGAACTGATCAAAGTCGTGCGGCACGAGGGCGAGAACGCGCGTGTCGCCGTGCGAAATGTCCGGCGCGACGCGATTCATCAGCTGAAAGAACTGCTCAAGCAGAAAAAAGTCGCTGAAGACGAAGAGCGACGGGCGCAAGATGACGTCCAGAAGCTGACCGACCGGCATGTTGCCGATATCGACAAGCTGCTGCAGCAGAAGGAAACCGACCTGATGGCGGTCTGATCACCCCATGGCTAGCACGACTCGCGAGATACCGGAACCGCGCCGCATTCCGCGCCATATCGCCGTCATCATGGATGGGAACGGGCGCTGGGCGAAGCAACGGGGCCTGCCGCGCGTGGCGGGCCACCGGCGCGGCGCCGAAGCCGTGCGAAACATCGTGCGGGCGTGCGTCGAGCGCGGCGTCGAATATCTCACCTTGTTTGCGTTCAGCAGCGAGAACTGGCGCAGGCCGCCCGAGGAGGTGTCGCTGCTCATGCAGCTTTTCGTAATGGCCCTGGAGCAGGAAGTCGAAAAGCTGCACGAGGCCGGGGTTCGCTTCAGGGTCATCGGCGACATCAAGCGCTTCGAGCCCAAGCTCGTTCGTCTCATCGAGGACGCGGAGGCACGCACCAGGGGCAACCGGAGACTTACGCTCACGGTCGCGGCGAACTATGGCGGGCGCTGGGACATCATGCAGGCCGTCAGGCGAATGATCCGGGAGCGGCCCGAATTGGTGCGCGGCTTCGGCGAGGAGGACTTCACCCCCTATCTTTCCATGGCCGACGCGCCGGAACCTGATCTCTTCATCCGCACCGGGGGAGAGCAGCGGGTCAGCAACTTCCTGCTCTGGCAACTCGCCTACACCGAGCTCTATTTCACCGAGGTCCTGTGGCCGGATTTCGATGCGGCTACGCTGGATCGAGCGATCACGTCCTATCAGCAGAGGGAGCGGCGATTCGGCCGGACGAGCGAGCAGCTGCCGGAAGGCGCCGGGCTATCGGCCCACCGCGTCCAGGACGTGAGCGACGCCGGCTGACGGCCGCGCGTCAAATTTCAACTCTCCCATGTTCCCTGCGCGAGCGGCTACCGCGGCAGCGTTGCTGGCCGTCTTTGTCGCGGCGCTCCTCTACCTCCCGAGCGCGTGGTGGATGGCTTTTCTCGTGCCGCTGCTCGCCGGGGCAGGCTGGGAATGGAGCCGGTTATCAGGGTGTGCGCCCCATGTGCGATGGGGCTTCTGCGCTCTAACCGTTGCGACTGCAGTCGCACTCTGGTGGGCACGAAGCGACATTCTCTTCGCGACGGTGCTGGCATTAAGTTGCGCGTTCTGGCTCCTCCTCGCGCCGGCCTGGCTGGTACGGCGCTGGCAGGTAAAATCGCAGGCGGTGCTGCTGCTCACCGGGTGGGTCGTGCTGGTGCCCGCATGGCTCGCCATGGGGCACCTGCAGGTCGAGCCCGGGCAGCTGCTCGCTGTTCTCGGCATCATATGGCTGGCCGATACGGGCGCGTACCTTGTCGGCAGGGCCTGCGGCAGACACCGGCTGGCGGCCGCGATCAGTCCCGGCAAGACCTGGGAAGGCGTTGCGGGCGGCGTCGCTGCAGTAGCGGTGTATTATGGTGTACTGTCGCAGTTCCTGCCCGGATGGAATTGGTGGAGCGACGAAACGGGCGTCGCGTTGTTTGCCGTCGTGACGGCCGCAAGCATGGTCGGAGACCTGTTCGAATCATGGATGAAGCGTCAGGCGGGCGTGAAGGACAGCGGTTCGCTTCTTCCGGGGCATGGCGGAATTCTCGACCGGGTCGACAGCTTGACGTCGGGCATCCCGTTGGCGGCCGCCCTGTTGCTGTATCTGAACTAATGGAAGCGGCTGACCGATGAGCGCAAAGCGGCGCCTGACCATCCTCGGGTCCACGGGCAGCGTTGGCGTCAGCACGCTTGAAGTGGTAGCGCTTCATCCCGAAAAGTTCGAGATCGTGGCGCTCACGGCTCGCAATCAGATACCCCTGCTTTTTGAGCAGTGCCTGAAGCACAGGCCGCGCTATGCGGTCGTTCTGGATCCCGCCATGGCAGAGGACCTCCGGCGCCGCCTTCAGCAATCGGACCTGCAGTGCGAAGTGTTGTGCGGCCTGGAAGCCCTCGAGACAGTAGCGACGCTGCCAGATGTCGACAGCGTGATGGCCGCGATAGTAGGCTTCGCGGGATTGCGCTCGACGCTCGCCGCGGCGCGCGCTGGCAAGAGAATCATGCTGGCTAACAAGGAGTCCCTGGTGACCGGCGGGCCGCTGCTGATCGAGGCGGCACGGAAGAGCGGTGCCGAGCTCCTGCCGATAGACAGCGAACACAACGCCATCTTCCAGGCGTTGCCGGCCTCATACGCGGGCGATCCCCAGGCGGCAGGGGTGCGGCGCATTCTCCTCACCGCCTCCGGAGGGCCCTTCCGCGTATTGCCGCTTCGCGAGCTGGAGCATGTAACGCCGGAGCAGGCGTGCGCCCACCCGAACTGGGTCATGGGGCGCAAGATCTCCGTTGACTCGGCGACGATGATGAACAAGGGCCTTGAGGTGATCGAGGCGCACTGGCTTTTCAACATTGCCCCGCAGAGTATCCAGGTGGTGATCCACCCGGAGAGCATCATTCATTCGCTCGTGGAGTACATTGACGGCTCCGTCATCGCGCAGCTCGGGAACCCCGACATGCGCACACCCATTGCCCACGCGCTCGATTTTCCGTCCCGCATCGCGGCCGGGGTGCCCTTTCTGGACCTAGCACGTATCGGTACGCTGCGCTTCGAGGCCCCCGACCTGCAGCGCTTTCCGTGCTTGCGGCTCGCGTATCAGGTGCTTGCCGCGGGCGGGTCGGCACCCACCGCGATGAACGCGGCCAACGAGGTGGCCGTTGCGCATTTCCTTTCGGGAGAGATCAGTCTTCCCCGCATCTCGGCGATCATCGAAGAGGTGCTGTCCGAAACGGATTTCCGGCCGGCGCGGGAACTCGAGGACATCATGGAAGCCGACGCCAGGGCACGCGCAGCCGCGGAACGGTTGCTCGGCCGCTTGCGCCCGCCCGCCGATGCGCGCGCGAAGCAGCACGCAACCGGCTCCTGAGCGGGGATAAGCGCGCGCCCGGAGCGATGATGGACCTCATCACCACCATTCTGGCGTTCGTGGTCGCGCTGGGCTGTCTCATCGTAGTGCATGAATTCGGGCACTACCTTGTCGCGCGCGCCTGCGGCGTGAAAGTCCTTCGTTTCTCGGTCGGCTTTGGTCGCGCATTGTGGTCGCGCAGGCTCGGGCGCGACGCGACCGAGTGGGTCATTGCTGCATTTCCGCTCGGCGGCTACGTGAAGATGCTCGATGAGCGGGAAGGGGCTGTTCCCGTGCAGGATCTGCCCCGGGCATTCAACCGCAAGTCGGTATGGCGTCGCTTCGCGATTGTCATCGCGGGCCCCGCGGCGAACTTTCTCCTGGCCATCGCGCTTTACTGGTACCTGTTTGTGAGCGGGGTGCCGGGGATCAAGCCGGTCATTGGACCTCCGCCGCCCGGGACCGCGGCGCATAGCGCCGGATTCTCTGCGGGAGACACGCTGCTCACGATCGGCGATGAAGCGGTACCCACGTGGCAGGAGGCGCGCTGGGTTCTCCTGCAGCACGCGGTCGAGCGCAGGGGGCCGCCGGTCAGGATCGACGTGCGCACGGCGAAAGGCGATATTCGCCTGCTCCGGCTCGATATGTCGCGCCTGACGCCGGCCGATCTCGACCGCGACTTCCTCACCGGTCTCGGACTCGCGCGCTATCAGCCGCCTCTCGAGCCCGTCATCGGGGAGGTCGTTCGAGGTGGCGCAGCCGAAAGCGCAGGGCTCAGGACGGGCGACGTAATCACGGCGATCAACGGTCAGCGCATCGAGAGCTGGCGGCAGATCGTTACAACGGTGCGCGGCAGCCCGGGCGTAGCGCTCACAGTGGAACTCCGACGCGATGGAATTGCGATACCACCGATTTCCATCACGCCGGCCACGATCACGGAAGGGGAACGCAAGGTGGGGCGAATCGGTGCGGCGCCCCGGATCGATCGCGACGCGATAGCTGATTTGATGACCGAGGTTCGTTACGGCCCGCTCACGGCCGCACAGAAGGCCATGCGCAAGACCTGGGACACGTCCTGGTTCAGCCTGCAAATGCTGGGAAAGATGATCGTCGGAGAGGTCTCGCTGAAGAATCTGTCCGGCCCGATCACGATTGCCGATTACGCCGGGCAGTCGGCGCAAAGCGGCCTCGCATCGTACCTGCTTTTTCTCGCCTTGATCAGCATCAGTCTCGGCGTACTGAACCTGCTGCCGATCCCGTTATTGGACGGCGGGCATTTAATGTATTATACGGTCGAGATTATCAAGGGCGCGCCAGTGTCTGACCGGGCGATGGAGATCGGGCAGCACGTGGGAATTGCGCTTCTGTTTGTCTTGATGGCCTTTGCTCTCTATAACGACATACACCGTCTGATAGGCGGCTAGAACCTATTTCATATATAGGCGCGTGATGCGTTGCGGCCAGGACGGAGCGGATGCAAGGCGCCCGACGAAGGCCATATGTCGATATGGTCGAGGAGGGCAACGACGCAGGCGACCGTCCTGGCCGCAACCCGCAGGGACGGGGCGATCTGGGCGCATTTCTTCGTCGGGGGCCCTCGAAATATCGACATATTCCTTCGGGCCCTCCTCCTTGAACTGCATCCCACATCGCCTCCGTCGCACACGTGCCTATATATGAAATAGGTTCTAACATGCGTTGGTTCCGCGTTGCGGTGCTGCTCACCGCCCTCCACGCAGCCACCGCAGCCGCCCTCGAGCCTTTCGTCATCAAGGACATCCGGGTCGAGGGCATTCAACGAACGGAAGCGGGCACGGTCTTCGGCTATCTCCCCGTCAAGGTGGGCGACACGATGACGGAGGAGAAGGCGGCCGAGGCCATTCGGACGTTGTTCGCGACGGGCTTCTTTCAGGACGTCACCATCGAGCGGGACGGCAGCATCCTCGTCGTCTCGGTACGCGAGCGCCCCTCGATCGCGCAGATCGACTTCGTGGGGGCACGCGAGCTCACCAAGGATCAGCTCAACGCCGGCATGCGCCAGATCGGCATCGCCGAAGGCCGTATTTTTGACCGCGGCCTGCTCGACCGGGCCGAGCAGGAACTGAAGCGGTTGTACCTGAGCCAGGGTTACTACGCCGTCACCGTCAACACGACCATCACGCCCCTCGAACGCAACCGCGTGTCCATCAATTTCAATATCGATGAAGGCCAGATCGCGAAGATCCGCCAGATCAAGATCATCGGGGCGAAGGCGTTTCCCGAGAAGGATCTTCTCGGGCAGTTCGTGCTCAAAACGCCGGGGCTCATGACCTGGTACACCAAGAATGACCAGTACTCCCGCCAGAAACTCGCCGGAGACCTGGAATCGCTGCGCACCTACTATCTTGACCGCGGTTACGCGGAGTTCAACATCGATTCGACGCAAGTCTCGATCACGCCCGACAAGCAGGACATTTTCATCACGATCAACATCACCGAAGGACAGAAGTACGTCGTCGGCGACATCAGGATCGCGGGCGAGCTGCTGATACCCGAAGCCGAGATCCGGAAAATGATCAAGGTCAAGCCGGGCGATGTCTTCTCCCGGGCGTCACTGACCGAATCGAGCAAGTTGATCAGCGACCGGCTGAGCAATGACGGGTACGCCTTCGCGAACGTCAATGCGGTTCCGGATATCAACAAGCAGAAGCAGGTGGTGGGTTTCACGTTCGTGATCGACCCGGGGCGGCGCGTCTACGTCCGGCGCGTCAATATCTCCGGCAACACGCGCACGCGCGACGAGGTCATCCGGCGCGAGATGCGCCAGCTTGAAGGCGCCTGGTACTCGTCCGAGAAGATCACTTTGTCGCGCCAGCGGATCGACAAGCTCGGCTACTTCACCGAGGTCAACATTGAAACCCCCGCTGTACCGGGCACGACAGATCAGGTGGACGTCAACGTGGCTGTCGTTGAAAAGCCCACGGGACGACTGCTGTTCGGTGCGGGCTTCGGAAGCGACGACGGACTCGTGCTGTCGTCGTCCATTGCCCAGGAGAACATCTTTGGTTCCGGGCGGCACTTGAGCCTCGCCTTTAACACGAGCGACGTCAACACGGCCTACGCTCTTAGCTACACGAACCCGTACTCCACGATCGATGGGGTGAGCCGGGGATTCGACATCTACTACAGGAAGGTGAACGCCTCGACCAATAATCTCGGGCAATACGACACGAAGACCAAGGGCGGCCAGGTGCGCTTCGGCGTCCCCTTGACGGATTATGACAGCATACAATACGGGATCGGATACGAAGACACCGAGATCACCCTCTTCGACAACAGCCCGCTCATATACAAGGATTACGTCGCGACCTTCGGCTCCGACCCGACAAACCTGTTCCTCACCACATCATGGCAGCGCGATCGTCGCGACAGCCTGATCTATCCGACCTCCGGTACACTTCAAAGGGCGACGGCGGAAGCCGGGACCCCGCTTGCAGATCTGGAGTACTATAAGCTCTCGTACCGCTACCAGCGCTACTTTCCGTTGACACGGATCTATACATTGATGGTAAATGGCGAAATCGGATACGGTGATGGCTACACGGGGCAACCGTTGCCGTTCTTCAAGAATTTCTATGCCGGGGGCGCGACGTCGCTGCGCGGCTTCAAGTCCTATACCATAGGACCGAAGGATTCGAATGGAGATCCGCGTGGGGGCTCGATCAAGCTCCTCGGCAATTTCGAGTTTCTGTTCCCGTTTCCCGGAGCCGAGACGGACCGCTCGGTGCGGTTGAGCGCGTTCGTCGACGCGGGAATGGTCGACGACAAATGGGAGACGACGTTCTTTCGCTATTCGATCGGGGTGGGGGCTTTGTGGGTATCGCCTTTCGGTCCGCTGAAAGTCAGCGCGGCGGCGCCCTTCCGGGATGACAATCTGGATCGCACGCAGCCGTTCCAGTTTACGTTTGGCGGAGTATTCTGATTCGGCGGCGCGCCGGCATCGAGAGTAAGGGGCCGTCGATTAACTGCAAGGAGCAAGCATTGAAGCGCGTGTACGGGATACTGGGAGCGGCGGCGCTGATGTTCAGCGTCGTAGCAAGCGAGGCGGCCGAGATCAAGATCGGATTCGTCGATGTGGAGCGCATCCGCCGCGAGTCGGCGCCGGCCGAGCGCGCGAGCAAACAGCTCGAGAAGGAGTTTGCGCCGCGGGCTCAGGAGCTCCAACGCCGTGAGGCACAGCTCAAGACGGCGCAAGGCAACCTTGAAAAAGAGGCGATGACGATGAGCGAGAGCGACCGCCGTGCGCGCGAGCAGGAGCTGGCCCGCCTGAGCGTCGACTACCAGCGCATGCAGCGCGAGTACCGGGAAGATCTCAATCTGCGGCGTAATCAGGAGCTCGGCTCGCTCTTCGAGCGCGCGGACCGGGTCATCAAGAGGATCGCGAACGAGGAGAAATACGATCTGATTCTTCAGGAAGCGGTATTTCGCAGTCCGCGCATCGACATCACCGACAAGGTGTTGAAAGCCCTCTCCGAGAGCAAATAACGGCGCAAGCAGCCTGCGTCAGCGCAGCCATGGCCGGCGAGACTTCCTCTTTCAGCCTGGGCGAGATCGTGGAGCGGCTGGGCGGAGAGGTCATCGGCGACCCCAGGACGAAGGTGTGCCGCGTCGCATCCCTGGAGAGCGCAACGCCGGACTCCATAACGTTTCTTGCTGACGAGCGCTACGCCTCGCAGCTGGGTAAAAGCCGGGCTGGAGCGGTGATCGTGGGCGAATCGGCGCGTCGTGCGACCGGCATTCCCCGAGTGGTATGCGCTGATCCCCACGCGTATTTCGCCCGCGTATCGGGACTCTTCAATCCGCCGCGCGAGGTCTGCCCTGGAATCCACCCGACCACGGTGATCGATTCTTCGGCCGTGATCTCACCAGGCGCCGAAGTGGGCCCGTTTGTCACCATCGGACGTAACGTGCAGATCGGAGAGGGAACCCGGATCGGCGCGAGCTGCTGCGTGGGCGACGATACCCGTATCGGCAAGCATGCGCGTCTCGAGGCAAACGTCACGGTCTACCACGGCTGCACGATCGGTGATCGCGTCATCGTGCACTCCGGCGTCGTGATCGGCGCCGACGGGTTCGGCCTTGCGACGGAGCACGGACGCTGGATCAAGGTGCCTCAGGTCGGCTCGGTGGTGATCGGCAACGACGTCGAGATCGGCGCCAACACGACGATTGACCGGGGCGCGCTCGAGGACACGGTGATCGAAGAGGGCGTCAAGCTCGACAACCAGATCCAGATCGGACACAACGTGCGTATCGGGGCGCACACCGCGATCGCGGCGTGCACGGGTATCGCAGGGAGCGTGAGAATCGGGCAGCACTGCAAGATCGGCGGTGCGTCCGGCATCGCGGGCCATATCGTGATCACCGACCACGTCGATATCTCCGGCTACACGGCGGTCACGAAGTCGATCGACCGGCCGGGACGGTACAGCGGCGTATATGGTTTCGAGCCGCACGCCAAGTGGCGCAAGAACGCGGTACAGTTGCGGCACCTCGGCGAGCTCGCCGAGCGCGTGCGCGGGCTGGAGAAAAAACAGGCGCAGAAAAAGAGGAGCAAGTCTTGAACAACATGGAAATCCGCGACGTTCTGGAATACCTGCCGCATCGCTACCCGTTCCTGCTGATCGACCGCGTGCTGTTGTGCGAGCCCCGCCGGCGAGTCGTGGCCTTGAAGAACGTGACGATCAATGAGCCTTTCTTCCAGGGCCACTTTCCCTATTTCCCGGTCATGCCCGGCGTGCTCATCGTGGAAGCGATGGCACAGGCCGCCGCAATTCTCACTTTTCACAGCGAGAAGGCGAAGGCCGACGAGCGCTCGCTCTACTATTTTGTCGGAATCGACAACGCGCGCTTCAAGAAGCCGGTCGTGCCCGGCGACTCGCTGCACCTCGACGTGAGTCTCAACCGCCAGGTGCGCGGCATCTGGAAGTTCGATGCCCGTGCACTCGTCGAAGACATGGTGGTGGCGGAGGCCCAGCTCATGTGCACCGTTCGAAAGGTGAACGAGGAGTCCTGAGGCGCCGCCAATTTGCTTGATTCCCGCTCGTGATCCGCCGCCGTGAAGCAGCATTCAACAGCCGTCATTGACCCGCGCGCGCAAATTGCGCCCGATGTCGAAGTCGGTCCCTACTGCATCATCGGGCCGGATGTGGAGGTCGGCCCCGGCTGCTGGATCGGCCCGCACGTGGTTATTACGGGGCGCACGCGTATCGGCGCCCGCAACCGGCTCTTTCAGCATTCGTCGCTGGGTGAGATACCGCAGGACAAGAAATACGGGGGCGAAGCGACGCGCCTCGAGATCGGCAACGACAACACGATCCGCGAGTATTGCACGTTCAATTGCGGAACGATCCAGGACACGGGCGTAACCCGCATAGGCAACCACAACTGGGTCATGGCCTACGTGCATGTGGCGCACGACTGCCAGGTGGGAAATCACGCGATACTCGCCAACGGCGTGCAGCTCGGTGGCCATGTTCACGTGGGAGACTACGCGATTCTCGGAGGCCTGACGGGTGTGCACCAGTTCTGCCATATCGGCGGCCACAGCATCACCGGTGCAGGCACCGTCGTGCTGAAAGACATACCGCCGTACGTCATGGTGTCCGGAAATCCCGGGAAGCCGTTCGGTCTGAACGTGGAGGGCCTCAAGCGTCGCGGATTTGCGGGGTCCACGATCACCAAATTAAAGCGCTCCTACAAGACCCTCTACCGATCAGGGCTGACGATCGAGCAGGCGACAAAGGAGCTCGAGCGCCAGGCACGAACCTGTCCGGAGGTATGCCTGACGCTGGACTTTCTGGCGGCTGCCACACGAGGGGTCGTGCGCTAGTGTCGCTCACAAAGCCCCTGACCATCGGCATGGTCGCCGGCGAGCCCTCCGGCGACACGTTGGGGGCCCATCTCATCAAGGCACTGCGGGAGCACCTCCCGGGCGCGCGCTTCACGGGCATCGGCGGCTCCAAGATGCAGGCGCTCGGTTTCGAGACGATGTTTCCCATGGAAAAGCTCTCCGTGCTGGGTCTCGTCGAAGTGCTGCGTCATTTTCCGGAACTGATGAGCATCCGGCGCCAGCTCGCCTCGCGTTTCCTGCGCGAGCCGCCGGGCGTCTTCATCGGCATCGACGCCCCCGATTTCAATCTCGATCTGGAAGTCAAGCTCAAGGGGGCGGGAATTCCAACCGTTCACTATGTCGGACCGACGATCTGGGCGTGGCGGCGCGGCAGGATCGAGAAGATCCGGCGCGCGGTATCAAAGGTCCTGGTGCTGTTCCCGTTCGAGCCGCCCTTGTACGAGCGGGCCGAGATACCCGTTGCGTTCGTTGGCCACCCGCTCGCCGACGTTCTCGCGGAGTTCCCGGACGCCGCGGCAATGCGCGAACAGCTGCGTTTGCCAGTATCGGCCCGAATCGTGACACTGCTTCCAGGAAGCCGTGTAAGCGAGTTGACGCAGCTGGCGGAGCTTTACGTGGCAACGGCGCACCGGATTTCGGCGAGCGTGCCAGGCGTTCTCTTCCTCGTGCCGTTCGTCAGCCGGGAGACGCGGGAGCTCTTCGAGCACGCGCTGTATCGCGATGAGTCGCGCACGCTCAATATCCAGATGTTGTTCGGGCATGCGCACGAAGCCATGGCCGCTGCCGACGTAGTGCTGGCCACATCGGGCACTGCCACGCTGGAGGCGGCATTGCTCAGGCGCCCGCTTGTCATCACGTACAAGGTCGCTCCCGTTACCGCGTTCATCCATCGCAGGCAGACCTATCTGCCCTATGTCGGGATGCCGAACATACTGGCCGGCGAGTTCGTCGCTCCGGAGTTCCTGCAGGAGGAGGCCACCGCGGACAATCTTGCGCAGGCCGTCACGAATCTCCTGTTTGACGCAACGGTGCGCCAGCGGGTGGAAGCCCGGTTCAGCGAGCTTTTGGCACAATTACGCCAGGATACTGGGAGCAAGGCCGCTCAGGAGATTGTGCCGCTCATCGGAGCCGGGGTGGCATGATGGCCGGACAGACGCTGATCTGCGGGGTGGATGAAGCGGGCAGGGGGCCACTCGCAGGCCCCGTGGTGGCTGCAGCGGTCATACTCGATCCCGGCCAGCCCATTGCCGGGCTTGCCGACTCCAAGCAGCTCTCCGCGCGCGTGCGGGATGAACTCGCTTCCAGCATACGGGCCCGTGCCCGCGCATGGGCCGTTGCAAGCGCCAGCGTGGACGAAATTGACGCGCTCAATATTCTGCAGGCAACCCTGCTCGCGATGCGCCGCGCTGTCGCAGCCCTTGAAGTGGAGGCGGAGCTCGTGCTGGTTGACGGCGTGCAGTGCCCCGTTCTTGATCTTCCAGTGCGTGGGGTCGTGCGGGGTGACGCATGCATTGCCGAAATCTCCGCGGCCTCGATTCTGGCCAAGGTCACGAGGGATGCGGAGATGCTTGCACTGCATCGTCTTCACCCGGAGTACGGGTTCGACCAGCACAAGGGCTACCCGACGCCGGCACACCTCGCGGCGCTGCGGGCGCACGGTGTCTCCCTGGTGCATCGACGGAGCTTCGGCCCGGTGCGCGCCATTCTTTCCGGAGGGCAGCGCGCATGAAGACAGCTCTTTTCGCGCACCTCATCGGTGCGGTGATCTGGGTCGGAGGAATGTTCTTCGCCTATTTTGCATTGCGGCCGGCAGCCGCGACGCTCGATCCGGCGCAGCGCCTTTCGCTTTGGGCCGCCACGCTGGGACGTTTCTTCCGCTGGGTATGGATTGCCGTTGTCCTGATCCTCGGCAGCGGCTTCTACATGATGACGGTGATCGCGGGAGCGACCCGGGTGCCGCTCAACATTCATGTGATGCTGTACGTAGGCGTCATCATGACGTTTATTTTTGCGTATGTGTTCCTGGTTCCGTTCCCGGCGCTCAGGCGCGCGATAGCGGCGCAGGACTGGAAGACGGGCGCAACGGCACTCGAGGCGATCCGCAAGGCCGTGGCGGCAAATCTGGCGCTCGGGCTCATCAACGTCGCAGTGGCGACGCTGGGTCCGCTGTGAGGCGGATCAATTCCCGCGACAACGCGCGTTACAAGGCCCTGCGGCGGCTCGCCGAGTCTTCCCGGGAACGCAAGAGCGCCGGACTATCACTTCTTGACGGGCCCCATCTCGTCTCTGCCTACGGGGCTCACATAGGGGTGCCCGAGCAGCTTGTGCTGAGCGCATCCGGGCTCGACAAGCCGGAGATCCGGACGCTCGTCGATCGCCTGGGCGGCTCCGAACTCCTCGTATTGAGCGACACGCTGTTCAAGGACATCTCCCCGGTCGTCAGCCCCACCGGCGTCGTGGCAGTGGTAAAGACCCCCCAGTCCCGTTCGCTGCCGGCGCGGCTCGAAACATGCGTCATGCTGGAGGACTTGAGGGATCCCGGAAACCTGGGCTCGATCCTGCGAACGGCCGCGGCAGCGGGAATAAAGCAGGTTTTCCTGTCCGCCTCTTCGGTCCACGCCTGGTCGCCACGCGTCCTGCGGGCAGGCATGGGCGCGCATTTCATGCTGCAGGTCTATGAACAGGTCGACCTTCCCGCGGCACTCGATGCATTCCCCGGCACGCCCGTCGCGGCGAGCGCCACGGCCTCGCGCTCACTATTCGATACGGATCTGTCCGGCCCCGTCGCACTGCTCTTCGGAAACGAGGGCGGCGGGCTGTCGGCAGCGCTGCGTGCGAAAGCTCGGGTCGAGGTGGCCATCCCCATGCCGGGCCGAACCGAGTCCCTCAATGTGGCGGCTGCGGTCGCCGTCTGTCTCTACGAGCGGGTTCGTCAGATTGCGGCCAAGGGCCCCGAGTCACGACCCGAACTTCAGTAGATGCGTCGCACCAGCTTGGCTTCCTGAAGGATCGTCGTAGCAAGCTCCTCCACGGACTTGGTCGTGGCGTCCAGGTAGGGGATGCCTTCCTGCCGCATGAGCGCCTCGGCTTCGCGCACCTCGAACTCGCAGTTTGCAAGGGTCGCATACTTGCTTCCCGGGCGCCGCTCGGTGCGAATCCGGTGCAACCGTTCAGGCCGGATCGTCAGTCCGTAGAGCTTCGAGCGTAACGGCTGCAGCTGTCCGGGGAGCTGGCTCCCCTCGAAATCCTCCGGGATCAGCGGATAGTTGGCGGCGCGGATGCCGAACTGCATCGCCAGATAGAGGCAGGTCGGCGTCTTGCCGGAGCGCGAAACGCCGACGAGAATCACGTCGGCGTCGCCCAGCTCGCGCGATGACAGGCCGTCATCATGCGAAAGCGTGTAATTTACCGACTCGATTCGATGGTGATAATTGACGAAGTCCGACACATTGTGGGTGCGCCCGATGACATGAGAGGCGCTCTTTCCGAGCTCGCGTTCCAGCGGCGAGATGAAGATCTCGAAGCAGTCCAGGAAAAGAGCATTGGCCGTCCCGACGACCTGGGCAATATCCGTTCTCGCGAGAGTGCTGATGACGATCGGACGGGTTCCATCGTGTGCCGCCTGCTCGTTGATTCGCCGGACCGCCTCGTGAGCCTTGTCCACGGAATCGACGAATGGCAGCGTCACCTCGTTGAAAGGCACCTCGTCGAACTGCGTGAGCAGGCTGTGCCCCAGCATTTCCGCCGTAATGCCGGTGCGGTCGGAGACAAAGAATGCGGTGCGCTTCTGCGCCATGAGCACCATCCGCTGCGCAAGTTGCCGGTAAAGTATCGTGTTTTCAACGGAACCACAATTCGGGTTCGCGGGCGTTCGTGCGGCATGTTGAAGGCGAGCTCGCCCGTGCACCCGGGCTCGCGAAGCCGGGAGGCGCGCAAACACCCGATCCGCGCGCGCCTCATTGGACTGAAGGCGGTTTTTCGATAAAATACGGAAACCGCTGGCTTATGCGATGACCAAATACATCTTTGTCACGGGTGGTGTAGTTTCCTCTCTGGGCAAAGGCATCGCTGCCGCTTCCCTGGCCGCCATACTCGAGACCCGCGGCCTCAAGATCTCGATGGTCAAGCTGGATCCATACCTCAATGTGGATCCGGGGACGATGAGCCCGTTCCAGCACGGTGAGGTGTTTGTCACCGAGGACGGCGCCGAGACCGACCTCGATCTTGGCCACTACGAGCGCTTTCTGCACGCCAAGATGTCGAAGCGCAACAATTTCACCACCGGCCAGATCTACGAAAGCGTCATCAAGAAGGAGCGGCGCGGCGACTATCTCGGCGGCACGGTCCAGGTGATTCCGCACATCACGGACGAGATCAAGCTCTTCATTCGCCGCGGGGCCGGCAATGCGGAGGTGGCAATCGTCGAGATCGGAGGCACCGTCGGCGACATCGAGTCGCTGCCCTTTCTCGAGGCGATCCGGCAGATGGGTATCGAGCTGGGGCGTGAGAACTGCTGCTTTATCCACCTCACGCTCGTTCCCTACATCGCATCAGCGGGCGAGATCAAGACCAAGCCGACGCAGCATTCGGTGAAGGAGCTGCGCGAGATCGGCATCCAGCCCGATGTCCTGCTCTGTCGCGGGGACCGGCCGGTGCCGGACGACGAGCGCAGGAAGATTGCGCTGTTTACCAACGTTGCGATGGAGGCGGTCATCTCGGCGACCGATGTCGACAGCATTTACCGCATTCCCGCGATGCTGCATGCACAGAACCTCGACGACATCGTATGCCGCAAGCTTGGGCTGACCCCGCCGCCGGCAAACCTGTCGACCTGGGAAAAACTGATCTATGCGCTCGAGCACCCGCAGCGCTCGGTCAACATCGGGCTGGTCGGGAAGTACGTGGACCTGACCGAATCGTACAAGTCGCTCACTGAGGCGTTGATCCACGCCGGGATCCATACCGGCGCCAGGATGAAAATCCATTACATGGATTCGGAGACGATCGAGAAAAACGGGCCTTCCTGCCTGCAGAACATGGACGCCATACTGGTTCCCGGCGGGTTCGGCAAGAGGGGCGTCGAGGGCAAGATCAAAGCCATACGCTACGCGCGGGAGAACCGGGTTCCCTACCTTGGCATCTGCCTCGGCATGCAGCTCGCGGTCATCGAGTTCGCGCGAAACGTTGCCGGACTCGCGAACGCCCACAGCACGGAATTCGATCCGGATACGCCGCATCCGGTGGTGGCCCTGATAACCGAATGGCAGGACAGGGATGGCCGGGTTGAACGGCGCGATTCACAGTCGGACCTGGGCGGTACCATGCGCCTGGGCGCACAGGAAGCTCTGCTCGAGCGGGACTCGATCACCGCCGGGATCTATGGGCAAGAGAGAATCATGGAGCGTCACCGCCATCGCTACGAGGTAAACAATCATTATCTTCCGCGTCTGAAACAGGCGGGCCTGCGCGTGAGCGGCGTCTCCGGCAGGGAAGGGCTCTGCGAAATGATCGAGTTGCCGGGCCACCCGTGGTTTGTTGGTTGTCAGTTTCATCCGGAGTTTACGTCCACTCCCCGTGACGGCCATCCACTCTTCAAGGCGTTCGTTCTCGCCGCGATCGCGAATGCCAGCGATACGCAAGGGGAGCGGGCGAATGATCCGGGGCGGTTGAAGAGCATCGCCTGATTGTCATGACGCATTCCAATTCGTCCGCGATGCCCGCTGGGCGGCATCGCTGCAGGTCCCTATTGCGAATGCGCGTGAAGGTCCTGCCTGCGGGAGGCCGCGCGGGGCCCGCGAGCCAGGAAAGGCGGACGTGATGGACCTCTGCGGCTTCAAGGTGGGGCTCGATCAGCCGATGTTCCTGATAGCCGGCCCCTGCGTCGTCGAATCGCGCCAGCTCGCGTTCGATACCGCGGGCGAGTTGAAGGAGATTTGCACGTCGGTCGGGATACCTTTCATCTACAAATCGTCCTACGACAAAGCGAATAGAACATCAATAAAATCCTTTCGTGGCTTGGGGATAGAGAAAGGACTTCAGATCCTGGATGAAGTAAGGAATCAACTCCACGTCCCGGTTCTGACGGACGTGCACGAGCTGGACGAGATCGATGCCGCCGCCTCCGCGGTCGATGTCCTGCAGACCCCGGCATTCCTGTGCCGGCAGACCGATTTCATTTGCGCCGTCGCCGCGGCCGGAAAACCGGTCAATATCAAGAAAGGCCAGTTTCTCGCGCCAGGCGACATGAAAAACGTCGTCGAAAAGGCGAAGGCGGCAAGCCGTCGCGACAACATCCTGGTCTGCGAGCGGGGAGCTTCCTTCGGGTACAACAATCTTGTCTCCGACATGCGCTCGCTCATGATCATGCGCGAGACCGGATGCCCGGTCGTGTTTGACGCAACGCATTCCGTTCAGCTGCCGGGTGGCCAGGGTTCCGCCAGCGGCGGACAGCGCGAGTTCGTTCCGGTCCTGGCACGGGCTGCGGTTGCAAGCGGCGTGTCGGGAGTGTTCATGGAAACCCACCCGAATCCGGAGAAGGCATTGTCGGACGGCCCCAATGCCTGGCCGCTGAAGTTCATGAAGCCCTTGCTCGAGACGCTCAAGGCACTGGATGCGTCGGTCAAGAGCAGAGGCCTTGCCGAGGATCTCCTGTAGCAGAGCCACGTCACGGATGATCGACCAGGACAGGAACAACAAATGAGCGCGATTGTTGATGTCATTGCAAGGGAAATCCTCGATTCGCGGGGCCAGCCGACCGTCGAAGCCGACGTGCTGCTGGAGTCCGGCGTGCTCGGGCGGGCCGCGGTGCCTTCGGGAGCGTCCACCGGGACGCGTGAAGCCCTTGAGCTGCGCGACGGGGATGGGGCGCGCTACGGGGGCAAGGGCGTACTGAAGGCCGTGGAAAACGTCAACACCGAGATTTGCGAGGGCATCATCGGAGTGGACGCCACCGAGCAGAGCTTCGTGGACAAGGCGCTGATCGATCTTGACGGGACTGAAAACAAGGCGCGCCTTGGCGCGAACGCGATTCTCGCCGTATCCCTGGCGGTGGCAAAGGCTGCGGCCGAGGAGTCGGGCCTGCCCCTGCACCGCTACCTGGGCGGCGCAGGGGCCATGGCAATGCCCGTACCGATGATGAACGTCATCAACGGCGGCGCGCACTCCGACAACAGTCTCGACATGCAGGAGTTCATGATCGTGCCTGTAGGGGCGCCGTCGTTCCGGGAGGCCATGCGGTATGGGGCCGAAGTCTTCCAGGCCCTGAAAAAACTGCTCGCGAGCCGGGGCCTTTCGACGGCCGTGGGCGATGAAGGCGGCTTTGCCCCCCGGCTGCCCAAGCACGAGCAAGCCATCAAGATCATTCTCGAGGCCATCGCAGCCGCGGGATACGAACCGGGCAAGCAGGTTGCGCTCGCCCTCGATTGCGCGAGCTCCGAGTTCTACGAGGACGGCGAGTATACGTTGGGCGCCGAGGGCCTCACGATGAACTCGGGGCAGTTCGCCGATTATCTGGCTGGGTGGGTCGAGAAATACCCGATCATCAGCATCGAAGACGGCATGGCGGAGGACGACTGGAACGGCTGGAAGCTCCTTACGAGCCGCCTCGGAAAGAAGACGCAGCTCGTGGGCGATGATGTGTTCGTCACGAACACCAGGTTCGTCAAAAAGGGCATCGACATGGGCGTGGCAAACTCTGTCCTGATCAAGGTCAACCAGATCGGCACGCTCACCGAGACGTTCGCGGCCATCGAGATGGCCAAACGCGCGGGGTACACGTCCGTCGTGTCGCACCGCTCGGGTGAAACGGAGGATACGACCATTTCCGATATTGCCGTGGCGAGCAATGCGCTCCAGATCAAGGCCGGGTCCCTGTCGAGATCCGACCGGCTCGCCAAGTACAACCAGCTGCTGCGCATCGAGGAAGACCTGGGGGACACCGCAATCTACCCGGGGCGCGACGCGTTCTATCAGCTGCGCTGAACGAGCCGGTGAAACTGCTCGCCCTGGCCCTGGCCATCCTGATTTTGCTGATCCAGTATCCGCTGTGGCTCGGCAAGGGCAGCTGGTTCCGGGTGCGGCAAATCGACCAGCAGATCCAGGCGCAGCGGGACGTCAATCGCCGCTTGAAAGAGCGCAACGTGGCCCTGGACGCCGAGGTCCAGGACCTGAAGGTCGGCCTTGAGGCGATAGAAGAGCGGGCGAGAAGCGAAATAGGAATGATCAAGCGCGACGAGATCTTCTTCCAGGTCATGGAGCCTGCGCGCAAACCATGATTTCGCCTTTGAGTGCGCGGTCGACCGGCGCGGCGCCTCCTGTTTGATTCATGGCAGCGATCGTTCTCGACGGCGCGGCCCTTGCCCGCGACGTATACGCAGCGCTGACCATGCGCGTGGCAGCGCTCTCGCGCCGCAACGTGCGCCCGGGCCTCGCTGCAGTCCTCGTCGGGGATAATCCTGCGTCGCGGATTTATATCCGCAACAAGGTGAGGGCGTGCACGGAGGCGGGAATTCATTCGACGGTCGAAGCCCTGCCTGGCGATGCGTCCTCGAGCGGGCTCGTGGAGACTCTGCTGCGCCTCAATGCTGACCCCGACGTACATGGAATACTGGTCCAGTTGCCGTTGCCGGAGCATCTGTCTCCGTCGCTGGTCGCAACGACGCTGGCGCCCCAGAAGGACGTCGACGGATTGACGTGGCAGAACCTGGGCGCGCTTCTCGCCGGCGAGCCCCGGTTCGAACCTTGCACGCCGCGAGGGGTAATGATGCTGCTCGAGCGGGCCGGGGTGCCGGTGGAGGGCCGCGAAGCGGTTGTCGTGGGGCGGAGCACGATCGTCGGAAAGCCCATGGCCATGATGCTCACCGCCCGCAGCGCCACGGTGACCCTGTGCCACAGCCGAACCCGGGACCTTGCGGGCCACACCCGGCGCGCCGACATTCTCGTCGCTGCCGCCGGGCGGCCCGGACTGATCGCGGCAAGCCTGGTCAAACCGGGCGCAGCCGTGATCGACGTGGGCATCAACCGCGGCCCATTCGGCCTCGTGGGGGATGTGGATTTTGCAGAAGTAAGCCAGCGCGCCGGGTGGATCACTCCGGTTCCCGGAGGTGTAGGCCCGATGACCATCGCGATGGTGATCGAGAACACGGTGCAGGCAGCAGAACAGGCGCTCGCCGCCCAGGGCTGAGAGTCCGGCTCAGCAGCGGAAAGAGTTCGAGAAGTTGATCAGAAAATCCGGCGACAGGTAAACGCGGAAAGCGAGGTATGTCAGGAGGGCCGCGAGCGCCCCCAGTATCACCCAAAGGGCAATACGCCTGGACTCGCTCATCCGCGCGCTCAGCATGTCGTTCGCGGCCGCCAGGATTCCTTGGTTCCAGTCATTATTGCATAGACCCCGGCGCCGACGGCTGCGGCGCGGCCCGTCCGCGGCAGCAGCGCGCGGTCATCTGGCGGTGCCACGCGCACGTGCAGGGTGCCGCAGGGTTCGAGAGAGCCTTGAACCGGTTGATATAATTATCGATTTAGCGCGCAGTCGCGCGCCCTATTTGTAATGGAACACGCCATTCCCCTCACCGAGATTGGCCTGACGATCGCGGATCTCTACCGTCGCGAGGGGTTGCTGCGGCTCGACGAGCACTTCTGCCAGGCGCTCGAGCGTGAGGACAAGGATCTCCGTGACCGGCTCATGCGAGCGCGTAGCGGGTTCAACGCGCTGTCGGCCAAAGAAGAGTCCGACTTGCTGCTGGCTCTCGCGCCCCACGTCGAGCGCTTCCTCGTGCGATTGTTCGGGATCGAAGCGGAAGCGGGCGCGTTGGTCAAGAAACATCACGCGCTGGCGCCCCTCTACGCGGTCAAGCGGCTTTTCGTGCAGCGAAAGGCCATGCACAAATACAAGGCAGCTGACGCGGCGCGGTTTGACGGGAGCGCCCTGGAGCAGGCGCTCGAGCGCGAGTTCGGCGGCCCTTTTACCGAGCTCGCGTTTGCCAGGCAGGTGAGCGAATGGCAGAAGGACGAAACAACGCACGCGGAGAAGCTCGACCTTGCGCTGCGCTACGCGGCATGGGCCGCGCACTCGGCCGCGGGGCACGAGCGGCGCGGGAAGGGCATCCTGTTCAAGGCGCCAGAGAAGCTCGACTACCAGCGATTGGTCCCGGTCGTGACCGACGATTCGTCAGGCTACACGGTGCATCGCCTGGATCAGCGCCACCTGCGCCGTCGCGCCGGCTTCAAGCTCACCGACCCGGGAACGGATCTCGCCGGCGCACTCGATGAGGCCAACTATTGCATCTGGTGCCATCACCAGGACAAGGACTCGTGTTCGAAAGGCCTCCGGGAGAAAAATGCGCCAGGCGGTGGAGCCGCGAGCTTCAGGAAAAGTCCCTTCGGCGTCGTTCTCGCGGGATGTCCGCTCGAAGAGAAAATCTCCGAGTTTCAGCAGGCCAAAGCGGAAGGCATGCCGATCGGGGCGCTCGCGATCATTGCCGTTGACAACCCGATGGTGGCTGCAACCGGCCATCGAATCTGCAACGACTGCATGAAGTCGTGCATCTACCAGAAGCAGGAGCCGGTTGACATTCCTCAGGCCGAGACGCGCACGTTGAAGGACGTGCTCGAATTGCCCTGGGGGTTTGAGATCTATTCACTGCTCACGCGCTGGAACCCGCTGAATCTTCGCCAGCCGTACCCGGCACCGGCGACCGGAAAGCGCGTGCTGGTAGCGGGGATGGGCCCTGCCGGCGCGGCCCTGGCGCACTATCTGATGAACGACGGGCATGCCGTCGTCGGCATTGACGGCTTGAAGATCGAGCCCCTCCCGGCCGAGCTCTCGGGTGTCGACGCACGAGGCGCGCGCGCTGAGTTCCGCCCCGTGCGCGAGATCTCGGAGCTGCACGAAGAGCTCGACGAGCGGGTCATGGCAGGCTTTGGCGGGGTGGCCGAGTACGGCATTACCGTGCGCTGGGACAAGAATTTTCTGAAGCTCCTGCGGCTGCTGCTCGAGCGCCGCGACCAATTCAGCCTGATGGGCGGAGTGCGATTCGGCGGAACGCTGAGCGCGGAGGATGCCTTTGCGCTCGGATTCGATCACGTGGCGCTCGCTATCGGCGCCGGTCGCCCGACGGTGCTGGCGCTGCCGCACGGGCTTGCCCGCGGGGTTCGAGCGGCATCCGATTTCCTCATGGCGCTGCAGCTGACCGGCGCCGCAAAGGCCGATTCCCTCGCCAACATGCAGCTTCGCCTGCCGGTCATCGTTGTGGGTGGCGGATTGACGGCCATCGATACCGCCACCGAGGCGCTCGCATACTATCCTCTTCAGGTCGAGAAATTTCTCGAGCGCTATGAGCGCCTCGCGAGGGAGCACGGAGAGACGGCGGCACGTGTTTCCTGGAACGATGATGAACGCGGTATCGCCGATGAGTTTCTGACTCACGCGCGGGCGATCCGTGAGGAGCGCTCTCTGGCCAGCGTCCAAGGGCGTCCCGCGCGGGTGCTCGGGCTGCTCCAGTCCTGGGGGGGCGTCACGATCGCCTACCGCAGGCGCCTCGTCGACAGCCCGTCCTACACCTTGAATCACGAGGAGGTGCACAGGGCGCTGGAGGAGGGCATTCGGTTTGCCGAGGGCCTGATCCCCCTCGCGGTGGAGGTAGACCGGGACGGCCATGCGCGCGCCCTGCGGGTTTCGGCGGGCACCTTCACGCCCGAAGGCAAATGGGCGGAGACCTCGCAGCATGAGCTGCCTGCGCGGACCATCCTGATTGCAGCGGGAACGCAGCCCAATACCGTGCTGGCGCGCGAGGATCCCGAGCATTTCAAGCTGCAGGGGCGTTACTTTCAGGCCTGCGACGAAAATGGAATGCCGAGCGCTCCGGAGCCCGCGATTTCAAAACCTTCACAAGTGCGCGTTCTGCTGTCGCGGCGGCCCGATGGACGCTGCATGAGCTACTTCGGGGACGTGCATCCATCGTACTTCGGCAACGTGGTCAAGGCGATCGGGAGCGCGAAGCAGGGCTACCCCGCGGTGACCCGCGCGTTGGCGAACATCGCTCCATCGAGCAGGGAAACCGATGCGGATTTCATGACGCGGCTGAATGGTGAGTTGCGGGCCACCGTGCACCAGGTATCGAGACTCACTCCGCTCATCGTGGAGGTCGTCGTGCGCGCACCGCTTGCGGCGCGGCGATTCCGGCCCGGACAGTTCTACCGGTTACAGAACTATGAGACCGCGGCAGCACGCGTGGAAGACACCCGCCTCACCATGGAAGGCCTTGCATTGACCGGCGCGTGGGTGGACGCGGCGCGCGGCCTTGTCTCGGTGATCGTGCTCGAGATGGGCGGCTCGTCCGACCTGTGCGTGCTGCTGAAGCCGGGAGACCCCGTCGTGCTGATGGGGCCCACGGGCTCACCGTCGGAGATTCCGTCGGGCGAGACCGTCGTCCTCGTGGGCGGGGGCCTCGGAAATGCCGTGCTGTTCTCGATCGGCCAGGCCATGCGGCGGGCGGGAAACCGCGTGCTGTATTTCGCCGGGTACAAGCATATGGAGGACCGATACAAGGTCGCCGAGATCGAGGCGGCGGCCGACGTCGTCGTGTGGTGCTGTGATGAGGAGCCGGGATTTACCCCGGATCGCCCCCAGGACCGCAGCTTCGTGGGCACGATCGTGCAGGGGATGCATGCCTACGCGATCGGCAACCTGGGCAATCCGGCCATCAGGCTCAAGGACGCCGACCGGATCATGGCAATCGGATCGGACCGGATGATGGCGGCCGTGGCGCGGGCCCGTCACAATGGATTGAAACCCTTCCTGAAGCCTCATCACGTAGCGCTCGGCTCGATCAACTCGCCGATGCAATGCATGATGAAAGAGATCTGTGCCCAGTGCCTGCAGCCGCACATCGATCCGGCAACTCAGGAGGTGAGCTACGTGTTCTCATGCTTCAATCAGGACCAGCCCATGGATCGCGTGGACTGGGGAGTGCTCGACGCGCGGCTGCACCAGAACGCCGTTCAGGAAAAGCTCACCGCGGAATGGATCGATCATTGCCTCGTCGAGGCGAGGCGCAGGAACATGCAGCGCGTCTAAGAGTCCCTAAGCCCGTTCCGTGCTCACTTCTGGCGGAGCACGGCCCCGATCGTGTCCGCGAGCTGATCGATCTGGCTTTCGCTGATGATGAGTGGAGGCGACAAGGCCAGGATGTCGCCCGTCACCCGGACGAGAATCCCTTTTTCAAAGCATTGCAGGAACGTCTGGAATCCGCGCGCTCCCGGCTTCCCGCGGATGGGTTCCAGCTCGACTGCGCCCATCAGGCCGAAATTGCGCACGTCCGCCACGTGAGGCAGCCCCTTCAACGCATGCAGCGCCGACTCGAAACGGGGCGCGATCGTGCGCGCACGCTCGAAGAGCCGCTCTTCGTGATAGAGCGCCAGGGTTGCTTCGGCCGCTGCTGTGGCCAGCGGATGCCCGGAATAGGTGTAGCCATGAAACAGCTCGACGGTATCGGGCGGGGACTGATCGACGATCGTGTCGTAAATATCGCGGCGCGCAATCACACCTGCAAGTGGAACGGTGGCATTGGTGACCCCCTTGGCAAAGGTGATGAGGTCCGGGACCACACCGAAGGTCTCTGCAGCAAAGGCCCGGCCGGTTCGACCAAAGCCGGTGATGACTTCGTCGAAAATGAGGAGCAAGCCGTATTTGTCGCAGATTTTGCGCAGCCGCTCGAGATAGCCCACGGGCGGCACCAGCACGCCCGTCGAGCCGGCAACGGGCTCCACGATAACTGCTGCGATGTTGGACGCATCATGAAGCGCAATTAACCGGCTTTCCAGCTCATCGGCAAGGTGGGCACCCCATTGCGGCTGGCCACGGCTGAAGGCATTGCGTTCTAGGCTGTGGGTATGGGGGAGGTGGTCGACGCGCGGCAACAGACTTCCGAAGACCTTGCGGTTGGCCGGAATGCCGCCTACGGAGATTCCGCCGAATCCGACGCCATGGTAGCCGCGTTCACGGCCGATGAGGACCGTGCGATGGCCCTCGCCGCGAGCGCGGTGATAGGCGAGAACGATTTTCAATGCGCTATCGACCGCTTCGGACCCCGAGTTCGCGAAGAAAACGCGGTCGAGACCCGCGGGCGCGAGCTCCGCAATGAGACCCGCAGCGCGGAATTCCCCCGGGTGGCCCATCTGGAACAGCGGCGAATAATCCAGGGTCTGCGCCTGGCGCTGGATCGCCTGGATGATGCGCGGGCGGCAGTGCCCGGCGTTCACGCACCATAGTCCCGCCGTCCCGTCCAGGATCTTTCGTCCGTCCTCGGCCGTGTAATGCATGTCCTGCGCCGAGACCAGAATCCGGGGGGACGCCTTGAACTGCCGGTTGGCGGTAAAGGGCATCCAGAACGGCTCAAGAGGGAAATCGCGCGGCGTCATGGTTTGTAATTGGAAGCGAATCCGGGAGCTGTATTTTGCCAGCACGGCGCGGAATCGGCCATACTGAACACCGGCCGGACGAGCTCGTCTGGAACCGCCGGAAGGCCCATGCCGCGTCACATCGTTTGCCTGACGTTCGATTTTGATGCCATGTCCGGGTTTATCGCCCGCGGCATGACCTCACCTTCTGCGCTATCGCGCGGCGAGTTCGGGGCCGACGTTGCGACGCCGCGGCTGCTCGCGCTGTTGACCCGGCACGACGTCCCCGCGACCTGGTACATCCCCGGACATACCCTGGAAACCTATCCCGACGTGTGCGCGCGCGTTTTTGAGGCCGGCCACGAGATCGGGCATCACGGCTGGACCCACCTGGCGCCTGCCGCCCTGTCGCGTGAACAGGAAGAGGAAGGGCTGGAACGCGCCAACGAGCAAATCCGGAAACTGACAGGTCGCCGGGCCCGGGGCTACCGCTCTCCGTCCTGGGACCTCAGTCCAAACTCCGTGGCGCTGCTCCTGAAACACGGCTTCCGCTACGACAGCAGCATGATGGGCAACGACTAT
>DASPGR010000322.1:0-7079 GCA_035620515.1 Burkholderiales bacterium | reverse complement strand
TCGCCTCGCCGCCAAACTGCTTCGACAAAATCATCGTCATCGCCGCCGTCAGCGTCGTCTTGCCATGGTCCACGTGCCCAATCGTGCCCACGTTCACGTGCGGCTTGGTGCGCTCAAATTTGCCTTTTGCCATGATCCGCCCCTTATTTCTTTTCTTCCTTGCCGGTGTACTTGTTGATGATCGCCTCGGAGATCTGCTTCGGCGCTTCCGAGTAGTGCTTGAATTCCATGGTGTAGGTCGCGCGCCCCTGCGAGAGCGAGCGCAGCGTCGTCGAGTAACCGAACATCTCCGCAAGCGGCACTTCGGCCCGCACCGCCTTGCCGCCGCCTGCCAGCTCTTCCATGCCCTGGATCGTGCCGCGACGTGAACTCAGATCGCCCACGACATTGCCCATGAAATCGTCGGGCGTCTCGACCTCGACCGCCATGATCGGCTCGAGCAGCGACGGATTGGCCCGGCGCAGCCCTTCCTTGAGCGCGATCGAACCCGCCATCTTGAAGGCGTTCTCGTTCGAATCGACTTCGTGATAGGACCCGTCGAACAGCGTCACCTTGATATCCACCACCGGGAAACCGGCGAGGACACCATTGGGCAGCGTGTCGACGACACCCTTTCGCACCGCCGGAATGTACTCCCGCGGCACGCTGCCGCCCTTGACGGCGTCCACGAACTCGAAGCCCTTGCCCGGCGCCTGCGGCTCGACCCTGAGCAGCACATGGCCGTACTGGCCGCGGCCACCCGTCTGCTTGATGAACTTGCCCTCGACCTTGTCCACCGGGCGCCGGATCGTCTCGCGGTACGCCACCTGCGGCGCTCCGACATTGGCCTCGACGCCGAACTCGCGCTTCATACGATCGACGATGATCTCGAGATGAAGCTCGCCCATTCCCGAGATGATCGTCTGCCCGGACTCCTCGTCGGTGCGCACACGGAACGAAGGATCTTCCTGGGCGAGGCGGTTCAAGGCGATCCCCATCTTCTCCTGGTCCGCCTTGGTTTTCGGCTCAACCGCGACGTGGATCACCGGCTCCGGGAACTCCATCTTCTCGAGCGTGATGATCTTCTGCGCGTCAGTTAGCGTGTCCCCCGTGGTGACTTCCTTCAATCCGACCGCGGCGGCGATATCCCCCGCGCGCACTTCCTTCACTTCCTCGCGCTCGTTGGCGTGCATCTGCAGAATCCGTCCGACGCGTTCCTTGCGGCCCTTGGTCGGGTTGTAGATAGAGTCGCCGGAGCTGACCACACCGGAATAGACGCGGAAGAACGTAAGCTGTCCGACGAAGGGGTCGGTCATGATCTTGAACGCCAGGCCCGAGAAGGGCGCCTCGTCGTTGGGCGCACGCTCATCAATCTCCCCGTTCTCCTTGACCCCCTTCACAGGGGGAACGTCGCTCGGCGCCGGCAGATAATCGATCACCGCGTCGAGCATCGCCTGCACGCCCTTGTTCTTGAACGCCGAGCCGCAGAGCATCGGAAAGATCTCGCCATGAATCGTGCGCGCCCGAAGTCCTTTCTTGATCTGCTCGACCGAGAGTTCGCCTTTCTCGAGATAAGCATTCATGAGGTCTTCGGAGGCCTCGGCAGCCGACTCGACCATCTTGTCACGCCATTCCTTGGCTTCGGCCCTCAGCTCCGCGGGAACATCCTTGGCCTCGAACTTCATGCCCTGGGTACCGTCATCCCAGTAGATCGCCTGCATCTGCACCAGATCGACGACGCCCCGGAACTTGTCCTCGGCACCGATCGGCAGCTGTATTGGAACCGGCGTCGCCTTCAGGCGCGCCCGCACCTGCTCCAGCACGCGCTTGAAGTCCGCGCCCGTGCGGTCCATCTTGTTCACGAAAATCAGCCGCGGCACGCGGTACTTGTTGGCCTGGCGCCACACCGTTTCGGTCTGGGGCTGAACGCCCCCCACCGCGCACAGCACCGTGCAGGCGCCATCGAGCACGCGCAGCGAGCGTTCTACCTCGATCGTGAAATCGACGTGACCCGGCGTATCGATGATATTGATGCGATGCTCGGGGAAATGGCTGTCCATCCCCTTCCAGAAGCAGGTCGTCGCCGCCGACGTTATGGTAATGCCGCGCTCCTGTTCCTGCTCCATCCAGTCCATGATGGCTGTGCCGTCGTGGACCTCGCCCAGCTTGTGCGATACGCCGGTATAGAACAGGATGCGCTCCGTGGTCGTGGTCTTGCCGGCATCAATGTGGGCCGTGATGCCGATGTTCCGGTAGCGCTCGATCGGGGTCTTGCGTGGCACTTTGCGTAACCAATGCTGGATCGCTAGAAACGGTAATGAGAGAAGGCCTTGTTGGCCTCCGCCATGCGGTGCACTTCCTCGCGCTTCTTCATCGCACCGCCCTTGCCTTCTGCGGCCTCCGCGAGCTCGCTCGCAAGCCGCGCATCCATCGACTTCTCTCCGCGTCCGCGCGCGGCGTCCCGGATCCAGCGCATCGCGAGCGCGGCCCGGCGCACCGGGCGCACCTCCACCGGGACCTGGTAGTTGGCCCCGCCGACGCGCCGGCTTTTCACCTCCACCATCGGCTTCACGTTGTTCACCGCCTGCGTGAAGACCTCGAGCGGGTCCTTGCTGCTGCGCTTCTTGATCTGGTCGAGCGCTCCGTACACGATCGCCTCGGCCACCGACTTCTTCCCGCGGGTCATGATCACGTTGATGAACTTCGCGATGTCCTGGCTCGTGTACTTCGGGTCCGGAAGGACTTCGCGCTTCGGAATTTCTCGGCGGCGTGGCACCTTTATACCTCCGTCAGGCCGTCTTGACGCGCTTCGCGCCGTACTTCGAGCGGCCCTGCTTGCGGTCCTTCACCCCGGCCGTGTCGAGGCTGCCGCGCACAACGTGATAGCGAACGCCTGGCAGGTCCTTCACCCGTCCGCCGCGGATCAGCACGACCGAGTGCTCCTGCAGGTTGTGTCCTTCGCCGCCGATGTAGCCGATCACCTCGAACCCGTTGGTCAGCCGCACTTTGGCGACCTTGCGCAGGGCCGAGTTCGGCTTCTTCGGGGTCGTCGTGTAGACGCGCGTGCAAACGCCCCGGCGCTGCGGCGACCCGGCAAGTGCCGGCACTTTGCTCTTCAAGGGCGTGGCCCGGCGGGCGCCACGCACTAACTGATTGACTGTCGGCATGTCCTCGATTCGCTGGTTACACTGGCTGCACCTGCCTAAGCTCCTGAATTAAATGCAAACGCGGAGGGCAGGCAGGGCGCAGCTGGCTCCCAAAAAAGCGGGGACGGCGTCGCCACCGTCCCGGCCGGGTTCTGCTGCTGGTCGCCGCTGGGCTCGAAGATCGGAGCGCAGGCGGCTAAAAAGACCGCAAATTTTAGAGGGTTAGCTCATATGTGTCAAGCAACCTGCTCCTGATTTTCGGTCCCCACAGGCGCTTCTTCCGTCGGCACCACTTCGGCGAATTCCGCCGAGGCCGCCTGGCGCTTGCGGACACGGTGATACGCGAGCCCGGTGCCCGCCGGAATGAGCCGGCCGACGATCACGTTCTCCTTGAGCCCGCGCAGCTCGTCGCGCTTGCCCATGATGGCCGCTTCCGTAAGCACCCGTGTCGTCTCCTGGAACGAAGCGGCGGAGATGAACGAGTCGGTCGAGAGCGACGCCTTGGTGATCCCGAGCAGCAGGTACTCGTAGCTCGCCGGCTTCTTGCCTTCGGCTTCCACTTTCT
This sequence comes from Burkholderiales bacterium, assembly GCA_035620515.1. GTDB lineage: Bacteria > Pseudomonadota > Gammaproteobacteria > Burkholderiales > SG8-41 > SG8-41. The sequence continues at coordinate 3,389 of DASPGR010000322.1, read as the reverse complement.
CGTTCTCCTCGAGCACCTCCGCACGCTCCAGCTGTTCGCCCGTGATAAAACGTGTGTCGCCCGGCTCCGCGATCTGCACCCGGCGCAGCATCTGGCGCACGATCACCTCGATGTGCTTGTCGTTGATCTTCACGCCCTGCAGGCGGTAGACGTCCTGCACCTCGTTGCAGATGTAGCGCGCGAGCGCCTCCACGCCGAGCAGCCGCAGGATGTCGTGCGGGTCGGCCGGCCCGTCGACGATCATCTCGCCCTTGTTCACGACCTGGCCGTCGTGCGCCATCACGTGCTTGTCCTTCGCGATCAGGAACTCGTGCGCGACACCGTCGAGATCAGTGATGACGAGGCGCTGCTTGCCCTTGGTGTCCTTCCCGAACGAGACCGTTCCGGTCACCTCCGCAAGCAGGCCCGCATCCTTGGGGGAACGGGCCTCGAAGAGCTCCGCCACGCGCGGGAGCCCGCCTGTGATGTCGCGTGTCTTCGAGGTCTCCTGCGGAATGCGGGCAAGAACCTCGCCCACGCTGACGTCCTGGCCGTCGCGCACGGTGATAATCGAGCCGATCTGGAAGGTGATGTTCACCGACTGGTCGGAGCCCGCGATCCTGATCTCTCCGCCGCGCTCGTCGAGCACCTTCACCTGCGGGCGCAACCCGCGCGCCTGGATGCTGCCCCGGCGCTTGGGATCGACGACGACGAGAGTGGAGAGCCCGGTCACCTCGTCGATCTGCCGGGCGACCGTGACGCCTTCCTCGACGTTCTCGAACTTGATGCGGCCCGCGTACTCCGTGACGATCGGGCGGGTATGCGGATCCCAGGCCGCCAGAACCTGCCCGGCCTTGACCGCCTCGCCATCGCGCGGCATGAGCGTCGCGCCGTACGGGACCTTGTGGCGCTCGCGCTCACGGCCGCTGTCATCGTGAATCATGATCTCGCCGTTGCGCGAGATCACGACGAGCTCGCCGCGCGAGTTCGTGACGTATCGCATCCCGGCCGTGTAGCGCACGATGCCGTTTGACTTGCTCTCGATCTGGCTCACCACCGCGGTGCGCGACGCGGCTCCCCCGATGTGGAAGGTGCGCATGGTGAGCTGCGTGCCCGGCTCCCCGATCGACTGTGCGGCGATAACTCCGACCGCCTCGCCGACGTTGACCGGGCTGCCGCGCCCGAGGTCGCGCCCGTAGCACTTGGCGCAAAGACCGTAGCGCGTCTCGCAGGTAAGCGGCGTGCGCACCTTGACCTCGTCGATGCCGGCGGCCTCGATCCCTTCCACCGCGTCCTCGTCGAGCAGCGTGTTGGCGGGGGTCAATACCTTGCCGGATTCCGGATCGATCACGTCGTTGGCGCACACGCGGCCGAGGATTCTCTCGCGCAGCGACTCCACCACTTCGCCGCCCTCGATCAGCGCCTTCATGGAAACGCCTTGCGTGGTCCCACAATCGTCCTCTGTCACGACAAGATCCTGGGTGACGTCCACCAGCCGGCGCGTCAGGTAGCCGGAATTGGCCGTTTTCAGCGCCGTGTCGGCGAGGCCCTTCCGCGCGCCGTGCGTCGAGATGAAGTACTGCAGCACGTTCAAGCCCTCGCGGAAGTTGGCCGTGATCGGGGTCTCGATGATCGAGCCGTCGGGCTTGGCCATGAGACCGCGCATGCCGGCGAGCTGCCGGATCTGCGCGGCGGAGCCGCGCGCGCCGGAGTCGGCCATCATGTAGATGCTGTTGAACGACTCCTGCATCACCGCCTGTCCCGTCTTCTTGTCGGTGCGCGGGTTCCACTCGTGCTTCCTGCCGTCCCAGTCCATGACGGGCTCGACGCCCAACTGGTCCATCATGGCCTTCGCCACGAGATCCCCGGCGCGGCCCCAGATGTCGACGACCTTGTTGTAGCGCTCGCCCTGCGTCACGAGGCCCGAGGTGTATTGCTGCTCGATTTCCTGCACTTCCTTCTCGGCGTCGGCGATGATCTCGTTCTTCTGCGCCGTGATCAGCATGTCGTCGACCGCGATCGAGATGCCTGCGCGGGTTGCCATGCCGAAGCCGGTATACATGAGCTTGTCGGCAAAGATCACCGTCTCGCGCAGCCCGCAAAGCCGGAAGCTCGCATTGATGAGACGCGAGATCTCCTTCTTCTTGAGCGGCTTGTTGAGCAGCTCGAAGGGGAGTCCTGCCGGCAATATGTCGGAGAGCAGCGCGCGGCCCACGGTGGTCTCATGGCGCCCGGTCTTCTCGCGCTTTTCCCCGTCCTCGTCGATCTCGTACTCCTTGATTCGCACCGTGATGCGGGCATTGACCTCAACCTGGCCCGACTCGTAGGCGCGGGACACTTCGGCGACGTTGGTGAAGAGCGAGCCTTCACCGCGCGCGCCCACCTTCTCGCGCGTGATGTAGTAAAGCCCGAGCACGATGTCCTGTGACGGAACGATGATCGGGTCGCCATTGGCCGGGGAAAGGATGTTGTTGGAGGACAGCATCAGCGTGCGCGCCTCCATCTGCGCCTCGAGCGACAGCGGCACGTGGACCGCCATCTGGTCGCCGTCGAAGTCCGCGTTGAATGCCGCGCACACCAGGGGATGCAACTGGATCGCCTTGCCCTCGATCAGCACGGGCTCGAAGGCCTGGATGCCCAGGCGGTGGAGCGTGGGCGCCCGGTTCAGCATCACGGGATGCTCCCGGATCACTTCCTCGAGAATGTCCCAAACGATCGGCTCCTGGTCCTCGACCATGCGTTTTGCCGCCTTGATGGTCGTGGCGAGCCCCATCACCTCCAGCTTGTTGAAGATGAAGGGCTTGAAGAGTTCCAGCGCCATCAGCTTCGGCAACCCGCACTGGTGCAGCTTCAGCTGCGGCCCGACCACGATCACCGAGCGGCCCGAATAGTCGACGCGCTTGCCGAGCAGGTTCTGCCGGAAGCGCCCGCCCTTGCCCTTGATCATGTCCGCGAGCGACTTGAGCGGCCGCTTGTTGGCGCCGGTCATCGCCTTGCCGCGGCGGCCGTTGTCGAGCAGCGAGTCGACGGCCTCCTGCAGCATGCGCTTCTCGTTGCGCACGATGATCTCGGGAGCCTTGAGCTCCAGCAGGCGCTTCAGGCGGTTGTTGCGGTTGATGACGCGCCGGTAGAGATCGTTGAGATCCGAGGTGGCAAAGCGCCCGCCATCGAGCGGCACCAGCGGCCGCAGCTCCGGCGGCAGCACCGGCAGCACCTCCATGATCATCCATTCCGGCTTGATGCCCGACTTGTGGAACGCCTCGAGCACCTTCAGGCGCTTGGCGATCTTCTTGATCTTGGAATCCGACGAGGTGTTGGCAAGCTCATCGCGCAGCGTGTCGATCTCCTTCCTGAGATCGAGACTGCGCAGGAGCTCGCGCACGCCCTCGGCGCCCATCATGGCGGTGAAA
>DASPGR010000321.1:0-6902 GCA_035620515.1 Burkholderiales bacterium | reverse complement strand
CCGGGGATACCGGTGCCGATCGAGCTCGGAGCTGAATTCATCCACGGGCGCCCACCGGCAACGTTCTCTCTCCTCGAGCGGACCGGCGCAGCGGCGGTCGACCGGATCGGCACCTGGTGGCACGTCGAACGCGGCAGGCTGTGCCCCACGGGCGACGTCATGGCCGAGCTGCGCAAGGCGCTGCGCAGAAGACGCCTTCCGAAGAAAGATGTCTCCTTCCAGGCCTATCTCGATGGCGAGCTGCGGCGGGTATCGGCCAGGGCACGGGCGTTTGCCCTCAGGCGGGTGGAGGGCTATGACGCGGCGGATCCCGCGCGGGTGAGCGCGCGCTCGATCATCGAGGAGTGGTTTGGCGAGGACGATTCGGGGTCGGCTTCGCATTTTCGCCCGCTGGGGGGTTATGCGCGTCCGCTCGAAGCGCTCGCACGGACGCTCGCGGGGACCGGTGTCGAGCTGCGGTTACGGGCCGCGGCAAGCGAAATCAACTGGCGCCGCGGTCACGTCGAGATTGCAGGACGCGAAGACGACCGGCCGTTTGGCGTGAGCGCGGCGCGCGCGATCATCACGCTCCCGCTCGGAGTGCTGCAGCTTCCGCCACAGGCGGAGGACGCCGTTCGTTTCGCGCCTGAGCTGGCGCAGAAGGGGCGCGCATTGCGCGGACTTGCACCGAGCCCGGTGATGAAAGTCGTCATGCGTTTCGGAAGCGCCTTCTGGGACGAGCTGGACGGCGGCCGTTATGCGGATGCCGCATTCCTGCGTTCGCTCACCGCGCCGTTTCCTTCGGTCTGGACCGCGCTTCCCGTGCGCACACCGTTGCTCGTCATCTGGGCGGGCGGACCCAGGGCGGAGCGCCTCTCGCATATCGCGCCGCGCGAGGTGATCGCGCGGGCGATCGAGAGCGTTGAGTCGATCTTCGGCAAAAGAGCGAACGTCGAGCAGCGCCTCGAAGCGGCCTGGTTCCACGACTGGCAGCACGATCGCTGGTCGCGCGGAGCGTACAGCTACGTGACCGTCGGCGGTGGAGGAGCGCGCAAGGCGCTGTCGGAACCGCTGGACAACACGCTGTTCTTCGCAGGCGAGGCGACCGATTTTAGCGGCGAGCATGGAACAGTCGCCGGAGCGCTCGCAAGCGGCACTCGGGCCGCGCGACAGGTCCTCACCAGGGCGAAGGCAGAGACCTGATCTGTGGCAATGGTGAGTGATAAGTGGAATTTCCTGCACTCCTCACTCATCACCCATCACACATCACGCAACTCAGTAAGTGTCGTCGTTTGGCGTCACCACGCCAGAGACACGCTCGATTGCAGTGCGTCTGCACCGTCACAGCGCAGCGATGATTAGCTTGCCTTCCTGAACGCGTGAGATAAAAACAGCTGACGCGATGCAACAACTATTTCCTCGTCCTGTCAAAATGTCCATGTAATATCCTGTGAAAGTTAGATTTCCAGGCTGATACCGACGAATGGTGCATAGCGGAAAGAATAGTCCTCCAAGGAGCCCCCATGCGATTAAGCGCGTGACGTTGGCGCTGCAGGGCGGCGGCTCGCACGGTGCGTTCACCTGGGGCGTTCTTGATCGCCTGCTGGAGGACGAGCGCATCGAGATCGAGGGCATCAGCGGCGCAAGCGCCGGTGCTATCAACGCCGCCGTGCTGGCGCACGGAATGACAGTGAGCGGTCGCGCAGGTGCACGCGAGGCGCTGGCGGCGTTCTGGAACAGTGTGGCGCAACGGATGCCTTTCGGGCTCGCGGCAACGCGCTGGCCCGTCAATGGAGCGTTCGGGCCGCACGGCCCGGACCCGGCCACGAAATCAATGCTGTTCCTCTCGAAGTTCTTTTCTCCCTACCAGCTGAATCCGTTCAACCTGAATCCGCTGCGCGACATCCTCGCCGCGCAGCTCGACTTCGAGCGTATCCGGACCGAATGCCCGATCAAGCTCTTCGTCGCGGCGACCCGGGTCGCAACCGGAAGGCTGCGGCTTTTCTCGGGGCAGGAGCTGACGCTCGATGCGTTGCTGGCATCGGCCTGCATACCTTCCTTGAACCATTCCGTGGAGATTGACGGGGAGAGCTACTGGGACGGCGGGCTCACCGCCAATCCGCCTTTGCGCGCGCTGCTCTACGAATGCGCGGCGCGCGACATCCTGGTCGTGCTCCTGCACCCGTTGCGCCGCGCGGGAGTGCCCGCCACCGCCGACGAGATCACGCACCGTCTGACGGAGATCAGTTTCGGATCTGCCTTCTGCGGGGAGCTTCAGGGCATCGCGCGGGCCAAGAAAGAAGCTGAGAGGGCGCTTTTCGCGGTCGGGCGCCTCGAGCGCAGGTTGCGGCGCCTCAACCTTCACGTGATCCAGGCGGAGAAGATGATGAGCCGCCTCACCGTGTTGAGCCGCCTCAGCACGCACGCCGACTTCCTCGAGCTGCTGCGCGGCGAGGGAAGGCGCCGTGCGCATGCCTGGCTGCGGAATAATTTCCGGTTTATCGGCGCGCGCTCGTCGCTCGCGCTCGGCGAGCACCTTTCCTGATGGCCTCTCAGCCGTTCTTGTCGCGGCGGCCCGCGACGGGAAGCTTCGGTGGCTTGGCCGGCCTCAACGGCCCCCACACGCGGCTGTAATAGGTGTCGGCGAGCTGGAGCGCTGCGACCGGGTTATGGCCGAGGACGCGGTCCTTCGCAACCAGCACCGTCGTAAGTCCCTTCGCGTGCCGGAAGAAAAGACTGTCGTGGCCGATGCACAGGCCGAGAACGACATTGAACTCGCAGCCGTGGCTGTTGAGCAGCTCGGCCTGGCACACGGGATTGCACAGCGGCTCGAACTGTCCGGGCCGGACCTTCTCGCGATCGGTGATGCCCATTTCCTCCTTCGGGATGCTGCCTGTTTTGCAGGCTACCGATACGACCTCGAAGCCGTGACTCTCCAGGATTTCGCTGAGAACGCGGGCGTGATCGACGAAACTGATGCAATTGGCGATACCGATCTTCCTGTAGCCCATGCGCTTCGCAAACTGCACGACTTCCTCGACCCGGGTCCATTTGCAATCGCCTTCGGATTCGACGAGAGCCGACTCGCGCGAGATTTTTCGCACCTCGGGATCCTCGTAGAGCGCGCGCGCCTCAGTCTGCATCTCCGGATCGACCCTGGTCGGGCAGAATCCGGGGCCCCGTTCCTCTGATTCACCCTGGCGGCAGGCCCGGACGTTGGGCGGGCAGTATGCACATGCGGGGTCATCGTATTTCATGTCGAAGCTCTTCCCGCGACGTCTTCAGGACACTTTAATGCGCTGGCTTGTGGAAGGTTTGCGCAAGATCAAAGTTTTCCGATTGCGGGGGGAGCCTGAAATGACGCGTCACCCGGGTAGAATAGGGCGCCTTCATCTTTTACCCCGGATGTGATTGCCCGTTTGCTCGTCGTGTTGGCTGCCGGCTGCGCCCTGAGTGCACCGCTCGCGCTGGCGCAGACGGCATATCCCGGGCGCCCGGTCCGGATGCTGGTCGGATTTTCCCCCGGCGGCACGACCGACATCATCGCGCGCCTGCTCGCCGCCGACCTGAGCGAGTACTTCAAGCACCAGTTCTACGTCGACAATCGTCCGGGCGCCACCGGCATGATCGCGAGCGACATTGCGGTGAAAGCGGCGCCCGACGGCACGACGCTCATCGTGGTGCCGGCGGCCTTTGCCAGCAACATCAGCGTCTACGCGAAGCCGGGTTACGATCCGCTGCGCGATTTTGCCGCCATCACGCGGGTTGCCGCGGTTCATAACGTGCTCGTCGTTCACCCCTCGGTGCCTGCCGCGAGCGTGCGCGAGCTGGTCGAGCTCGCGCGGCGGCGGCCCGGCGAGCTCGTCTTCGCGTCGCCGGGGCACGGCAGCACGCCGCACCTCGCGCTCGAAATGCTCAAGGTGCGGGCAGGCGGGCTCAAGATCCTTCACGTGCCCTATCGCGGCATGAATCCGGCCGTGCTCGAGGTGATCGGCGGGCAGGTGCACGGGATCATCTCGACGACGCCGCCCGCGCTTGCGCACGTCCGCAATGGCCGGCTGCGCGCCCTTGGCGTGGCGAGCCTCAAGCGCACGCAGGCGCTGCCGGAAGTTCCGACGCTCGACGAGTCGGGGTTTCCCGGCTTCGAGGCGGCGGCGTGGAACGCGGTGCTGGCGCCGAAGGGCACGCCCTACGATGTCGTGACGCGGCTCAATCTCGCCATTGTAGGAATTGCGCGTACGCAACCATTCCGCAGGCGGCTTGCCACGCTTGGCGGGGAGGTGATCGCCGACACCCCGGACGAGTTGACCGTCTATCTTCGCGCCGAGATCGCAAAGTGGGATCGGGTCGTGAGGATGGCGGGCGTTCGCATCCAGTAATGTTTGGTGCTAGGCTGCGGGAGAAAGGGTGAATTGAGCTGGAGAGAAGCGCGTGGCAGGATGGCTGGCTGCATTCAAGGTAATACCGTGGGGCGACGTGATTGCTGCCGCACCGACGGTCGCCCGTGGCGCTAAAAAGCTCTGGGACTCGATTCGCGATCAGCCGGCGCGATCGGCCGCTGGCGCGGCGCCGGACAGCCCGGAGGGTCGGGCGCGGGCACTGGAGTCACAGCTCGCGGACATGAGGAAAGAGCTCGCTGCATCGACCGAGCTCATCAACTCTCTTGCCCAGCAGAACCAGCGGCTGGTGGAGGCGGTCGGGATACTGCGCGTGCGAACCCGCGCCTTGCTGTTTGCAACCGTGATCGCGTTCGCGCTGATCGTGGCGATCGGCATCGTGGTGCTTCGCGCCTGACATTGGAGACGTCGTAGACAGGGAAGGATGATCAGCATGGCGCTAAGAATCAGGAAGCTTTCGTACGCGCTCGGTGCGGAGGTTTGCGATATCGACGTCTCCCGGCCCATGAGCGAGACCTCCTTCGGCGAGATCTACCAGGCGTTTCTCCAGTACGGCATCCTGCTGTTCCGCAACCAGAACATCACCCGCGAGCAGCACGTCGAGTTCAGCCGGCGCTTTGGCCCGCTCGACCGTCACGATGCTCTGCCGCGCGACCGGCATCCGCAGCACCCCGAGCTGCTGATGGTCACCAATGAGCCCAAGGCGGACGGCAGTCCCTCCGACACGAAATACACGGGCCGGCAGTGGCATTCGGACATGTCCTTTACCACGGCGCCTTCGCTGGGTTCGCTGCTGCGGTGCCACGCCGTTCCCGACGTTGGTGGAGACACGCTCTTCGCCAGCATGTATCTCGCCTACGACGCGCTGTCCGACGGCATGAAAGCCCTGATCTCGGACCTGCATGGCATCCACCTCTCGGGCACGCGCAAGATTGCCAACACGGAGAGCGGTGTTCCGCGCGCGGAGGAGCAACGGCGCCTCAATCCGCCCGTGGCGCAGCCCGTGGTGCGCGTGCATCCCGAGACCGGCCGGAAGGCGCTCTACATCGGCGAGAAAGTGAAGCGCTTCGACGGCATGACTGAGGAGGAGAGCCGGCCGCTCATCGAGTACCTTGTCCAGCACGCGACACGCCCCGAGTTCGTGTATCGGCAGCGGTGGCGGAAGGACGATCTGCTCGCATGGGACAACCGCTGCGTCATGCACCAGGCACTGGGCGATTTTGACGAGACGCAGTTGCGCCATCTCGAACGCACCACTGTTCTCGGCACCCCCTCGGGCTACGTCGTCGCGGGCGGCTGATCGCGTCCCGGTTGCCCGGCGGCGCGGCTGCCAGTTGAAATCGGGGCGCGAGGGGAGTACTGTCTTGGCGTCTACCTGGCCTGAGGGAGGCGGAACGCGATCATGATGCGGGAAATTCTGGGCGTGGCGCCGGATGCATCGGCACGGCGGCGGTGGTTTCACGATGATTACTTCGACCTCTTCGTATGGCAGGTGGCGAGCGGCGAGGTGACGTCGTTCCAGCTCTGCTACGGCATCGACTCGAGCGAGCGCGCGCTGGTGTGGCAACAGCAGCGCGGTTTCTTCCACGACGGCATCCACGGCAGCTCTGTGACGGGCGACGTCATCGGGAGCGGTATCGAGCGGGGCGCACAGACGGGTCCCGATCCCGTGGTCGCCCGATTCGATGCGTCGGCAAGCGCGCTGCCGGGCGAAGTGCGGGCCGCCGTTGCAGCGCGCATTCGCGAGTACGTGGAAAAGCAGCCCCCGGTGCAGGCACGCAGGGAACGCTTCAGGCGGGCAGACTGGCAGAAGCAGCCGGGGCCGGCGTCGAAGCCGGAGAGGAAGCCGGGCGCGCCCAGGAGCAGCTGAGCCTCAATCGCCGCGGTCTCTGGCGCGAACCCGCGGGCGTCATTGCACCTCCGCGCGCGTGTCAGCCTTCGCACCCAACCGACAGGGTCGTCAATGATTACTTCCAATACCGCGCGCATGCTCGCGCGCTACAACGCGTGGGCAAACGGGGTCATGTTCGATGCCGTGGCGGCGCTACCTCCCGGGGAGGCCGAGAAGCAGCGCGTGAGCCTCTTCAAGAACATGGTGCATACGCTCAACCACAACTACGTGATCGCGCGCATCTGGCAGGCACACCTGGAGGGACGCGACCACGGTTATACCGCCCGCAACACCGCAGATTACCCGCCACTGCCGGAGCTGTGGCGGGTGCAGCAGGAGATCGATGGCTGGTACATCGGCTGGAGCGATGCGGTCACCGATGCCAGGCTTGATGAGACGGTGCGCTACACCCTGATCGGCGGAAACCAGGGCGAGATGACGCGCGGCGAGATCCTGCTCCACGTCGTCAACCACTCGAGCTACCACCGCGGCTTCGTGGGCGACCTCTTCTTCCAGGTGCCGGCGCGGGCGCCGCAGATGGACCTGCCTGTCTACTTCCGCGAAGGGGCGGGGAAACGCTGACCAGCGTCAGAGCGCGGTATCCGGCAGAACCGCGCGCTGGGTCGCGACGTACT
>DASPGR010000320.1:0-5557 GCA_035620515.1 Burkholderiales bacterium | reverse complement strand
ATCGAGGCATGCATGAGCCCGACGTTCGAATGCAGCGCCGCTGCCATCATGCGCTCCGATGCTTTCCAGTAGCCGTGCGCGATGGACACCGCGTGCTCGTCATGGATCGTGAGCAGCATCTGGGGCGTACGGTTGCCGAGGTAGTTCACGATGCTGTCGTGGAGGCCGCGGTAGCTCGCACCGGGATTCAACGCGATGTACTCGATCTGCAGATCGCGAATGACCCCGGCGATCGCGTCGCTGCCCCAGAATTCATCGGAGCGCTGCCCGGCGACAGGCGTGTCGTGAACGATGGCGCTTCGAGCCGGCTGTTTGGTGTTCATGTGCGTTCGGGATCCTTCGGGGATGTTAACGGATCAGGGTCGATAGCGTGAATCGGACGCTGACGCGCTGTCAGACTCGGGCGGCGCTGTGAGCCCGCGGCGCCGGCCGACCCATACTCCAATTCCATAGAGAGCCGCGAGCGGCAACGCCCAGACGGCGGCAGCTGTCAGCACGACCTCGGCGTGGGCGATGAATAGATCGCGCCGGTAGTCGAGTTCGATATCCCTGCCGAGGGCGCCGTATTTCCTGTGGACGCGTCTCAGCAGCTGGCGGTCTGAGAGGAGCACCGCCGCGAAGCGCGTCCAGGCCTGCGGCGTACCCGTGTACTCGGGGTCGAGCTCCCAGAGCTGGTGGCGGACGATGAGCTGCTGGCGCTGCTTGCGGGTGACCTCCTGCACGCGCTCTTCGGCGGCCCAGTAGACGGGCCATGCGTACGCGGCCGCGATGAGGAGCAGGGCGGCTTTCCATGCCCAGGCCAAGGGCGATGGCTGAGTATCGGACGGTTCGTCGGTCATGGGGGCGCCAATCCGGGTGCTATGATACCGGCGATCGTCGCGAGGGGGAGCGTGCATGAAGCGTTTTGACGTCGCAGTGATACCGGGCGACGGCATCGGGCGGGAAGTGGTGCCGGCGGGCCAGCGGATACTGGATCTCGTTGCGAAAGTGCATGGAGGGTTTCGTTTCCGCTACAAGGCCTATCCGTGGAGCTGCGCCTACTATCTGAAGCACGGCGCGATGATGCCGGCGGACGGTTTGCGGCGCTTGGGCGATTCGGACGCGATCTTCCTCGGCGCCGTCGGCTTCCCCGGCGTCCCCGATCACGTGTCGCTCTGGGGTCTCCTCATTCCGATTCGCCGCAGCTTTCAGCAATACGCCTGCGTGCGTCCCGTGAAGCTGCTCCCGGGAGTGCGCTCGCCGCTCGCGGGGCGCGGACCGCAGGACATCGATTTCATCGTCGTGCGCGAGAACAACGAGGGAGAGTACTCGAGCATGGGCGGGCGCATCTACAGCGAAACGCCGCACGAGGTCGTCACGCAGTTGAACCTCTTCACGCGGCGCGGCACCGAGCGCATCATCCGCTACGCGTTCGAGCTTGCGCGCAGGAAGAAGAAGAAAAAGGTGACCTCGGCCACCAAGTCGAACGGCATCATCTACAGCATGCCGTTCTGGGACGAGGTGTTCTGGCAGGTCGCGAAGGAGTATCGGGGAATCGCTGCTGAGCAGATGCACATCGACGCGCTGTCAGCGCGCTTCGTCACCCACCCGCAGAATTTCGGCGTCGTGGTGGGCAGCAATCTCTTCGGCGACATATTGACAGACCTTGGCGCCGCCATCGCGGGATCGATCGGCATCGGCGCATCGGCCAACCTGAATCCCGAGAAGCGTTATCCCTCGTGCTTCGAGCCAGTTCACGGCTCGGCTCCGGACATCGTCGGCAAAGGCGTTGCCAATCCGCTCGGCCAGATCTGGAGCGGGGCGCTGATGCTCGAGCACCTGGGCTACGCCGCCGCGCACGACCTTGTGGTGAAGGCCATGATCGCGGCGCTGAACGCCGGGATCAAGACGCCCGATCTCGGCGGGCGGGCGAAGACGACCGACGTCACCCGCGCCGTTGCCGCGGAGATTCGCCGCCTCGCGCGCTGACCCCCCGCGCCGTGAACACAAAGGCGCGATGCACCGTTCCCCTCGCATGGCTCCTGCTGGCGGGGGCTCTCGCCTGGCCAGCGGGCGTTTTTTCGCAGACACCCGCGCCCCCGCAGCGCGCGGCGATTGCCTCGGCGCATCCGCTGGCGACGAGAGCCGGCCACGAAATCCTCGAACAGGGCGGCAACGCGTTTGATGCCGCCGTGGCGATTGCGGCAGTGCTCGCGGTCGTGGAGCCATATTCTTCAGGACTGGGCGGCGGCGGCTTCTGGCTGCTGCACCGGGCGCGCGATGGCTATCAGGTCATGGTCGACAGCCGCGAGGTCGCGCCGCGCGAAGCCAGGCCGGAGCTCTACTTCGAAGCCGATGGCAGTCCTATTCCGGACGCGACCCGGCGCGGGGGCAAGGCTGTCGCGGTACCCGGTGTCCCGGCTGCGCTGGTCCACATCTCCGAACGCTACGGCAGCCTGCCGCTGACGACTTCGCTCGCCCCGGCGATCCGTCATGCGCGAGAGGGGTTCGCCGTCGGCACGCGCTTTGCACGCATCGTGAAGTTGCGCGAGGATTTTCTGCGAAGCCTGCCCGAAGCGTCCCGCATATTTCTCGAGGGCAACGAGGCGCCGCGAGCCGGTTTCCTGCTGCGGCAGCCGCGCCTTGCCGATACGCTCGAGACGCTGTCGCGCGAGGGGCACAACGGCTTCTATCGGGGCGCGGTGGCGCAATCGCTGCTGGCAGCGGTGAACAATGCAGGCGGCGTGTGGCAGTTGTCGGATCTGGAGCGCTACCGGGTGATCGAGCGTGTACCGCTCGTCGTCCGCTATCGGGACGCGACCATCACTACAGTGACCCTGCCTTCGGCGGGCGGCGTTGCGATTGTGCAGGCGCTCCAGATGCTCGAGCGCTTCGAGTTGAACGATACCCGCGCGTCCCGCGACGCGCATCTCGTGGTCGAAGCGCTGCGCCGCGCGTTCCATGACCGCGCCCTTTATCTTGGCGATAACGACGCCGTCGACGTCCCCCTGGAGAAGCTCTTGAGCCGCGAACGCGCGGCGCGCCTCGCTTCGCGAATCGAGCCGGAACGGTCAACCCCGAGTGAAACGCTCGGCGCGCCGCAACCCATGCCGCCACCCGGCGGCAACACCACCCATCTTTCCGTGATCGACGCTGCAGGCAACCGCGTGGCGGCAACGCTCACCATCAATCTCCTGTTTGGATCGGGCATTGTCGCTCCGGAGGCCGGAGTTCTCCTCAACAACGAGATGGACGACTTCTCGCTGCGGGCGGATGTGCCGAACGCATTCCGCCTTATCGGCGGGAGCGCCAACGCGATCGCGCCTGGCAAGCGTCCCCTGTCCAGCATGACGCCCACGTTCGTCGAAGATGCCAAGGGCATGCTTGTGATCGGAGCGCCCGGCGGCGCGCGTATCGTGAGCCAGGTGCTCCTCGCGATCATCGATTATGTCGGCGCGGACCGCGTCGACCTGGCGGGCATCGTGAGTTCCCCGCGCTATCACCACCAGTGGTGGCCGGACCGCGTTGAAGTCGAGCCCGAAGGTTTCACGCCCGACTGGCGTGCAGGCCTCGAGGCCAAGGGACATCGAATGCGCGTCGTTGGGCGAAAATGGGGCAACATGCAGGCCGCATTCAGATCGAGGACGGACGGCAGCGTACAGGTTGCGAATGATCCGCGCGGCGCCGGCGTCGCGTGGTACTAGAGGCGTGATGAGTGATGGGTGATGAGTGATGGGTGCCCAGAGTCGGCAAATTTCGCCTGCTGGGATGCACTGCGCGCTATGCGTAAGGCGATTGCGCGGACAACAACGATTGCCTGTCTTGTTGGCCGTTACTCATCACTCATCACCCATCACCCATCACGAGTTTTCCTCGGGTATCATTAACGCTCAATGAAAACGACGTTCCTGGATTTCGAGCAGCCGATCGCCGAGCTCGAGTCGAAGATCGACGAGCTGCGCTACGCGCAGGACGACTCGGCGCTCGACATCTCCGAGGACATCACGCGCCTGCAGAAGAAAAGCCAGACGCTGACCAAGGATATCTACGGCAAGCTCACCGCGTGGCAGATCGCCCAGGTCGCGCGCCACCCGCAGCGGCCGTACACCCTGGACTACATCCAGGGGCTCTTCACCGATTTCGAGGAGCTGCATGGCGATCGCAATTTTGCCGATGATCCGGCGATCGTGGGCGGGCTCGCGCGGTTGAACGGCGAGCCGTGCGTGGTCGTCGGGCACCAGAAAGGACGCGACACGAAGGAGAAAATCTTCCGCAACTTCGGCATGCCGCGGCCCGAGGGCTTCCGCAAGGCAATGCGCATCATCAAGCTCGCCGAGCGCTTCGGCCTTCCCGTCTTCAGCTTCATCGACACGCCCGGCGCGTATCCCGGCGTCGGCGCCGAGGAGCGGGGGCAATCCGAAGCGATCGGACGCAATCTCTGCACGATGGCCGAGCTGCGCACGCCGGTCGTTTGCACAGTGATCGGCGAGGGCGGCTCCGGTGGCGCGCTTGCGATCGCCGTGGGAGATGCGCTGCTCATGCTCCAGTACGCGACCTACTCGGTCATCTCGCCGGAGGGCTGCGCCTCGATCCTGTGGAAGAGTGCCGATTACGCGGAGCAGGCGGCCGAGACCCTCGGCATCACAGCGGCAAGGCTCAAGACCCTGGGCCTCGTCGACAAGGTCGTCAACGAGCCGTTGGGCGGAGCGCATCGCGACTACGAAAACACGATGCAGAGCGTCAAGAAGACGTTGCAGGACACCTGGCGGCAGCTCAAGGACGTTCCCCTCGACAAACTGCTCGAGCGGCGCTTCGACCGGCTGGTCGGCCATGGCAAGTTCAGGGAAGTCGAGCAGAAGTAGTACGCGTTCTCCCAACCTGGCCGGGCGCATCCGCGCGCGCCTCTCGACGCTCGTCTCGCCGGGCGCAAGGCTCGTCGTAGGCCTGAGCGGTGGTGTCGATTCCGTCGTGCTGCTCGACTGCCTGCAGCGCATCGCCTCCCGTTTGCGCGTGAGAGTATCCGCTTTGCATATCAACCATCAGTTGAGCCCCAATGCCAAGTCGTGGGAGAAGTTCTGCCGCGGCAAGTGCCAAGCCAGGAAAATCCCCTTTGCGAGCACCAGGGTTGTCGTGCCGCGGGGCGAGAGCGTGGAAGCCACCGCGCGGGCGGCACGCTACTCCGTGTTCAGCCGTCAGCGGGCAGACTTCATCGTTCTCGCCCAGCATCAGGATGACCAGGTCGAGACGCTGTTGCTTCAGCTCCTGCGCGGAGCGGGCGTCAAGGGACTCGCGGCGATGCCGCTCCTCCGGAAGGCAAAAGACGGAAGACGAAAGACGAAAGGCATTCAGAGCCGGAGCGGGCCTTGCCCATCACCCATCACCCGTCACCCATCACCGGCCATATTGCGGCCGCTGCTCGATGTGACGCGCGCCGAGATCCTGGCATACGCGCGCGCGCGGGGCCTGGAATGGATCGAGGACGAGAGCAATGCCAACACCGATATTCGCAGAAACTTCCTGCGCCACCGGGTGCTGCCGGTGGTTGCCCAGGGCTTCCCGGCGTACCGATCAACGGTGG
>DASPGR010000319.1:0-17657 GCA_035620515.1 Burkholderiales bacterium | reverse complement strand
CGCCGCTCGCTGCACGCGCACCTGATCAAGCTCGCGCGCGATGGCCTGGTGACGGAAGCCGATGGCGTCTGGAGATTGACGGTCCGCAGCTAGACTGAAGGATGTCCAGCTCGCAGTCGGTTCCGGGACTATGAGGCAACGAAAAAATCAGCCAGCTGCGGCGCTTGACGGGCTCTCTGATTGGGTACAAATTGCAATCGTTGCACCAAATAACTTTACGAGGAGAACCGCATGTCAAGACCCTTCTGGCTCGCAATGGGCGGAGTGATGTTGCTGGCACCCGCAATCGCCCATAGCCAGGGCTACCCATCCAAGCCGGTCCGCATCATCGTCCCGTTCGCCCCCGGTGGAAACATCGACATCAACGCGCGGACCATCGCTCCCGGACTCAGGGAATTCCTGGGGCAACCCGTGATCATCGAAAACCGCGCCGGCGCGGGGGGCAGGATCGGTGCCACTCTGGCCGCCAAGTCGGCGCCCGACGGATACACCGTGCTGCTCGGCGCACCCGGCACGCTTGTGTCCCAGCCGGTGTTTCACGACGATATCGAGTACCACCCGCTGCGCGACTTCGTGTACACGTCGCGCATTTCGCTCGTTTCGAGCGCCCTGAGCGTGCACCCCTCCATGCCCGTGCGCAGCGTCAAGGAGCTCATCGCGTTTTCAAAGGCGCGTCCGGGAGAGATCTTGATGGGATCGGCAGGCCTGGGATCCGGCGGGCACCTGATGGGTGCGCTGTTTCAGTCGATGGCGAACGTGAAATTCACGCACGTGCCATACAAAGGCGGCGCCGCGGCATCGGTCGCCATCCTTACCGGGGAAGTCCATCTGTCATTCGACCAGGTCACTTCCTCGGGACCACACATCAAGTCGGGCAAGCTGCGCGCGCTCGCGGTGACGACTCCGCAGCGCTCGAAGCTCCTTCCCAACGTGCCGACGATCGATGAGTCGGGGGTCCGCGGCTACGATTACTCGACGTGGACCACGATCGCGATTCCGGCCGCCGCGCCCAAGGAAGCGGTTCAGAAGCTGCGCGATGCAGTCGATGCCGTCATTGCACAGCCGCGCGTCCGCGACGCATTCGCGAAGCTCGGCGCCGAAGTGGTCAGCAACAGCCACGAGGAGTTCGCGCGCCGGCTGCAGGCGGATTACGAAAGGTGGGTCCGCATCCGCAAGGAAACCGGGCTGAAGGTCAATTAGCGAGGCGCACAGGGAGCGCGGCGCCTGAGTCACGCGTACCACGCCGGGCGACGCCCCAGTTCGGCCGCCGCAGGGTGATCAGGAGTTCTCTGCCCCGCAGGACGGTGTCAAAGAGGAATGGCCGGTCAATATTGAGGATGACCCGGGTGCGTGCGCCGGATTGCACCAGCTGAATGCTGCGCAGGCCGCGCGGGGCGACTTCAATCAGGCGCTTGCCGGTCGCGGTGACCGTATCAGGGAAATCGAGCGTAATGCGGTGGAGCGGGTAGTGGTTCACCAGCACGTTAGGGGGCGCCACGGCTGGCCGGGCAAAGGTGAGCCTCACGAGCGCGGCGCCGGCAGGCAGTAGCGCGTAATCAACGGCTTGCAATTCATTCGGGTAATCGTGTTGCTGCGCTTCCGACGCTGAGGCTGCGCCCAGCGGCACTCCGGGAAGCAGGCTGAACAACATGAGCCAACTGGCAAACGGCATGGCTTGACCTGGTTGCCTACCGCCGTTTGACAGCCGTTTCCGCAAAACGTCTTGAACCGGGCTCGCCTTGGGGTCGATACTAATGGGGCGGGAATCGAAACGGCTGATCCCATGCCCGCCAACCTCAGCCCGGAATACAAGGCCGCCGAGGCCGCTTTTCGCAGGGCGCGCGACCCGCTCCAGCGCCTCGACGGGCTGCGCGAGATGCTGCGCACCATCCCCAAGCACAAGGGGACCGATCACCTCCAGGCCGACATCAAGACCCGCATAAAGGAGCTCTCCGAGGAGCTCGAGGCGCCAAGAAAGGGCCCGGCCCGTGGTGGTGTCTCGCACGTCGTGCGTCCCGAGGGCGCGGCTCAAGTCGCCTTGATCGGGCCGCCCAACTCCGGAAAGTCATCGCTGCACGCGCGGTTGACGGGCTCCAGCGCGCACATCGCGCCCTATCCTTTCACGACCCAGCACCCCGAGCCGGGCATGATGACCTATGAGGATATCCATCTGCAGCTCGTGGACCTCCCGGCGGTGTCGCCCGATCACCCCGTGCCCTGGCTTGCTTCCGCATTGCAGACGGCCGATGCCTGCCTGCTGGTGGTGGATCTCGGCGAATCATCCTGCGTCGAGCAGGTGCAGTCCGTGCACGCTGTGCTGCGGGCGAAGCATGTCACGCTGACCGAGCGCTGGGAATCCGCGACGGCCGTCGCGGACCTGGGCAACGGCGACCCGTTCGCGCTGAAGCTGCCCACGCTGATGCTCGCGAACAAGGCCGACCTGGCTACCGATGAGTCGGCGGAGATGGAGGCGTTTCGCGAGTTGACGGGGTTCAGCTACCCGGCGCTTGCGGTGTCAGCGGCTACCGGGGAGGGGCTTGCGGAAGTCGGTGCGTGGCTCTTCGGGCATCTCGGCATCGTGCGCGTCTATACCAAGACCCCCGGCAAGCAAGCCGAGAAGGACCGTCCGTTCACGCTGCGCAGCGGGCAGACGGTAGAGGACGTCGCGCGGCTCGTGCACAAGGATCTCGCGCACTTGCTCAAGTACGCGCGCGTCTGGGGGAAGACCGGAATTCCGGGCCAGCACGTCGGGCGCGAGCACAAGGTCGCCGACGGCGACGTCATCGAGCTCCATACCTGAGCAGTCGGAGCCCGCCGTCAGCTCCCGGCCTTGATGTTCCCTTTCTTCACGACGCCGTTCCACTTCGCGACGTCGCGCCTCACGACTTCGAGGAACCGCTCCGGCGGCGCGTCGGCAGGATCGAGGCCTTCGTTCGCCAGGCGGGCCCTCATGTCCGGCTGCTTCAGCGCCTTGCGGATCTCGGTATTCCACAGCGTCACGATGCTCTTCGGCAGCTGCTTCGGCCCCCAGAAGCCGTACCACAGCACGGCCTCGTAGCCGGGCACGACTTCGCCGATTGCCGGGATGTCGGGGATCGCGCTGCTGCGCCTGGGCGTGGTGACGCCGATCCCGCGGACGCGATTCTGCTTGATCAGCGGGATCGTCGAGGGCAGGCTGCCGAACAGAACCTGGATCTGCCCGCCCAGCAGGTCGTTGAGCGCCGGGCCGGTGCCCTTGTACGGAATGTGCATGAGCTGCGTGCCCGCCATCTGATTGAAGAGCTCGGTAATGAGATGGGTAAAACCGCCGGTACCGGTCGAAGCGTAGTTCAGCTTGCCCGGACTGGTTCTGTCGTAGGCGATCAGCTCCTTGATGCTCCGGATGGGTACCGAGAGTGGCAGGGCAATCACGTTTCCGGTCTCTCCGACCAGCGCGATCGCCGCAATGTCGTTGACGGAGTCGTAGGGCAGCCTGTAGACAGCCGCGTTTGCCGCGTAACTGCCCGAGACGATGATCATGGTGTAGCCGTCGGGATTCGCCCGAATCACGGTTTCCGTCCCGATGGTGCCGCCGCCGCCCGCGCGGTTGTCCACCACTACCGTCTGGCCGAAAGCCTGGCTCAGCTTCTGCGCGATGCTCCGCGCCATGATGTCCGTTCCACCGCCCGGTGCAAACGGAACCACCAATCGGATCGGCCGGACCGGATATTTCTGCTGCGCCTCGATAGTGCCCGCGGCCGCCAGCAGCGCGAGCCCGACCCCAGCCAGGGCTGAATATTTGCTCATGATTTTCCCCAATGAGAATCCCGCAGTTTGCTGAAAATCTCTCTTCGCTCCCGCGGAGGCGGGAGTCCGGTCCCGTTTGCTGATCGCGTCAACCACTGTCTGGATGCCCGCCTTCGCGGGCATGACGGATTGGATAAAGGCTGTCACGCGGTCTGCAGCTGCCGCGCGCGCTTGCCCGCCAGCAGCGCGAGCAGGTCCTTGGCGGTGTGGCGCTCGATGTGCAGGACGGCATCGGCGATCGCGTCTACGGGCAATTGCGGGTTGATGCCGCGGAATTTCTCGATGACGCCGCGCTCGCCGACGGGGTTGGCGTCCGAGCCGAGCGGATCGAGCACGTCGACACGCTCCCACTTTCCCGCGTCCTCGACCGCGATCCACGCGGCAAAGCGCTCGGGGTAGAGCTGGTCGAGAGCGGGGTCGTGCTCGAGCTCGATTTTCTGCGCGAGCTCGGTGATGGCCGGATCGGAAAGCTTCCGGTCCGAGAACTGCGGCGGCAGCACCTGTCCTTCGAGCAGGGCGGTGGCGACCACGTAGCGCATGCTCATCTGGGCGTTCAGCGCGCTGGTGGCGATGTACGGGAATCCGCATTGCACGTCCACCACCTTGGCGAGCCCGACGCGCACGCGCCGCTTCGCGTCCCACGGCGTGCCGAGCCGGCGGCGGAGCTCAAACGCGGCATCCACGTAGGAATGCGTGCTGCCGCAGCAGGAGTAGGGCTTGATGCGGTTGGTGTCGAGACGGTAGACCGTTCCGAGCTCCGCCGTAAGCGGCGCCGGGTCCGACCGGTCGGAGTAGGCCTTCAGCACGCCGCCATCGTGAAATTCATAGATCTGGGTCGGCCCGGTGAAGCCGATCGCGGCGAGCTCCGCGGCGAGCACACCGGAATAGGCGGCGCGCCCCGCGTGGAAGCGCTTGCTCATCGTGCCGTCGGCGTTGAATGCCCACACGCCGGAGCCCTGCGTGCCCGCGAGCCCAAGCGCCCAGGCTGTCTGCTCGTCGTTGAGCCCGAGGAGCACGGCGCAGGCCGCGGACGCGCCGAACGGGCCGCACACGCCGGTGATGTGCCAGCCGCGCAGCCGTGTCGCGGACGGATGCATGGCGAGGCTCGAGCGGATCATCACTTCGTAGCCGGCGGCAATCGCCGTCACCAGGCGCTCCCCGCTCGCATCGAGCTTCTCCGCCAGCGCTAGGGCCGCAGGTATGACGACCGCGCCTGCGTGCAGCTTGGCGTTGTGGTAGTCGTCGAGCTCGAAGCCGTGCGCCGCGACGCCGTTGACGAGCGCCGCATCGGCCGCGCGCAGCGTCGGCGCGGTCTCACCCCAGACGGTCGCTTCGCCCCGCGCCGGCGCACCCGTTCTCGCCCATTGCAGAATCATCTTCGCCCACGGCGTGGAGTGGCCGTAGACGCCGCAGCCCAGCGTGTCGAGGAGCGCGATGCGCACGGTTTCGCGCGTGCGCGCGGGCAGGTCGGCGTAACACAGCTGCGCGATCCAGCGGGCAAGCTCGCGGGTCGGTGCGGATACCTCTTGGCGCGGGGAGTTCATGATATGGTCCCCTCCGGTGGCGTCGGGACAAACGATGCGCGTATTCTAACAACAGCGACCAGGAACGAGTAACGAGTAACGAGAAACGAGGAACGAATGGACTATGACGTGATCGTCGTAGGCGGGGGGAACGCCGCGTTCTCCGCCGCTGCATCGGCCCGGGACAACGGCGCCAAGCGGGTGTTGTTGCTGGAAAAAGCGCCCCGGGAGAAGCGCGGCGGCAACACGCACTTCTCGGGGGCGGTCTTCCGCTTCATCTACAACGACGTGTCCGAGCTCGACCGCTTCGTGCCGAACGCGGAACGGGAGTACCCCGGGTTTCATGAAGGCGTGCAGCCGTACCCGGTCGGCGTGTTTCGCGAGGACCTCATGCGCGTGACGCAGGGGCGGAGCGATCCCGAGCTCGCCTCGCTCCTCATCGAAAATTCCTACGACACGATGTGCTGGCTGCAGGACGTGGGCAAGCACCACTTCGAGCTCGCCGTGTCGGTGATGGGCG
The DNA here is from genome assembly GCA_035620515.1 of Burkholderiales bacterium. Classification (GTDB taxonomy): domain Bacteria; phylum Pseudomonadota; class Gammaproteobacteria; order Burkholderiales; family SG8-41; genus SG8-41. The sequence goes on along the minus strand of DASPGR010000319.1, from coordinate 11,828 downwards.
TGCGCGTCGGCAATGAGGTGAAGTGGCCGCGCGGCGCCATGATCCGGACCGTGCACGAGGGCGTCGGGCTGTCCAAGACCTGGTTCGAGACCGGCGAGAAGATGGGCATTGAGATCCGCTACGACACCGGGGCGCAGCGGCTGACCCAGGCCGAGAGCGGGCGCGTGACCGGGGTCGTCGCGCGCGGGCCGGACGGTTTCGTGACGTTCGGCGCCAAGGCCGTGGTGCTCGCCTGCGGCGGCTTCGAGACCAACCCGGAGTGGCGGCTGCGCTACCTCGGAGCCCCTTGGGACCACGCCAAGGTGCGCGGCTCCAATTTCAATTACGGCGACGGGTTGAAGATGGCGCTCGACGTCGGCGCCATGCCGTGGGGACACTGGAGCGGCTGCCACGCCACGCCCATCGTCGCGACCGCGGCGGATTACGGCGTGCAGAACCTGACCGACAAGACCAACCGGCTTTCCTATTTCCTGGGCGTCATGTTGAACGTCGAGGGCAAGCGCTGGGTGGACGAGGGCGCCGATCTCAACTCATTTACCTACGCCAAGTACGGGGGCATGATCCTCAAGCAGCCGCAAAGCCTCGTCTACCAGATCTTTGACAGCAAGGTGGTGAAGCTGCTCGAGCCGCGCTACGCGACGAGCGAGCCGTTCCGGGCGGACACGCTGGAAGGGTTGGTGAAGCAGTTGAAGGTGGACCAGAAACAGGCGATGAAGACCCTGGAGGAGTACAACCGCGCGGCGGGCCACGGTGGACCATTCAATCCGGCGGTTCTCGACCGCCTGCACACGGAAGGAATCGATCCGCCGAAGACCAACTGGGCGCTGAAGCTCGACACTCCGCCCTACGTCTCATGGCCGGTTACCGGCGGCATCACCTTCACTTTCGGGGGCCTCAAGGTCAACCAGGACGCACAGGTGATCGCAACCGACTGGAAGGCCATTCCCGGGCTCTACACTTGCGGGGAGATGGTCGGTGGGCTCTTCCACTACAACTATCCGCTGGGCACCGGGCTCATGTCCGGCGCCGTCTTCGGCCGCATCGCCGGCCGCAGCGCCGCCAGGGCGTGACAAGAAGGTCTCAGGAACCTCACCCGCGCTCACGGGTTGAAGACATACTGTAGCCCCACCACGAACAGCAGGTCGTCCTTCTCCACACCGGACGGCGGATTGCTCTGGTAGCGGTAATTGAAGGTCGCGGTGGCGTTCCAGCGGTCGGTCGCCTTGAGCACGAACCCGGCGTCGAAGACCGTGCGATACTCGCCGCCGTCCTTGAGGTTGGCGTAGTACGCCAGGCGCTGCTTGAACGAGACCGTCGGCGTGAGCGCGTGCGTCGACTCCTCGGCGAACAGCCATTCCATGGCTTCGCGCGTCTCGGTGGTGTACTGCTCCCGGTTGTAGGCGGGGCCGCTCGAGACATCGAAGGTCAGGGCCTCGCGCTTCACGACGTGGTAGCCGAGACCGGCGGCGACCACGCTGCGCAGGTCGAGATCGATCAGCTTGTTGCGCTCGAAATCGAGCGCGCCGAAAGCGAAGGGCCGCTCATTGAGGTCGCGGTCGTACTTGACGCCCGTTCGAATCAGGTCTGACGTGCGCTCCGTGACGCCGTCCTCCTCGCGCCGGCCGTAGGCTGCCTGCAGATAGCCGCTCAGCTTGTCGATAGTGGTTTGCCTCACCGCCTCGCCGTTAATCGAGTACGTCACGGAATCGACATTGCCGGAACTTGCGGTAAAGCCGGCGCCGAGCGCGCCGCGCCACTCGCCATCGGGCTTGGGCATCGTTTGCGCGCGGGCATCGCACGGGGTGAAGGCGAGGGCAACAAGAAACGGAATGATCTGGCGCACGTGTTCTCCGAAAGCGGTCGATTTAGGGGACGAGCCGGCGCGATCCGCGCGGCCCACAGGAACGACAGGATCGACGCCGTAAAGGTTCCTGGCACCTTTTGCCGAAAAAGGCGTCAGGAGATTTTCTTGCAGGCGCGATGCTCAGCGCCGCGCGAGCCAGCTCACCGCGCCGAGGTTGACCGCGTTCATCCAGAAGACCGGCACCATGCCGAACGCCGTGCCGAGCGCCCCGGCCGTGAGCGGGATCACGATGCGCGCGAGATTGTTCGCGGTGAGCCGCAGTCCCGTCACTTCGCCAGTTCGGCCGGCCGGCGAGCGGTTGAAGGACATCGTCATCGAGATCGGCTGGCCTACGCCCATCCCGAAGCCGATCGCGAACGTGACCAGCATGATCAAGTAGACATCGCGCAGGAACGGCATCAGGAGGAATCCGCCGGCTGCCAGCAGCATGAACGCGAACAGCACCTGCTGCGGCTGCAGACGGCGCAGGATCAGCGGTAGGACGAAGCGGGTGACAAAAGTCGCGGTCGCGTAGGTCCCCATGATAACGCCGATGGTGGAGGCCGACAGCCCGATCGAATAGCCGAACACCGGCATGTAGAAGCCGAAGAGCTCGTAGCCCGCAACCATCAGGCCGCTCATGACGATCACGCTGCGCAGCGGAGGGTTGCGCAGCAGGTCGAGCGCGCGCCGTTCCTCCCGCTCGAGCTTGTGGATCGGCACGCGCACGAGCCGCGGATAGAACGTCAGCACCGCGATCGGGAAAAGCGTGAGCAGCGCGAATATCAGGAATGCCCGGGCATGGCCGGCGTAATCGATCGAGAAGCCCGCGATCATCGGGCCGATGAAGGTCGAAACCGAATAACCGATGGTGAGGATATTGAAGTTGCGCGAGCGCTGCTCGGGACGGCCATAGGCGCCGGTCAGGTTCTGGATCGAGACGTTGTAGAACACGAACGCTGCGCCCATCAGGATGGCGGTCACGAGCAGCGCCGCAATCTCCTGCCACACGAAGCCGCACAGCATGGCGAGGGTCGCGAACGCGGCGCCCACGAGCATCGGCATGCGCATGCTGATGGTGTCGGCGAGCCGGCCCGAATAGACGCCGAGCATGAGCGGCATCACGGCGTAGAGCGAGGCGAGTACCCCGATGAGAAGCTGGCTTGCGCCCAGTTCGAGCGCGAGCAGCGAAACGACCACCTTGCTGCCGATGTAGCAGGTGTGGACCGCGATGCTCAGCAGGACGATCAGATACATGTGTCGGTGCGCGCGACCAGCAGGTGCTGTAGCGTCGAGTGCGCGTATCGATACCCTCCAGCCCATTTGCTCGCGCGCGGCCCGGCGACGTTGAGGACCGAGAGACGGTGCCGCTCGATAAACACCGAGATCCTGGACGCGGCCTCCCGCGGCGCGATGCGGGTAGCATCGACGAGCTCGAACGGCTTGCCGCGCTCGACGCAGTTGACCATGGTCTGGCGCGTGCCGCCCTCCAGCAGCCCGTCATGGAGAATTACGGTCCCATCGCTGTCGAGGACGTTTTGCAGGGTGCGTTCCTCGTAACCGGCGCCTGACAGCTCCTGCAACGGGTAGCGCGCGTGGATCGGCCCGTCTTCGGCCGCGCGGCCCCCGGGCGCCCAGCCGCCGCACGGAAATCCCGCCTCGAGCGCGGCATCGAGCGCGCCGCGGTCGACGCCGGTCTGTCCGCCGGAGATGATCTTGGCCAGTGCCATGATGGCGTGGATAGTGGATAGCGGATGGTGGAAAGTTGAGCGTGCCGATGCCGGGCGTCGCCGCTTGAACTAAAATGGCGTGAGTTTACCCGTGGATCGAATCTGAATGGGGCGGCCATGAAGCAATTGAGGATACCGGCGGTATTCATGCGCGGGGGCACCAGCAACGCCGTCGTGTTCAACGCAAGAGACCTGCCGCGCGACCGCGCGCTGTGGGACGAGATCTTTCTTGCAGCGATCGGCAGCCCCGATGCCTACGGCCGCCAGCTCGACGGCATGGGCGGAGGCGTCTCCTCGCTCTCCAAGGTGTGCGTGGTGGGTCCCCCGACGCGGGACGACGCCGACATCGACTATACCTTCGCGCAGGTGCAGGTGAAGGAGGCGCGGGTGGACTACGGCGCGAACTGCGGCAACATGTCCTCCGCCATGGGGCCGTTCGCGGTGGACGAGGGGCTGGTGAAGGTATCGGGGCCTGACGCCCTGGTGCGCGTGCACAACACCAATACGAAGAAGATCATCTGGTCGCGCTTTCCGCTCGAGAACGGGACGGCGGCGGTGGACGGCGACCTCGCGATACCGGGCGTCGCAGGGACCGGCGCGCCCGTCAAGCTCGAGTTCCGCGAGCCGGGCGGCGCGACCACCGGGAAGCTTCTGCCCACGGGCAACGTCGCGGACACGCTGGACCTGCCTGGCCTCGGCAAATTCCGGGTCTCGATGGTGGATGCGGCCAATGCCTGCGTGTTCGCGCGCGCAGCCGACCTCGGCATCAAGGGAACGGAGCTGCCCGATGAGATCGACGCCAACCCGGAGCTCCTTAAGAAGCTCGCCGCGATCCGCGTCGCCGCCTCGGTCGCGATGGGCATCGCGAAAACGCCCGAGGAGGCGGCAAAGCGCGCCGCAATTCCTTTCGTCGGCTTTGTTTCCAGTCCCCAGGAGGCGAAGACGCTGACGGGTGACCGGGTCGAAGCGGGGGAAGTGGATCTCACCGCGCGCATGATGTCGAACGACCAGCCCCACCGTGCCCTGCCGTTGACGTGCACGCTGTGCCTGGCAGTCGCGGCGCGCGTGGAGGGAACCGTGGTGAATGGAGTTGCCCGCCGCGCGAACAATCCCGAGGCCGAGATCCGTATCGGGATGCCCTCCGGCGTGCTCACTGCGGCCGCCAGCGTGCGCAAGCTGGAAGGCCAGTGGCACGCGGAGCAGGGCGCCTTCTACCGCACCCAGCGGCGAATGTTCGAGGGCAACGTGCTGGTCCGCGCCTCGCGCGTCCCGCGCCTTGCCTAGGCCGCGCTTTTCTTCGCCGCCTTGTCTTTCCTCGCCCAGTAATCCGGCGCGGCTTTGGACTTTGCGAGCGCCTCGGCGGACTCGAAGCCGGGCGCCATGGAGGCGGAAGTCCCGGCCATCACCTCGTGGTGCTCGATGTTGAGCAGCCGCAGCCAGCTCTGCTGGCCCATGGTGAGGGCGATGAAGCAGCCGAGCTCCACGAGCTCGGGCTCGCTGAAGTGCCGGTGCATGCGCTGCCAGAACTTGTCATCGGTGTCGAGCCGCCAGGTGATCGCCTCGGCGTAGGCGAGCGCGGCCTTCTCGCGCTCGTTGTAGCGGGTGGATTTCTCGAAGTCGATCAGGTCATCGACCTTCGTTTCGTTGACCTTGCCCGCGCTGGCGGCCTGGATCGAGCGCTGGTTGCCGCAGAACTCGCAGGTCACCGCGCGCGAGACGTAGAGCCGCGCGAGCTCCTTGATGGCGTGCTCGCACACGCCGCTGTGGAAGATGTCGCGCCAGGAATTGGCGAACGCCCAGAACGCTCCCGGAACGTGGGCGCGCACGGCCGAGCTCTCGGGGCGCGGCGTGCCCATGCGCGCGCAGCGCTCCATCTCCGCGCGCATCTCCGGAGTCATCTTGTCGAGGGCGACGTAGCTGATCCTCTGCTTGCTGGCCATGGCACCTCCTGCAATGCTCCCGCCATTATATGCGTCACCGGGTCGCCGGCTTCAGGGCCGCCGCCGGCTTCAGCAGTGCGGCGAGTGGAATGGTGAGGAATATCGCAACGCCGATCACCGCGATCGACGTCTCCACGCCCTGCAAGTCTCCCAGCAGCCCGTAGCCGAGCGGCGCGGCGATGCCGCAGAGCGACCCCAGCGTGTAGAACAGTCCGAAGGCCCGGGGCAGGCGGTCCTGCTCGACATACTCGCCGACGGTGGCGTAGAGCACCGAGGAGGTGCCATTCAGCACGACTCCGATCAGCGGGAGAAGCAGAAAGGACGTGGCACCGGGGAGCGCCAGCGTCGCGAGGATGCCGCAGCCGGTCGCAACTTCGGTCATGACGATCATGCGCACGATGCCGAAGCGCTCGGCGAGGAAGCCGCAGGCGAGCTTGCCGGCCATGCCGCCGACGAGGATGAGCGGAACGGCGAGCACGGCCCAGCTTTCCGGCAATCCCTTCGCGATCAGCAGGAACGCGATGAACGTGAGAAAGCCCGTGCGCGTGCTCGAGTCCAGGATCTCGATCAGGCACAGCGCCGTGAACGATTGCGGATTGCGGATGCCCCAGCCGGTGGTCTTCTTCACCGGGGCCGTGGCAGGAGCGGCGGCCTTCGCAGCGTGGGTGTCGCTCACGAACAGGAATATGGCGATGGCGGTCACGATCCCCAGGACGCCGAAGCCGATGACCGGCGCCTGCCACGAGATGCCTGCGACGAGCAGCAGGCTGACGGCGCCGCCGAAAGCGAACTTGCCGACGTCGCCGAAGAAGTTGTAGGTTCCGAGCGCCCCGCGCCGGCCCTCGTCCGGAAAAGCGTGCGATATGATGGTGGAGGAGAGCGGATGCTGGACTGCCGAGCCGACCCCCGCGAAGAACAGGGCCACGAGGATTGCCCAGAATCCGGGAGCGTAGCCCAGCGCAAGAAACGCGACGCCGGCGATGAGCGTGCCGAGGGCGAGCAGATTGCGCTCGCCGACGCGCTCCGCAACGAGCCCGGCCGGGATCTGGAATGATGCCATGGCCGCGCGGTGCGCCGAGCGGATCAGACCGACCTGGGCGAGCGAGAGGCCGAAGGTCTGCGCGAGCAGCGGCAGCAGCACGTAGGTGACGTCGGACAGCCCGTCGTGCAGCGTGTGGACGGCGCAGCAGGTGGAGAGCGTGCGTTTTCGACTCACCATGCGGCAGCGGATGTTGATGACTTTCTTATGAAAGTTCTGTGATCATAGCACCATGATCTACGTCACTTACATTGTCGCCGGAATCTTCGTCGCGCTGTCCTTCGCGATGCTCTACGTCTTCTACCGCAGCTCGCATTTCGGCATGTTCGTCCTGGGGCTCACCTACGGAAGCTCCGGCCTGCTTGCGATTCTGCTCGGCCACTGGTGGCCGCTCGTCGCGGGATTCGTGCTGGCCTGGGTGCTCAAGTGGCTGGGACTCGAGCCCGGCGATAAACCGAAGGATGAAGGATGAGGGATGACCTGGTTCTAACCCCCGCACTGCGGGGATCATCCTTCCACATTCATCCTTCATCCTTAGGCGCCCCGGTCAGTTCTTTTCCGGGGCGCCGTAGCCGCCCCCGCCCGGCGTCTCGATAATGAAGACATCGCCCGCGCCCATCTCGACTCGGTCGCACCCCTTCAATTCGACGGTCGCGCCGCTCGAATGCCGCACCCGGTTGTGCCCGGTCCGGCCGGGCTTGCCGCCCGCCATGCCGTAGGGCGGCAGCCGCCGGTGACCGGAGAGGATCGCGGCGGTCATCGGCTCGAGGAAGCGGATGCGGCGCACCGCGCCGTCGCCGCCGCGCCAGCGCCCGGCGCCGCCGCTGCCGCGGCGCACCGCGAATTCCTCGACCAGCACCGGATAGCGCCATTCCAGAACTTCCGGGTCGGTCAACCGGGTGTTGGTCATGTGGGTGTGGACGCAGTCGGCGCCGTCGAAACCGTCCCCGGCTCCCGCGCCCCCGCAGATCGTCTCGTAGTACTGGTGGCGGTCGCTTCCGAAGGTGAAGTTGTTCATCGTGCCTTGGGAGGCGCCCATCACGCCGAGCGCGCCGTAGAGCGCGTCGGTCACGCACTGGGAAGTCTCGACGTTGCCGGCCGCCACCGCCGCCGGATAGCGGGGGTTCAACATGCAGCCTTCGGGAACGACGACCTTGAGCGGCTTCATGCAGCCCGCGTTGAGCGGGATGTCGTCATCCACCAGGGTGCGAAACACGTAGAGGACGGCGGACATCGTGACCGCCGCGGGCGCATTGAAGTTGCTCTCGAGCTGGTCCGAGGTGTGCGTGAAATCGATCCGCGCGCTGCGGCTTGCCCGGTCGATCGCGATGCTCACGCGAATCACCGCGCCGTTGTCCATCTCGTAGGCGTAGCGCCCGTCCTTCAGCACGTCGATCACGCGCCGCACCGATTCCTCGGCGTTGTCCTGCACGTGGCGCATGTAGGCCTGGACCGTCTCCAGTCCGTAGTGCGCGACCGCCCGCCCGAGCTCGGCGACGCCTCTCTGGTTGGCCGCGACCATGGCGCGCATGTCCGCGATGTTCTGCTCGGGATTGCGCGCCGGGTAGCGTGCGCCGGTGAGCAGCGCGTGCACCTCCCGCTCGCGCAGCTTTCCCTGCGAAACCAGGAGGAAGTTGTCGATCAGCACGCCTTCCTCGTCGAGATGGCGGCTGTCGGGAGGCATCGAGCCGGGCGTGATGCCACCGATGTCGGCGTGGTGCCCGCGGCTGGCGACGTAGAAGAGAACGTCGTTCCCCGCGTCGTCGAACACCGGCGTCACCACCGTGACGTCGGGCAGGTGGGTGCCTCCGTGATAGGGATTGTTCAGCATGAAGGCGTCGCCCGGGCGCATCTTTCCGGCGTTTTCCGTGGCGATGACGCGGACGCTCTCGCCCATGGCACCGAGGTGCACCGGCAGGTGCGGCGCATTGGCGATGAGGCCGCCCGCCGTGTCGAACAGCGCGCAGGAGAAATCGAGCCGCTCCTTGATGTTGACCGAGTACGCCGTGTTGGCGAGCGTCACCCCCATCTGCTCGGCGATCGCCATGAAGAGATTGTTGAAGATCTCCAGCATCACCGGATCCGCGCGCGTGCCGATCGCCTCGCGTTTCGGCCGCGGAACGCCGCGCGTCAGCACGAGGTGATTGAGGGGCGTCACCTGCGCCTGCCACTGTGGCTCGACCACGGTGGTCGCGTTCGCTTCCGCGATGATGGCCGGCCCGGCAATCGTGTCGCCGGGGCGCAGCGCCTCACGGCGGTAGACCGGCGCCTCGTGCACAGCGCCGCCGCTGAACATCCGCACGCGCTGCGCCGGCTGCACGGGGCCGCTGCGCAAGGGGAGCATGCCGGGCGCTTCGCGCACCAGCTGGCCGCTGCCCGCCGCCTCGACCGAGACCGCCTCGGCCACCAGCGCGCGCCCCGGCATGAGGAAGCTGAAACGGGCCCGGTAAGCAGACTCGAACTGCGCGAGCATCTTCTGCGGAGGGCCGAAATCCACGCTCACCGCGGTGTCGGTGCCGTCGTAGCGCAGATGGACTCGCCGCGCGAGCGTGATGTTGTCCGCGGATACGCCCTGGCCGGCGACTTCCGCGCGCGCCGCATCGGCGAGCTGCGCGAGCGCCTCTTCGAGCCGGGGCATCACGCCCGGCTCGAGCCGCGCCTCGATCGCCCGCTCGCGCAGTGCGCTGATGTCCGCGAGGCCCATGCCGTACGCGGACAGCACGCCCGCATAGGGGTGGATGAAGACACGCGGGATCGCCAGCGCGTCCGCCACCAGGCACGCGTGCTGACCCGCGGCACCGCCGAAACAGCACAGCGTGTGGGCGGTGACGTCATGTCCGCGCTCGATCGAGATTTTCTTGATGGCGTTGGCCATGTTGTCCACCGCCACCCGCACGAAACCTTCCGCGATCTCCTCCAGCGTTCGTTCTTCGCCCGCCGCGGCTCGAATGTCGGCCGAGAGCCCGATGAATTTCCCTCGCACCACGGCGGCATCGAGCGCTGCGTCGTTCGCAGGCCCGAACACGCGTGGAAAGAATTCCGGCTGTATCTTGCCGAGCATTACGTTCGCATCGGTCACCGTGAGCGGTCCGCCCTTGCGGTAGCACGCCGGACCCGGCTGCGCCCCGGCCGACTCCGGACCCACGCGGAAGCGCTCGGCTTCGAATCGGAGAATCGAGCCCCCGCCGGCGGCGACAGTGTGGATGCTCATCATGGGGGCGCGCAGGCGCACGCCCGCGACCTGATTGTCGAAATCGCGCTCGAAATGGCCGTCGAAATGCGACACGTCGGTGGAGGTTCCGCCCATGTCGAAGCCGATGATGCGATCAAATCCGGCGGCGAGCGCCGTGCGCACGACGCCGACCACGCCGCCCGCAGGCCCGGAGAGCACGCTGTCCCGGCCCTGGAACAGCTGCGCCGAGGTGAGGCCGCCGTTCGATTGCATGAACATCAGCCGCGCGCCGGGGAGCTCGCGCGCGATGCGCTCGACGTAGCGGCGCAGCAGCGGCGAGAGGTAGGCGTCCGCGACGGTGGTATCGCCGCGCGCCACCAGCTTCATGAGCGGGCTCGCCTGGTGCGAAACCGAGACCTGGGTGAAGCCCGCCGCGCGCGCCAGCTCCGCCAGCCGCAGTTCGTGGGCCGGGTAGCGGTAGCCGTGCATCAGCACGATTGCGGCCGCGCCGTAGCCGTGACGGCGCGCGTCCACGAAATCGCGGCGCGCCCGCTCCTCGTCGAGCGGCTCGAGCACTTCGCCGCGCGCGGTCACGCGCTCAAACACCTCATACACCGCGCCGTAGAGCGGTTCCGGCAGCACGATATGGCGGTCGAAGAGCCGCGGGCGATTCTGGTAGCCGATCTTCAGCTGGTCGCGGAAGCCGCGCGTGATGAAGAGCGCCGTCGGCTCGCCCTTGCGCTCGAGCAGCGCGTTGGTGGCGAGCGTCGTGCCCATCCGCACTTCCGCGATTCCCGCCGCGGAGAGCGCCGCTCCCCGCGGCACGCCGAGCAGCTCGCGGATGCCGGCCAGCGCGGCGTCCTCGTAGTGGCCGGGATCCTCGGAGAGCAGCTTGTGGGTGACGAGGCTGCCGTCGGGACGCCGCGCGACGATATCGGTGAAGGTGCCGCCGCGGTCGATCCAGAACTGCCAGCGCCCGGTGGAGTGAGGAGGATCCGCCATGGGGAAGGGCGGCCTATTTTGTGTCGGGCTGAGCGCTGAGCGGCGTGACCGTGACGTTTTTCTGCAGGCGCCTGTATTCTCCGTTCGTTCTCTCGTTGGCAAGCTCTTCCGCGCCAACCACCACCTTGGCGCGGGGATTCGACTCACAGTACTTGTCCATCCAGAGAATGGCCTGATCCCGGGTCATCGGATTGCCCTGGGCCTTCCATACATCGATCATGCGTCCGATGGCCATGCCGCTCAGGAGGCCGACAAGGTGCGCTTCATAAGGACTCGCGCGTTTCAGTTTTCGCGCCTTGACCCAGTCTCCGCAGTCTTCAGGCGTTTCCACCCAGATTCTCTGCCCCGCACTGATGCCGCACGCAAGCATCAGTATTAGCCCGAGCGAGATCGACAGCGCGGTTCTCATGAGACGCTCCTTAAAGGAATGGGGACGGAGCCCGGTTTTTCCCTTGGAGAGGACAGCACCCGAAAAACCGGGCTCCGTCCCCATAAATTTGGCACCCCGGACACGAATCGAACGTGCGACCTGTCCCTTAGGAGGGGACTGCTCTATCCACTGAGCTACCGGGGCGTCGGCGTGATTTTAGCGCAACTGCTTTAGAATCCCCCGGCATGAAATGGTTGCTGATCGGCGTGCTCGCGATCGCCGGGCTCCTCTGGTGGCGGGTGAGCGCGTTCTCGAAGCGCAACGAGCCCAGGGTCGGGGAGCCCGCGCCGGATTTTTCGTTGCCCGACCAGGACGGCAAGGCCCGCAGTCTCGGCGAATTCCGCGGCAAGTGGCTGGCGCTCTATTTCTATCCCAGGGACGATACGCCCGGGTGCACCCGGCAGGCGTGCGCGTTTCGGGACGACCGGCATAAGCTTGCCGCGCTCGGCGCCGAAGTGGTGGGCGTGAGCGTGGACGACGTCGAGAGCCATCTCGACTTCGCGAAGGAACACCGCCTGCCGTTTCCGCTGCTCGCGGATGCGGGCGGCGCGGTGGCGGCGCGCTACGGATCGATCCGCAATTTCGGCTTGTTCAAGCTTGCCCGGCGCAATACGTTCCTCATCGACCCGCAGGGGCGCATCGCAAAGGTCTATCTCTCGGCAAGCGCGTCGA
>DASPGR010000318.1:0-8872 GCA_035620515.1 Burkholderiales bacterium | reverse complement strand
CCAGTCGCGGATGGGCATCGAGGATGAGCCGCAGCAGCGTCGAGCCCGAGCGCGGCGCGCTGACGATGAAGAAGGGCCTTGTCGCCATGTGCGCGGCCCCCGTTACCCGCGCCGCGAGAGGCGCCGCACGAGCTTCTCGTCGACAGTGAGGCCGAGGCCTGGCCCCTGGGGCATGACGAGCCGCCCCTTGCGCACCGCCGCGCCGCCCTCGGCAACCGGCTTGTCCTTGATCCGCAGCTGATAGTCCATGCCCGGATCGCACGCGACGAGCCGCACCGCGGCATGGAGATGCCCCGTCGCCGTATCGAGCAGCGCGGATCCCTGCGTCCAGTCGATCCGCACCGGCAGGCCGGCCGCCTCGGCAATGCGCATCATCTGCAGCGCCTTGTAGAAGCCGCCGCACTTGCCGAGCTTGAGGCTGATGACGTCGGCCACCCGTTGCGAGGCGATCTCGATCATCGAGTTGAGATTCTGGATCGCTTCGTCGGCGATGACTTTCTGCGTGACCGCATTCGTGATCGCAGCGAGGCCATTGAGGTCGTAGAACTGCACCGGCTGCTCGATCGCGAGATTGGGCACGTTCGGAAAGCGGCGCGTCAGGATGTCGATCGTGTCCTTGGCCGTGCCCCAGGTCTGGTTGGGATCGGCGATGACGAGCGCGCGCCGCGGCAATGCCTCAAGGATCGCCTCGAGTCGGTCCGCGTCCGCGTCAAGCGATTCGAGGTGGCCGGTCATCTTGGGCTCGAAACAGGTGTAGCCCTTGCCCAGCAGGTATTTCGCGTGCTCGGCCATGCGCTTCGGTTCGGCGCGCGGCGTCGTCGCGAGAAGGCCGAACTCGGTCTGAAAGCCCCCGCCGAGCAGGTTATAGATCGGCTGCTCCGACGCCTTGCCCATGATGTCGTAGAGCGCGATGTCGATCGCGGAGCGCGCGCCGGCGTTGCCCTGCAGAAAGAGGTGATCGAGCGCGGCGTGGATCGCACCGATCTGGAACGGATCACGCCCGATGATCTGGCGCGCGAAGAGCTCGACGGTGGAGACGATGCCCTTCTGCGTCTCGCTCGTAACAGGATGTGCGCTCGCCTCGCCCCAGCCGACGATGCCGTCGTCGGTTGTGATCTTAACGAAGACGTTTTCCTTGTGGCGGAGGTTCGCGAACCAGCCCTCGCGCGCGTGCACCATCGTGCCTTTTTTCTTGCCCGATCCGAAGAGGGCGTGGTACTCGTCGGTCAACTCGTACCACACCGGGATCGCTTCAACCCTGGAAATTTTCATGCTGGTCACCTGTCTTTCCGCATCGCGGAGTTGAGCGAGATTACTCGCTGCGAATTTGGCCGGTCAACCGCCCCGCCCGGTCTGGCCACGCGGCGCGAGATGTGGTATCAAGTGCCCCTTTCCCGCACGCACGACCGCCATGCCCTCCCAACCAGGTGATTCGCTCACCGGCTACGTCGCCCATTTCATAACGACGACGCGGCCCCGCGACATTCCGCAGGACGTGATGCGCCTCGGCAAGCGCTCCATCCTCGACGGGCTTGGCCTGGCCCTCGCAGGCAACGCCGCCGAGTCGGGCCACATCGTGCGCGAGTACTTGCGGTCCCTCGCCTGCCCCATCGATCGGGGCTGCACGATCATCGGCACCTCCTTCAGGATGGCGCCGCGCTTTGCGGCCTTTGCAAACGGCATCGCGATTCACGCGGATGACTATGACGACACCCAGCTCGCCGTCGCCAAGGATCGCGTCTATGGCCTGCTCACGCATCCTACGGCGCCGGCCCTGCCCCCGGTGCTGGCGCTCGCCGAGCGCGACAACCGCACCGGCCTCGACATGTTGACGGCTTATCAGATTGCCGTCGAGGTTGAAACCAAAGTTTCCGAAGCGATCAATCCACGCCATTACGATCACGGTTTCCATTCGACCGCGACGATCGGCACGATCGCCGCGGCGGCCGGTGCTGCGCGGATGCTTCGCCTCAACCCGGAGCAGACGAGGCGCGCCCTGGGAATTGCGGCGAGCCAGGCCGCCGGCCTGCGCGAGAACTTCGGCACGATGACCAAGCCCTTTCATCCCGGGCGCTCATGCGAGAGCGGTATCGTTGCCGCGGATTTCGCGCGGCTCGGCTGGACGGCAACGCCGATCGTGCTCGAAGCCGGACGGGGCTTTTTCAAGGCGGCGGGGGGCGGCTACGATCCGGCAGCGATCGAGGACAAGCTCGGCAATCCGTGGTCGTTCGCTTATCCCGGGGTCTCGATCAAGCCACACCCGAGCGGATCGCTCACCCACCCCGGCATGGGTCTCATGCTCGATCTCATCCGGCAGTACGACATACGGCCGGAGCAGGTGGCGAAGGTCAAGGTCGGCACCAACCGGCACATGCCGAACGCCCTCATCCACCATCGCCCCAGGAACGAGCTGCAGGCGAAGTTCAGCATGGAATTCTGCATGGCGATCCTCCTCCTCGAGCGAAGAGCAGGCCTTGCCGAATTTACCGACAAGGTGGTCAACCGCCGCGACGTGCAGGCCATGATCGAGAAAATCGAGTTCGGCGTGCACCCGGTCGCCGAAGCGGCCGGCTACGAGAAGATGGCGACGGTGATCGACGTCGAGCTCAACGACGGCCGGATCCTGAGCGGGCGCGCCGATTTCGGCAAGGGCAGCCCGTCCAACCCGATGAGCGACGTGGAGCTTGCCGGCAAGTTCCGCGAATGCGCAGCTTGGGGCAAGCTTCCGAAAGCGAGCGCGGAGAAAATCGTGAAGATGGTCTTCGATCTCGAAAAGCTGAAGAGCGTGCGCGAATTGACGCGCCTTCTTGCCATCGGCGCACCGCGGCGCGCGCCGAAAAAAGCCCGCAGGCGCCGCCGCGGCTAACCCTCGTATTCAGTTGCTCATCACCCATCACCCGTCACATATCACGCACTATGAATAAGCCGATAATCGGCCTGATGCTCGGCGACATGACCGGCATCGGCCCTGAGATCGCTGCAAGGCTGCTCGCCTCGGGCAAGACCCGGGAGATGGCGCGGGTCGTCGTGGTGGGCGATGCGCGTGTGCTCGAGCTCGGCATGCGCGATGCGGAGGTCAAGGTCGGCTACCGCAGCTATCCCGGCATTGACGACGTGCGCTGGCCGGCCGAGGCCGTACCGCTGCTGGATCTTGGCAACATCGATCCCTCGCGCGTCGCGCGCGGCGAAGTCTCGGAGGAGTCGGGTCGCCTCTCCGGCGAGACGCTCAAATACCTGATCGATCTTGCGCTCTCACAGAAGATCGACGGAATCTGCTTCGCGCCCCTCAACAAGATGGCGCTGCACCGGGGCGGGTGGAAGTTCCACGACGAGCACCAGATGTTTGCAAAGCTGACCGGCCACTCCGGCTTCTTCGGCGAGATGAACGTGATCCCCGAATTCGCCACGTTCCGGGTCACATCGCACGTTGCGCTGCGCGAGGCGATCGACATGATCTCTCCGGAGCGCATTACCAACGCGGCGCGTCTCGCGGACCGGACTCTGCGAGCGATGGGCCACGAATCCCCGCGCATCGCCGTCGCGGCGCTGAATCCCCACGGCGGCGAGAACGGGCTCTTCGGCGACGAGGAGATTCGAATCATCCGGCCAACGGTGGAGAGCCTGCGGAGCGAAGGGCTCGGCGTTACCGGGCCGATTCCTTCGGACACGCTTTTTCTGAGGGCGAAGCGCGGCGAGTTCGACGGTGTGGTGATGATGTACCATGACCAGGGCCAGATCGCGACCAAGCTCCTGGGCTTCAACAAAGGGGTCACGGTCACGGCGGGGCTCAAGACAGTTTTTACCACGCCCGCCCACGGCACCGCGTTCGATATCGTCGGCCAGGGCAAGGCGGATCCGGGCGGGCTTGAGTACGCGCTGCGCCTCGCGGCAAGGCTTGCTTCCGCCCGAAACGCTGTGAATGATGCGTGACGAGTGATGGGTGACGGGTGATGGGTGTTGGCGGACGGCACCGTATGCGGCGGGCGGCGATTGCAGCACTGATACTGCTTGCAGGGGCGGGGATGGCGGCGCCGGACGCGTGGTCGCAGCGCTACCCGACGCGCCCCGTCCGGCTGGTCGTGGGCTTTCCCCCCGGCGGCGCGACGGACCTCGTCGCGCGACTGATGGCGCCCAAATACACCGAGCTCCTCAAGCAGCAGGTCGTGGTGGAGAACCGTCCAGGCGCTAACGGCACGATCGCGACCGATTTGCTGACACAGGCGCTGCCCGACGGTCATACGGTGCACATTGCCACGTTCGGTTCACTCGTAATCAGCCCCTCGATCACGAAGGTCCCTTACGACCCGTTTAAGGACATCGCCCCTGTGGCCCAGGTCGTGGCGCTGCAGAACATCTTCATCGTCCATCCGTCGCTCCCCGCCCGCGGTCTGAAAGAGCTCATCGCGATCGCGAACAAGAAGCCGCAGGGCTTGAGCTATGCGTCCTCAGGCGTCGGCAGCCCCGGCAACCTGGCGGGCGAGCTCCTCCGGACCATGGCAAACGCCAACCTCGTTCACGTTCCCTACAAAGGCGGCGGCCCCGCGATGACGGATCTCATCGCTGGCCACGTCGAGCTTTTTGTAGCTGTGATTTCAACGGCCGTGCCGCAGGTGCAGGCCGGGAAGGCCCGCGCTCTCGCCGTGACCGGGAGCCGGCGCAGCGCTGCGCTGCCGGACGTGCCGACGGTTGCCGAGACAGGCTTCAAGGGTTACGAGGCGGTGAACTGGTACGGACTCGTCGTGCCCGCCAAGACGCCGCGCGCAATCGTCGATCGGCTGCACGCTGCAACGCTGTCGGTGCTCGACTCGCGCGAGGTCAAGGATGCGCTACTCAAGCGCGGCATCGACATTGCCACGGGCTCGCCCGAGGCGTTTTCCGCCTACATTCGTTCCGAAACGGACAAGTGGCGGCCGCTCATCAAGTCGCTCGGGCTGAAATGAGCTCGAAGTGGTTTCATGAATCCCCCGCACCCTCCCCTCTCCCCCTGGGGGAGAGGGAATTCTTGAAATGAGCATGCCAATGTTCAACCCATTCAAGCAGCTCGAGTTGATCCAGGCGGAGGTCTACACCTCCATGCCTAAGAAATTCCGCAACAAGAGCCGCACCGCGTGGTCCGATCCGAACCGGCAGGGCACGGAGGTCGAGTGCTTCCTGGAGGCGCCGGCGTTCGACCGCGAAGGAAATCTCTGGTGCGTGGACATCCCGTTCGGCCGGATCTTCCGCATCTCTCCGAAGAAGGAATGGGAGCTCGTCGTTCAGTACGACGGCTGGCCGAACGGCATGAAGTTCCACAAGGACGGCCGCGCGTTCATCGCCGATTACAGGAAGGGACTCCTCGTCCTCGACCCGAAAAGCGGGAAGCTCGAGCCGATCCTCGAAACCGCGTTCAGCGAAGGCTTCAAGGGGCTCAACGATCTTCATTTCGCCTCCAACGGTGATCTCTACTTCACCGACCAGGGCCAGACGGGAATTGCCGATCCGACGGGGCGCGTCTACCGGCTGCGCCCCGACGGCGCGCTCGACCGGCTTGCAAGTAATATCCCGAGCCCGAACGGGATCACGCTCTCAACGACGGAAAAACATTGCTACGTGGGCGTGACACGCTCGCAGCAGGTGTGGCGCCTTCCGATCATGGCCGACGGCAACGTGTCCAAGACGGGAGTGGCGATCCAGCTCTCGGGCGGGGTAGCGGGGCCCGACGGCATCGAAATGGACGGAGAGAACGGGTTGCTGGTCTGCCAGCTGGGCGTCGGCATCTGGCGCTTCGACGCGAATATGCTGCCGACCCACCTCGTCCACGCGCAGGGCTCGCACCATCACCATCTCGACAACGTCGCGTTCGGCGGGCCGGATTTCCGGACGATTTACATCACCGAAGCGCTTACGGGAGACATTCTGACGGCGAAGATGCCCGTCGCCGGCAAGAAGTTATACGGCCTTAGCTGAACGGCGCGACCCGTTGCGGGTCACGAGTCACCGGTCACGGCTTTTCGATCGGCAGGTCCGTCCGCGACGACCACTCGTGCCACGACCCGATGTAGTTCCGCACCTTCTTCAGCCCCGCGCGCCGCAGCGCGTAATAAGTGTTCGCCGAGCGCGCGCCGCGATGGCAGTACGGCACGATCTCCGACTCGGGATCAACGCCGCGCTCGGCAAGGAGCGAGCGGATGGCATCGGGCTCCTTGAATCGGCCGCCACTCAGAAAGTTCGTCCACTCGATCCACACCGAGCCCGGAATGCGGCCGCGCCGCGGGCAGCAGGCCGTCTTGTCGCGCCCCGCATTCTCGTTCGCGTCGCGCACATCGAGGAGCGTCCATCCCGGGGCGCCCAGTCGCGCCGCGATCTCGTCGGCTCCGATGACGAGCTCGCTGCGCGCGTGCACCCTCAGCGCCACGGTCCAGTCACCCGTGCGCTCGAGGCTCAGATTGCAACCTGCCGCCCGCCACGCCGCGAGACCGCCGTGGAGGATCTTTACACGGGAATGGCCGAGGTACTCCAGGATCCAGGCCTCCCGCGCTGCCCGCATCCCGGTATCGTCCTCGTATACGACGATCGGACGGAACTTCGAAACTCCCACGGCGGCGTAGCGCCCGGCGAGATTCCTTGCAAACGCGGCCAGTCCCTCGGGCCGCGTGTCGAGCGCGAAATCGTCGTACGTGCTGAAATTCACCGCCCCAGGTATGTGGCCCTTCGCGTAGTCCGCGGGCCGGCGCGCATCGAGGACCAGCAGCTCGTCCTTCTGCGCCAGGGCCTGCAGCTCGCGCGGCTCTATCAGCGTTTCCATTTCTTGATGAATCGTGATCGGTGATGGGGGATGGGTGATGAGTGCTTGAACGCGCTCATCCCTCCGTCCTCATCCCTTAAGGAAGTCTGCCAGGGCACGGTAGGTTTCGTCGGGCGCCTGCTCCTGCGGGTAGTGCCCGGAGGGAAGCGGGACGAACCCTTTTATGTCCGACGCGTACTGCGGCCATGCTTCGCGCGGGCTGAAATGCTGCTCGACATGGCTCTTGGAGCCCCAGGTCACCAGCACGGGGCACTTCACCTTGTTCCCCGCCTCGAAATCCCTCGTATCCATATGGAGGTCGATGGTCGCCGCCGCGCGGTAGTCCTCGCATACGCCGTGGATCTGCTCCGGCGTGCAGCATCGCATGTACTCGGCGACCGCCTCCGGCTCGAGCCCCCCCTGCCCGTGCGTGTGCTTCTCGAGCTTCTTCTTCATGTAGTACTCGAGGTTCGACGAGAGCAGCCGTTCCGGGAAGTCGTACGGCTGCGCCATGAACATCCAGTGGTAGGAATGCAGCGCCCAGCCGCGCGGAAACCTAGTCCACGTATGGTGCGTCGGCACGATATCGACGCTGGCAAATTTCTTCACCCGATCGGGATGATCGAGCGCCATGCGGAAGGCCGTTCGGGCGCCGCGGTCATGGCCTACCAGGAAGAACTCCTTGAAGCCGAAGTGCTCCATCACCTCCACCTGGTCCTGGCCCATGCGCTGGAACGAATAGTTGCTGTGGTCCGGCTTGCCCCGCGGTTTTGAGCTGTCGCCGTAGCCGCGAAGATCGGTCGCCACCACCGTGTATCGCTCCGCGAGCCGCGGCGCGACCTTGTGCCACGTCACATGCGTCAGGGGATTGCCGTGGAGGAGCAGCAGCCCCGGCCCCTTCCCGCCCTTGCGCCCGACGATGCGCACCTCGGGATCGCTGGTCTGCACCTCGAAACGCTCAAAACCTTCGAACATCACTCACCGCCATCAGGAGTCTATCGACGTCCCGATGTTACAATCGCGCCTCCGCCTTAACAACAACTGCCCTTCATCGTTCGCCCTCATCCCTCGCATGCAGCTCCTGGTCCTTCCCGGCGACGGCATCGGGCCCGAAATCACGGATGCGACGCTCGCCGTTCTCCAACGCGCGAACGAGAAGTTCAGGCTTGGCCTCGAATGGCAAACGCAGGACATCGGGCTCAAGACGCTGAAATCAAAAGGCTCGACTCTGCCCGAGAACGTGATGGAGGCCGCGCGCAAGGCGCCCGGGATCATACTCGGGCCGGTCGATCACCTTCAGTACCCGCCGCGGGAGCAGGGAGGCATCAATCCCTCGGGTGAGCTGCGGGTGAAACTCGACCTCTTTGCAAACATCCGCCCTGCCCGATCGCGGCTGGGCGTCGGGCTAACAGGGAAGCCCGTCGATCTCGTCATCTTTCGCGAATGCACCGAGGGGTTCTACGCGGATCGCAACATGTATATGGGCGTCGGCGAGTTCATGCCGACCGAGGACATGGCACTCAGCGTGCGCAAGGTGACCGCGCGGCAATGCCAGCGCATCGCCCGCGCCGCCTTCGAGTGCGCCGTGGAGCGCCGGAAGAAGGTCACAGCCGTCCACAAGGCGAACGTGCTGCGCATCTCGGATGGTCTCTTCCTGCGGGAGATGCGCAAAGTCGCCCGGGAATTTCCGCAGGTGCAGCTCGAGGAGACAATCGTCGATGCGATGGCGGCTCTGCTGCTGCGCGACCCCGCGCGCTTCGACGTGATCGTGACCGGCAACATGTTCGGTGACATTCTGTCGGACGAGGCCTCCGAGCTCTCGGGCAGCATCGGGCTCGCCGGCTCCGTGATGGCGGGCGATGATTCCTGCTGCGCGCAGGCGCAGCACGGCAGTGCGCCCGACATCGCCGGCCAGGACAAGGCGAATCCCACTTCGCTCATTCTCTCCGCAGCAATGCTGCTCGACTGGCTGGCGCGGCGCCATCGCAACGATGCGTTCGCCCGTGCGGCACACGCCATCGACGTTGCAATCGATCGGGCGTTGCAGGATCCTGCCACGCGCACCCGTGATCTGGGCGGGCCGCTCGGCACTCGCGCGTTCGCCGAGCG
>DASPGR010000317.1:0-4442 GCA_035620515.1 Burkholderiales bacterium | reverse complement strand
AGCGCACCTGCGCCTGCACGAATTCCGCGGGAGCCATGACGATCACCATGATGACCAGGGCTGCCATGGCGCCAGGTGTCAACCTTCGCGGGCAGCGCTCGTGAGCGGTCTCCCTGCACGAGGATCGGTGATCCATTTTCTTCCCCTGTCCACGGCGCTTGAACTTGTTCTTGCCGGACGCGCTGCGACGGCCGCCCGGATCGCCATTCTGCCCCCTTCCGCGGCGGCGCAGTCGGTGCGATTCGCGCGAGCGAGGCAAATTTCACGGTCCGGGGCGGCGTGCGGCGCTCGCGCAACATTCAAAGCGTGCGGGCGGTCACATGAGATAAAAGGTTTACCCAAAAGAGGAATCCGGCTACGTCCGGGTGCGCTATCCTTCCGGGAGCGAGTTCCCTGCAGGAGGCTACGGATGATGACCCCGATCTCGATCAAGGCGCTTTTCGGCGCCGCTGCGATGACCGCGCTCACGCTAGCGCTGGTGCTGCCCGTCAATGTGTACGGGGATCCCCCGCCATGGGCCCCGGCTCACGGCTGGCGCAAGAAGAACGACCCCTACTACACGGGGTACAGCGGGAAGCGGTGGGAAAAGGATTACGGCGTCATCGAGGGCCGCTGCAACCGTGAGGCCGTGGGTGCCGTGCTGGGTGGCGTCGTGGGCGGCGCAATCGGCTCCCAGGTCGGAAAAGGCAGCGACCGCCAGGTGGCGATCGTGGTTGGCACCATCGCCGGCGCCGTCATCGGCGCGCAGATCGGGCGCGACCTGGACAATGCGGACCGCGCCTGCATGGGGCACGCGCTCGAGCTCGCCGGGGACAACCGCCGTGTGCGATGGTCGAATCCGGAAACCGGGACGACCTTTCTCCTGACGCCGGTCAAAGGCTACGCGCGCAATGGACACGCCTGCCGTGAGTTCGATCTGCAAACGACGCGCGGAGGCCGCAGCGAATCCGGAAAAGGCCACGCGTGCCAGACGGGTGACGGCACCTGGCAGGTCGTCAGCTAGCGTCCCCGGCGCCGGGGGCAACCGGCGGCGCGAGAGGCTACAATCCCGGACGTGGTTGATCGCCTCCCGGTTCTCGATGAAGCAACCGTTGCCCATGACCCGATCGCCCAGTTCGGGGAATGGTACGAGCGCGCGCTCGAGGTCGAGAAGCCGTTGCCTCACGCGGTTGCGCTCGCCACCGCGACCCGCAGCGGCCGCGTCTCTGCGCGCATGGTCCTGCTGAAGAGCTTCGATGCCCGCGGTTTCGTATTCTTTACGAACTATCGCAGCCGCAAAGGCCAGGAGATCGGGCGCAACGCATCCGCGACGCTGCTCTTCTACTGGGGCAGCCTCTCGCGCCAGGTGCGCGTCGACGGCCGCGCTACAAAAGTAACGCGCCGGGAATCGGATGACTATTTCGCGACGCGCCCGCGCGGCAGCCAGCTCTCGGCCTGGGCGTCACCACAAAGCGACGCGGTTCCCAACCGTGGCGCGCTCGAACAACGCATGACGGAGCTCGCACGACGCTACCCGGATCAGGTGCCTCGACCGCCGCATTGGGGCGGATATCGCCTGGCGCCGGAGGTGATCGAGTTCTGGCAGAGCCGCGAAGACCGCCTGCACGACCGCATCCTCTATCGCCGCATGCGGCGCGGCTGGAAGATCGAGCGCCTCGCTCCTTAGAAACGCTCGTCCCTAGGATTGGACGGGCTCGCGCATGGTCACAAACTCTTCGGCCAGCGTCGGATGTATCCCGATGGTGGCGTCGAGTTGCGCCTTCGTGGCGTTGCAGTTGAGCGCGACCGCAAAGCCCTGGATGATCTCACCCGCCTCGGGGCCTACCATGTGCACGCCCAGGACTTGGTCGCTCTTGCGGTCGACGACGAGCTTCATGAGCGACTTCTCGGCGCGCCCCGTCAGGGTGTGCTTCAGGGGCGTGAAGGTCGACCGGTAGATCACCGCGTCCAGGCCCCGCTCGCGCGCTTCCTCCTCGGACAGACCGACCGTCCCGACGTTGGGATGCGAAAAGATCGCCGTGGCGACGTTCTCGTAGCTCATGCCGCGTCGCCCCGCATTGAAGAGGCGATCAGCGACGACCATGCCCTCGGCCAGGGCGACCGGCGTCAGAAGCACGCGGTCAGTCACATCACCGATCGCGTGAATCGAGGGCACGCTGGTCTGATAGCGCCCATCGACGACCACTGCCCCGTTTTCAGCAAGCTCCACGCCGGTGCGCTCCAGGCCAAGACCCGCAATGTTCGGCGCACGGCCGGTCGCCAGCATGACGCCGTCGCTCTCGATCACGGAGCCGTCGGTCAACGTGCTGTGGAGCGACCCGTTCCGGGCAATCGCCGCGATGTTGCAGCCGTAGCGGATCCTGATTCCTTTCGCGGCCATCTGCTCGCCGAGAAAACGGCCCAGATCGGCATCAAAAGTGCGCAGGAGCCGCTCGCGGCGATAAACGAGAGTGGTCTCCACTCCGAGGCCGTTGAAGATCGAGGCGAACTCCACCGCGATGTAGCCGCCGCCCATCACGACGACGCGGCGCGGCAGCGAGTCGAGGTGAAATGCCTCGTTGGACGTGAAGGCGAGGTCCGCCCCCGGAATCACCGGCTTTACCGGCCAGCCGCCCGTGGCGACCAGGATATGCTGCGTCGTCATGCGCCGGCCGTCCATTTCCACGGTGTGCGGATCGACAACGCTCGCGCGCCCCCTGAATATCTCGACACCGGAGCTCTTGAGCAGGCGCTCGTAGACGCCGTTTAGCCGCGCGATTTCCCGGTCCTTGTGGGCGAGCAGCGTTTTCCAGTCGAAAGCAGGCTCTCCGGTGCGCCAGCCATAGGCGGCCGCATCCTCGAAGTCCTCGTGGAAATGCGCCGCGTAGGAGAAGAGCTTCTTCGGAATGCAGCCTACGTTGACGCACGTGCCGCCAAGGTAGCGCTCTTCGGCGATTGCCACGCGCGCACCGAACCCGGCGGCAAATCGGCTTGCACGCACACCGCCCGAGCCTGCGCCGATGGTGAATAGATCGTAGTCGTACTTGGGCACAAGAGTTCTCCAGAATGATCGTGGCCCGCGGCTGCGCATGGATACCGCCATTCCGCGATAGAGGACGCGCGCCGGCGATGCGGGCGTGATCGTCGCACATCCGGTACGGTTCAACAAATTGCCAGGGCCGCGAAGCATCTCATCCCGCTATAATCGCGCCATGCACTTCGAGCCCGCCGATCGACCATGACGCGGCGCATCGTGCCGTAATGCCCGCCTTGCTCGGAGGCCTTGCCCTCCTCACCGTTCCGGCCGTTGTTCTGGCGGGCGCCTTCCTCTTCGTTTTCTACAGCTCGGCGTTGCCGCGCGCACTGGCCGGGCTCGAGGTCTATGCGCCCTACCTCCTTTTCGTAATCGGCGCGGCGCTCGCCGTGACGTTCAAGCGCGGGCGTGTGCTGGCGGCACTCATTGTGCTGATCGTTGCCTATGCCGCGCAGCAGCTCTGGCTCCAGGAAGGCCTCGTCAGCCTGCGCGCGCGCGCGGTCTTCCTTGCCCTGGGCCTCTTCGTCCCGCTCAACGTGGCGCTGCTCGCATTCCTCCCGGAGCGCGGAATCCTCAACCGCCACGGTGCACTTCGCCTCGGCGTGCTCGCGGCGCAGGGCGCACTCACGGCGTGGATCGTCTGGAGCGGAAGCGCGGGCATCATTACAGCGGCCTCGCACCCCTTCCCGGGTAGCGGGGTGCTGAAGTTGGGGCAGCTGCCACAGCTCTCAGTGCTCACGATCGCGGCAGGTCTGCTGGCTGCGCTCTTCGCCACATTCCTGACGAGGTCCGCCATCAACGCGAGCTTTGCGGGAGCGATCGTCGCTTTCGCCGTCGGCGCCCACGTTATCGGAGCGTCGACGACTTTCTCGGTCTTCATTGCCGCAGCCGGGCTGATGATGACGATCGGTGTACTGCAGGACACGTTCCGCATGGCGTTCCGCGACGAGCTGACCGGGCTGCCAAGCCGCCGCGCTCTCAACGAGCAGCTGATGGCGCTGCCGCGCACCTACACGATTGCCATGCTCGACGTCGACCACTTCAAGGACTTCAACGATACCTATGGCCACGACCTGGGCGACCAGGTTCTCAAGATGATTGCGGGGCGGATTGCCCGGGTCGGAGGCGGCGGCAAGGCCTTTCGCTATGGCGGCGAGGAATTCACGGTGGTGTTTCCGGGAAAAGGCACCGGGGAAGCGGTTCCCTTCCTGGAGGCGCTGCGCGAGAATGTCGAGGCGTACAAGCTCGCCCTGCGCGCTTCCGACCGGCCCAAGAAGACGAAAGGCCGCAAGCGCCAGCGCGGCGGCTGGCGCGGCAAGCGCTCGGTGTCCGTGACGATCAGCATCGGTGTCGCCGAGCGAAACGAGCGGCTGGCCGCCCCGGAGGAAGTCGTTCAGGCGGCAGATCGCGCGCTCTACCGGGCGAAGGA